>WHSL01000389.1 GCA_009380095.1 Streptosporangiales bacterium | reverse complement strand
CTGTCCTGGATGTCGCCGAGGACTTCGATCTTCTTTTCGAGGTCGTCGCGGGCGATGACGTTGATGGGGCCGCCGTCGGGGCCGGCGGTTGGGAGGGCGGCGAGTTCTGACTGGTAGCGGCGGAGGTCGGCGTTCAGTACGCGGGTGTTGGCGTCGTGCCGGGCAGCGGCGGGGAGCCCGTCCAGGGCGCCGATCGTACGTGGGAAGGTCTCCGTGAGCCGGGTGCGCATCGCGGGTGAGAGAGCGGCCCACCATTCGGCGACCTTGTCGGTCCGCTGCCGCCGGGCCGGCAGTTGGAGGGCCTCGCGCAACGCGACCATCGCGGCCAGTTCGTCCGGGGTCAGCGATTCCAGGCGCCCGTCCAGCGACCCGGCGGCGGGCCCGAGCCCGGCGAACGCGTCGGCCACCGCGGCTTCCGCGGCCTCCGCCAGCGCGAGGCGGCGCTTCACCTCGTACTGCTGGCCGAGCAGCCAGTCGCCGACCTCTTGAACGGTGTACCCGGGGGCAGGGTCCAGGCCGGCGCGGGACAATATCGAGGTCAGGCCCCGCCCCGCGTCGCACAAGCGCGTCCCGGCCACGCGAGCCTCGCGGATCGCCTCCCGGAGTACGCCGACGTCCACGCCGCGCCGCCCGGCACCCCCTCCGCCGCCACGCATCGGCGGCGGACGCAGCATGGGCTGGGGTCCCGGCTCGGCGTCCTCGCGACGGGCGGCGTTGCCCGCCGCGTCCCACGCCGTCAGGAACGCGCGGACGACCTGTGCCTGCTGCACGTGCGCGGTGTCGAGCAGCCGATCGGCGGCGGGGCCACGCAGCCCGGCGACGATGAACGCCATGTAACGGCCGAGCGCCCGGTGATGGTCCTCGGCTAAGCCCGCGATGGCGTTGGCCGCCCGGACGTACGCCTGTCCCCGCTCCACCCGCCACCTCTCCGCGTGTTCGACGCATCATCGTCGCACTGTGCGACGGACGTTCACCACTACGTGGCCGGAGTTGACCGCCGAGGTTCGGCATCGAGGCACCGTACGAGGCCCCCGGGTGGGCCGGGCGGCGCTTTCGCGCCGGTCGCGGGTCGTGAGTAGGCTTCCCGCGTGACGGAACAGCAGGCCGATCGGTATCGCGAGGTCGAGGCGTCAATCCAGGCCCGGGGGAACGAGGTTCAGTTCGATCCGAGCCTCGACAGGATCGCCGCGCTCGTCGACCTGTTGGGGTCTCCGCAGCGGGCGTACCCGGTCATCCACATCACCGGGACCAACGGCAAGTCGTCCACCGCGCGCATGATCGACAGCCTGCTCCGGGAGCGGAATCTGCGCGTGGGGCTCTTCACCAGCCCACACCTGGAGACCATGCGGGATCGGATCACGATCGACGGCGTACCCCTCTCCGAGGAGCGGTTCGTCGAGACGTTCGACGACGTTCGTCCGTACATGGAACTCGTCGAGGCCCAGGCCGACCGGCGGCTGTCTTACTTCGAGGTCCTCGTCGGGATGGCTTTCGCGGCTTTCGCGGATGCGCCGGTGGATGTGGCGGTGGTGGAGGTCGGCATGGGGGGTGGCTGGGATGCCACCAACGTGGCCGATGGGGCGGTGGCGGTGGTGACGCCGGTTTCGCTCGATCATGCCGCGTACCTGGGTGACGAGATCGAGACGATCGCCGCGGAGAAGGCCGGGATCATCAAGCCGGGGGCCGTCGTGGTGCTCGCGCAGCAGCAGGTGCCGGCCGCCGAGGTGCTGCTGCGGCGGGCCGTCGAGGTGGGTGCGACCGTGGCCCGGGAGGGGCTGGAGTTCGGGGTGCTGCACCGGGACGTGGCGGTCGGCGGGCAGGTGCTGCGCTTGCAGGGGCTGCGCGGGGTATACGACGACGTTTTCCTGCCGTTGTTCGGGGAGTATCAGGCGGGCAACGCGGCGACCGCGCTCGCCGCCGTGGAGGCGTTCGCGATTCCGGCGGAGGGGGACGATCAGCTCGATCCGGAGCTGGTGCGGCGCGGGTTCTCCGGTGCGGCGTCGCCGGGGCGGCTGGAGGTCGTACGGCGGAGTCCGACGGTGATCGTGGACGCCGCGCACAACCCGGCGGGCATGGCCGCCACGGTGGACGCCGTACGGGACTCGTTCGCCTTCACCCGGCTCGTCGGCATCGTCGCGGTGATGGCGGACAAGGACGTGATCGGTCTGCTGGAGACGCTGGAGCCGGTGCTCACCGAGGTCGTCGTGACGCGGAACTCCTCGCCGCGGAGCATGCCGGT
>WHSL01000234.1 GCA_009380095.1 Streptosporangiales bacterium | reverse complement strand
GAGGAGCGGCACCAGGCCCGCGGCGCTGTGCCGGGTGCAGAACGCGCCGAGCACGAGGACCAGCGGCGGCCCGTCCCCGGTGCGTTCGTACGCGATCGTGGTGCCGTCGGCGGACGTGACCTTCTCCATGCCGTGCTCCTTCGCCGGAGGACCGTCACCCCCTCAGACCCGCCCGGCGCGCCGAACTCCCCACTTGGGGAAGAAGACCTGAGCGTCGCTCGCGAACAGGTCGAGGATCGGCGCCCCGCTGGAGGTGACCCCACCCCGGTCGAACGCCATCAGATACTCACGCGCCACAGAACGGCGCTGCTCATCGGTCATGACCTGCGTGGAAACGGCCATCACGTGCTCCCGGGAATCGATCGGCTCTGAATCCGGCCGGCCGCCCCCGCCGACCGTACGCGGACGCTCCGGTCCACACCGACGATCAAAGCCCCGATACCTCCACGGCGCCAGAGCGCGCGGACACCGAGGGCGCACCTCTTCGCACTGGCGCCGTTCCGTCCCTCTGGCCCGATTCGGACACCAGAACGACCGCCCCTTGCACGTGGCTACCGTACGTGTTCCCATGCGCACCGTCGGCAGGGAGCACGGTCATGCGTGGACACCGCTTAGAGCGCTACCCCTTCCCCATCGCCCACACGGCGCAGGCGTACGAACACGCGGAGGGCGCCGAACGGCTGCAGCGGCTGGGAGTCCTCGCCGAGACCATCGCTGCGACTCTTGGCGTGCTCGCCCTCGGCTGGTGCCGTACCCACGAGGTAAGGCCTGGCGGCGTACGCAACTGGGAGGAACGCCTCGCCAAGGGCGGCATCGCCCTCGGCATCTGGGACGGCGCTCTGCGTGCCACGGCGAAGGAGATGGCCGAGATCCGTGACGACCCGCTCACCACGGCCCTGCTCAAAGCCATCACCGGCGCGCTCCCGGCACTTTCCGAGTACATGCCGGTGCGGAACCGGTACGCGCACGGCGGCTGGCCGCAGGAACGCGACGACCAGGCGATCGACGAAGACCGGCTCCACGGCGGTATCTCGCTGCTCCTGGACGCGCTGGCACCCCTGCAGGAGATCGACTTGGCGCGGGTCAGACAGACTCGCGCCGACCCACGGCACGGCCCGGCGACGGAGGTGGAGCAGCTCAGTGGTCTTCCGCCCTTCCGCACGCGGAACCTGCGGCTGGCCACGGAGCTCGAACCGGGCACGATGCTGGCCCACCACGGTGTTCGATCGGTGATCGACCTGACCCCGTACGCAGCCTGGCTGCGGTGCCACTGCGGCCGCGACGAGCCCTTCTACCTGCATCAACGCAAGAAGGGGCGCGACCTCTACTTCAGTTTTGGGACGGGACATGAACTCGCCCGCCGCGGCGACGTGGTCAAGCGCGCTCACGAGGTACCGGTCGCGCTCGGCATGACCGCGCCCAGCGCCACGGCGGCACGGGCCACACTGGGCTGGCGCGCGTCCTGGGCGGACCTCGCGCCCCGGTCCGCCCGGCTACTGGCGCGGCTCGTCGACACGGCACTCGCGACGGCCGCGGCAGCCATTGGCTGGGCTATCGCGGGCGCTCTCGGCGCCCCCGGCTGGGGGACGGCGGCCGCGACGGCGCTGCCGGCCCTGCTGTACGAGCCGATCGCGACGTACGGCGGCCTCAGCCCCGGCAAGCACCTGCTCCGCATCGAGCCCATATCCATATGGACGAGCACCGCCTTGGGCCGGGCCGACCTGCTCCGCCGCGCGATCTTCGCCGCGCCTCAGGTGCTGCTGCCCCCGCTCGCGATCTACAACCTGGCCTGGCTGCTGTGGGACCCGGCGCGTCAGTGCTGGCATGACCGGCGCACGCACTCCATCGTGATCGACCGGCGAACGCGCTCGGGTCACAAGGGCTGATCCAGGAACCGCTTGGTGGTGCACCGGGGATAGGCCGAACATCCGAGGAACGGCTTGCCGGTGCCGTTGAGACGGACGAACCTTGTGGACTGACCACAGCCCTCGCAAACTCGGCGGTGCGGCAGGGCACCTCCACCGAGCCGCGCCATCAGCCGGAAGTACACCTGTCTGCCGTGATTCGGGCACTTCCAGAACCACCCGGTCGTCGTGCGAAGGCAGCCTCGATGCGGCGGCTTCGCGATCGCACCGTGGCACCTGCCCGGACCCATCACCCCGACGAGCATCGCAACGATGGCCACGACGACGAGCGGAATCGTCAGCGACATGCTGGGCCCCTTCGCTCAGCCCGCTCCCTCGGCCAGGGTGGCCCAGCTCCTTGTATGCCGCAAGGCTCAGCGAGAGTAAACGTCCTCCAGGCCGATGAGGATGGCGTCGCCGCGACCGGCAGCGGTACGCAGATCGGCGCGGAAGCCGGTACGGCTGAACAGAGCGAGTGCCGCACCCTCGGCTCGCTCGCCGAGCAATTCGCGGATGTGGGCCAGCCGATCCAGGTCGGAGACGTCGCGTTGCCGGTTGGTGCACTTGGCCTCGCCGATGAGGACGATCCGCGCGGAGGCGGTACGGGGCATGTCGCCTGGCTTCAGAGAGGCGACGTCGAGCTGGTGGCTGATGCCGTGTTCGCGACAGGGCACCGACGTCGTGCCGGTCCAGCCGATCGGCAGGCCGGTTCGGGTCTCCATCGAGGTGATGGTCCACTCCCTGGCCAGGGACTCGAAGTGCGGTCCGAGAATCTGCGAGGAGAAGATCGGCTTGGCCTCTTCCCACGCCTGTGCCGCTCGGGCCGGGCGTTGGAAGAGCTGCAGCCGAGGACGCGTGATCGCATGGTGGAACCGCATGACCGGGTCGGCGATCGACACCACCGGCTTGCGCGCGACCAGGAGATCCTCGTCGTACGCGAGAAAGCCCGCTCGCCGCAGCACGCCCAGTGGATACGTCATCGTCCGCGGATCGCGCTCCAGCTTGACCGCGATCTTCGCCGGCGTTCCCGCACCACCGGCCACCGCTGCGAGGATGCCGTAGTACAGAGCCCGGTCCTTGATCCCCGGCTCCTGAGTGAAGAGCACATCGATCTCGTCGAACATCACATGGCCTGGATTGAACACGGTCGACATCAGCCATTCGTCCAGCTCGTCCAAGGTCCCGGGCGCCGGACGGTTCGCCGTGATCGCACGGTAGCCGGGCACCCCTCCGACGATCGCATGGAGGCGAAGTGCCACCTCAAGCTCGTTGATCCCCCAGAACTCGGCGGCATCAATGTGGTCGAACGAGCCGAGACACAGGTTGATCAGCGCCCTGCCGTACAGCGCCTTCGACTCGCTGAGCAGCCTCGACATGATCGACAGGGCGGAGCCGCAGACGATGAGCCGTACGGGCGGCTTGCCGTCCCCGAGCGTCGGCCCGTAAGTGTCGTAGAGCCACTGCAGCACGCCGGGGATCTCTGGTGAGGCGCCTAGCAGGAAAGGAAGCTCATCGATCACGATCAGCTGCGGCCGGCCCTGCAACCCGGCCCGTTCACCCGCCATCCGGACGGCGGTTTCCAACGCATTCTCCCAGGTGGAGAACGTAAGACCTGGAGGGAGACCGGCCCAGGCAGCCAGCCCATCGGCGAATCGTTGGAGAGCGAGGGGCTTCGCATGCTGCTCCAAGGCCAAAGTGTAGAAGCCGTCCGTCGCCTCGCAGAGCTGTTGCAAGATCTCCGACTTCCCCTGCCGCCGGCGCCCGTAGACGACCCCCAGGCGGAGACTGTCAGGCCCCCCAGGCGCCACGAAATCAGCGAGCGCAGCCCATTCGCGGGTCCGATCGAACAGGCCAGGCGGCTTCGGCAGAGCGGAGTTCATAAGACGTACTCCAGTACGACGTAATTGGTTACGTCTAATCTACCCTCCGCCGTTCACTCTGGGGTGAGGTCGGCGAGGACGGCGAAGTGGTCCGACGGATGGACGCCGTCGGGCGGGGTGTCGCCGGTGCGGCGTACGGAGCGGATGGTGCCGATGCCGTCGGGACCGGGCGGGCCGACGTGGATGTAGTCGACCCGGACCGGTGGGCCGGCCATCACGTGCGGGTTGGCCGGATCCCAGGTCGCGCAGGGCGCGGCGGGGTCGGCGACCCCGATGGCCGCCGCCGTCCCGGGCAGGCGGCGTTGCCAGTGCGCGGGCTCGCCGAACGGCTCCCACGTCCCAGGCCGAGCTCATCGGCGAGCCACCCGGCCAGGTTCTCCTCCCCCTCCGCCCAGACCTCCTGCAGGCCCACCACGTCAGGCTGCCCGGCACCCTGCCAGCCGCCACCGACGATTTCGCCGCCCGCCACCGGACGCCGGTCAACGTGCCGCGGTGTCCGGGGCGCGGCCCTGGTCGGCGAACATCCGGCGTTTCATGGCGGGCAGCGCGTTGGCGGTGCGCAGGAAAGCGCGGAAGCCGTGCCGTGCGAACGGGTTGCCGCTCGCCACCTGGCGGGCGTTGCGCAGGGACAGCCGTACGGCCGCGAAGCCGTACTCCCGCATCCGGCGCTCGTACTCCCCGACCGCGTCGCGCAGTCCGCGCCGGCCCTCCGCGACCTCGATCAGCACGCGGCGCAGCAGGTCGGCGTCGCGCAGCGCGGTGTTCGCGCCGATCCCCGCCATCGGCGTCATGGAGTGGATCGCGTCGCCGAGCAGCGTGACCGGCCCGGTCTCCCAGGGGTCGACCCGCGGCGGCGCGCTCCGGACCCGGATCGCGTTGACGGTCTCCGGGTCCGACTCCGCGACGAGCTCACGCAGCCGCGGACTCCAGCCCTGGATCCGCTCGCCGACGAGCCGGATCAGTGCCTCGCCGCCGAGCCCTTCGGCGGGCAGGCGGCCGGCCGCGTCCGCGTACGCCCAGAACGTGTAGGCGGCACCGTCCCCGTGCGACCCGGCCGACGCGTCGGGCTCCCAGACGGCGGTGAACAGGAACCCGGGCCCGGCGGGGACCACGCTGTTGGCGCGGGTGGTGAGCACCCGGGGCAGCCGCGCCCGCGACTCGGCGGTCAGCCGGTACTTCCCGGCGACCGCGACGACGCCGGTGTCGATCCGGCCGGCGTGCGGCAGGAACTGGTCCCGTACCCGGGAGTTCGCGCCGTCCGCACCGATCAGCAGGTCGCCGGTGACGGCGCCACCGTCCGCGAGGTGCGCGGTGACCCGGCCGTCCTGAGTGATCGAGTACCGCTCGAAGGCGCGGCCGTGCTCCACCACGTCGCCGAGGCCGTCGAGCAGGACCTCGCGCAGGTTGATCCGGCTCACCCCGTGGTGCCGCTCGGCCGGGTCGTCCGCCCCGTGGTCGAGGAGATCGCCCCGCAGGTCGAGCAGCGAAGTGAGCCGAGGGCTCAGGAAGCCGAACCCGTCCCCCGCACCGGAGACGGTCGCGACGAAGCGCCGCCAGTTCGCCTCGGGGAGGCAGGCGCGCAGGGCGCGGCCGCCGTCCGGGTTGATGTGGATGCGGTAGCCCTGCACCCAGTCGGTACGGGCCACGGTGCGCTCGAAGACGGTGACGTCGATGCCGGCCCGGCGCAGCCCGTGCGCCAGCGCCAGCCCGCCGATACCGCCGCCGGCGATGAGGATCTTGAGAGGACTCGGGGAGGTGTTCATGACATGACTATTATTCGGATGAATGAGATTGTCAACTGCTTGGTTGATTATCGCCCGCTATCCGGCCTCGCCCGCGCGGCGCAGCATCCGCAGCACCGCCCGCTCCACCGGCCCCTGCGTGGCGGGCACGCCGAACTCCGCGTGCTCCCCGAGCTCACCCAGCGCGTCGGCGACCGTCACGTCCTCCTCGTACAGCTCGATGACCCGGGGGTTGATGTAGGAGGAGCGGGCCACCGCCGGGGTGTTGCCGAGGTACTCGGCGACCTCCCGGACCGCGCGGGTCACGGCGCGACGGCGCGCGACCGTCCCGCCGTCGCCCGCGAGCCGGGAGACCGCCAGCGCCACGGCGGCCAGTACGGTCGCGTGCCACGTACGGAAGTCCTTGGCGGTGACCTCGAGCCCGCCCACCTCTCTGAGGTAGTCGTTCAGCTCAGGTCCGGTGACGTCGTACCAGCGTGGGCGCCGGTAGTAGGCGAGCAGGCGTTCGCCGCCGCCGCGCCGCCGGCGCAGCGCCCGGACGGCCTCGCAGGTCACCGGGTCGGCCACCGCGTGCACCTGCTGCGCGCCGTGCTTGGCGGGATAGTCGAAGGTGATCTCGTCCCGGCGGCAGCTGGTGTGCTCCCTCAGCAGCGTGGTGAGCCCGTACGTCTCGTACAGCTCGGCGTAGCGCTCACCGCCGATCCGGAAGAAGCCGAGGTCGAGCAGGCGTACGGCGGTGGCGAGCACCCGGTTCCTGGTCAGCCCGCGCTCGCCGAGGTGCAGCTCGGCCGCGGCCCTGATCCGCGGCAGCGCCTCCGCGACGTCCAGCACGTGATCGTGCTTGGCCCGCTCCTGCCGCTCGCGGAAGAGCGGGTGGTAGAGGTACTGGCGGCGGCCGGCGGCGTCGGTGCCGACCGCCTGCAGGTGGCCGTTGGCCCGCGTGCAGATCCACACATCCTCCCAGGCCGGCGGGATGACGAGCTCGCGGATCCGGTCGAGCGCCTCGGGGTCGCGCAGCGGGCGGCCGTCCACGTCCAGGTAGCGGAAGCCGCGCCCGTACCGTCGCCGCCGGTACCCGGGTTCCTCGGGGCGGACATGCCGTAGCCGCACGGCCTTCCTCCCCCCTGACGCGTGCCCTCCCGCTGCCCCTGGCCGGCCCGGCGAAACCCGGCGCCGGCTCGGCGGATCACCTGGTCCGGTGCGGTACGACCATGGTCGAGGTGCGGACGAGGGCGACGCCGGCGATGCCCACGAGGGGGAGGAGGGTGAGCTGCCAGAGACCGGCGCCGCCCCAGCCGAGCTCGCCGACCAGGCGGGCGAACAGCAGTCCGGAGAAGGCCGCGGCGACGTAGTACGTGAGGACGAACAGCCCGGCCCCCGCCCGACCTGCTCGGGCCGTACGGCGCGCTGCATCGCGGTGGCGCAGTTGGTGAACAGGAAGCCGCTCGCGAACGTGCCGATCAGGAAGGAGAGCACGTACTGGGCCGAGGGGGAGGTGGCGACCTGGTACATGAAGTAACTGGTGACGCCCGTCGCTGCGAACGCGAACGCGAGCAGGCGGGGTTGGTTCAGCCGGTCGCCCAGCCAGCCCGCGGGCAGCGCCATCATCGCGCCGAGCCCGCCCATGGAGGCACCGAACGCCGCCTCGGCGGCCGTGAACCCCAGCTCCTCCCGCAGGAAGGTCGGATACAACCCCAGGTAGCCGTAGAAGACCAGGCCGGACACCGCACAGGCGATGCCGATCCCGAGCGTGTTGCGGTTGTACGGCGAGGCCGGAACGTGGTCGTAGGCGGCGGGCGAGGGCCCCGCGGAACCGGTGACGGCCTCGGTGAGCCCCCGGGACACCATCGCGGCGATGAGCAGGCACATCAGCAACCCGGCGGCGGCGAACACGAAGAACGCGGCGCGCCAGGTTCCGAAGCTCTCGGCGAGCGCGGTTCCGGCGATCGGCCCGAAGAAAACACCCGCGCCGAACGCGACCCCACCACACCGGCGGCGACCGCACGGCGGTGGAAGAAGAAGGCACCGATCGCCGCGTACAGCGCGGTCGCCTGAACGCCTTCACCGATGCCCGAGAGCAGCCGGTAGGCGCTCATGTCCGCGAATCCCACGGCCAATGGGATGGCAAGGGTCCCCAGCGAATAGAGGAGCACGCTGACGAGAAGGATCGCCTTGCGGGACGGCCGGTCGGCCAGGTACCCGGCCGGCGCGAGCCCAAGCGTGAACCCGGTCGCCAGCAGCCCACCCTACTCCTTGCCCGTACGCCAGACACAGCAAGTGTCCGAAGAATGAAGAGCCCACCACGAACCGTCAAGAGCCACATCCGCGACGGGGTCCTGAACTACCCGGACCATTGGGGCGACGTAGAACGCATCTGGTCCTACGACGCGCTGCTCGCCTTCACGGCAGGCCTGCCCGCCGGCCTCCTGTGCGCACTGGGTGTCGGCCTGGCAGTGGCGCGCCAGGCCCCGCGGCTCCAGCCCGGTGTCATCGGGGCCGCCCTATCGGCGGGCTATCTGGTCGGCCTGACCCATCTCACGGTCACCTGGCTGACGGCGTCGTCCGGTCCGCTCGGCACCCCTCGGCTGGCCGGACTCTCGCCCGTGGAGGTCGCCGGAGCCCTCTTCGACCGGTACCCCATCGTCTGGACGGGCATCGCCCTGACCTTCCTGGGCTTCCTCGCGGCCGCCGGCCTGGGCCCCTGGCTCTACCACGGCGCTCGCGTACGGCGCCGGCTCGACCTCGTGGTCGCGGGGCTGGTTCTCCTTCTCCTCCTGAGCTTCCTGCTCCCCGCGGCCGGCGGGCGACCGGACCTCGTGGCGGGAGGGCCGGTCCTCCTCGTCCTCCTGATCACCCAGGCCACGCTGACCGTACTGATCGTTCAGCCCCCGGTCCTCCTGGGGGTTCTCGCCACGGCGATCTTCACCGGGGCCTACATCGTCCCCGGTTCCCGGCGACGCCCCGCCACGATGATCGCACTCGTGCTGATACCAACGATCACGGCCGGAATCCACACCTTCTACCTCGCCCCCCGCGGACTTCCTCGCCCGGCCGTGGACCGCCCCGTTC
>WHSL01000379.1 GCA_009380095.1 Streptosporangiales bacterium | reverse complement strand
CGGCGCGGGTGCCGCCGGCGGCACCCCGGCGGGCCTGGTGGCGGCCCTGGGTGCGGAGATGGCCCCGGGCGGGCGGCTGGTGGCCGAGACGGTCGGGCTGCCCGAGGCGCTGGCGGACCGGCCGGACCTGGTCCTCACCGGTGAGGGACGGCTCGACGACCAGAGTGCGCACGGCAAGGTGGTGAGCACGGTGGCCGCGCTGGCCGGCGGGGCACCGGTGGTGGCGCTCGCGGGCTCGCTCCGCGACGACCTGACGGACCTGCACAAGGGCGGCATGACCGCCGCCTTCAGCCTCGCCGACGGCCCTCGTACGCTGGACGAGCTCTTCGACCGCGGTGCCGAGCTGCTCACGGCACTCGCGGAGCAGATCACCCGTACCTACGCGGCGGCCGGATGAGAGGCCTGGCGGGCGTCAGCCGGTGCGCATGGCCACGACGGTGGAGTTCGGCAGCCGGATCACCTCGAACGCGGGCGAGTCGAACAGCCCGGGCCGGAAACCCACGCCGAACTCCTCGCCGTGCGTGAACCACCATCGGCCCCTGTCCTCCTGCAGGATGAACACGTCGATCCCGCCGAACGCGGTGGCCTGGGAGCGTACGGCGAACGCCGCCGGGCCGGGCACCCTGGCCAGCCGCCGCAGCTCCCCCAGCCTGTCGTCCCAGCGGATGAGCGTGTTGGCGGACGTGCGGTTCTGCGGCAGGTACGCCGGGAAGGGCGCGTACGCGTACAACCGCTCGCTATAGCTGAGCGTGACCGGGTTCGCCCGCTCCCCCAGCCGCGACCGGATCGCGGAGATGATCGCCGCGGACGGGAAGGGGGACCGTTCGACGGGGGCGTACCTGGGTGCCGTGCCGTCCGGTAGCCGCTCGACGTGTGCGCGGAAGGCGAGGTCGTAACCGCGGGGCCCCGAAGCAGGGCTCGACGGCATGATCCCCAAGCTCGCCCACCCGATGAACCCCACGAGCGCGACGACCAGCGCCACCCCGGACGGACGGGACGCGATCGGCGTCCCGAAGAGCCGGGTCGCCACGTGCGGGCCGAACCGCGCCACCGCGAGCACTCCCGCGGTGGCCAGCGCGAGTTCCACCACGTCCATGGCCCGGTGGGCGAACATGGTGTGACCGGTGAGGAGGAACGACGTCGCACCGAGCAGCCGATAGAGGTAGGCACCTGCCACCAGGAACGCCAGCGGCCCCGCCCACCAGGTGGAGCGGAAGTAGACCACCACCGCGATCAGCCCGAGCAACTGGAGGAGCCCGATGGGTGTCATCTCCCAGAAGGGCACCCAGCTCTGCAGCAGCCTGCCGGACACGTAGAGGTCACTGACCCGCTGCCCGCCATCACCGGTGAGGCTCGCCCACAGGAACGGGACGGTGTAGAACGCGGAGACGGCGAAGGCGACCACCGCCACGCCAGCGTACCGCAGCACCGCGGCACGCCGGTCCGCAGCCCGCCGGATCGACCACACCAGCAGCGCCACCAGGGCGAACACGGAATGTATCAGAAAACCCTGATACATGGCCACCATCAGGCCGCCGATGAGGCCGGAAGCCCACCAGCTCAGCCGCCCGCGCGGCGGGTCGCAGAAGGTGGCGATCACCCACGGCGCCAGCAGCGCGAGGGTGATCGTCTCGTACGGTTTGTGCGCCATCGGGGTATCCACCAGCGCGAAGACGGCCACGACGGCGGAGGCGATCGTCAGGGCGGGCAGGGGTGGTACCAGGCGGCGCCAGATCAGGTAACCGGCGACCACGGCGAACGAGGTACCGATGATCTCGGCGCGGCCCATCAGCATCCACACCGGGCTCCCGGTGAGGTCCGATGCCCAGCCGATGAGCAGCGGATACAGCAGTGGATATTCCGATGGGACCGTCCCGGTGATGGCGTCCCGGCTCACCGGCGACTCCGCCATCCGTAGCGCCAGCGCGGCGATGCGTACGGTGTCGCCCCGGAGCCCGTCGAACCCGTGGGGCGTGCCGTTCAGCGCGGCGGCCAGCAGCAGCGCGATCCACGCGGCGAACAGGCTGGCCGCCACGGCGCAGACGACCTCGGCGTACCCGCCGAGCCAGTCGACGGTGGCACCGAGCCGGGCGAACCGGCGGCGGCCGGCGTCGAGCGTGAGCGCGGCCGTCAGCACAAGGCCGAGCACCGCCGCGCCCCCGATCATCGGCGCGAGCTGCCCGCGCAGGTGGAACGGGTCCATGTCCGCCCGGGCCACCAGGAACAGCGCGACCGCCGTACCGGCCGCCCAGACGACGCAGGCGAGCAGCGCCAGCGCGGGGCGGCGTACGGCCGCCGCTTCCCCTCGCGACAACGGCCATGGGTCTCGATGCCGCGTACCCCGCTGGCGCGGCAAGCGCGAAGGGGTCCCCGTCACTGTCGTCGTCATGCGCCCCCCAGCAATGACCGAGCGCTGCGTGATCGCGACCTTCCCCAGGGTCACTAGCTGCGATCATGGCGGCACTGGCCCGACTCTGTGAACGCGTGAAGCCTAAGGGACCCGGCCCGGTCAAGGTCGGCGACGCGCGGGTGGGTGTCGCGCTCCGGCCTGTCGGCGTCTGGTGGTCCGGGGGGTGGCCCCCCGGATCGGCAGAGCGTCCCATGCACGGCCGTACAGGTACTAGCGTTCGGGTGTGTCCCTGATCGCTGTGCACGAGCTGACGATGCGCTATCCGCGCGTGATCGCGCTCGACCGGCTCACCTTCGCGGTGGAGCCCGGCG
>WHSL01000086.1 GCA_009380095.1 Streptosporangiales bacterium | reverse complement strand
CCGGCTCTGTACGGAGAGCTCACCGAGGCGGGGATGAAGCCGGGTGACACCGTGCTCCAGATGGTCGGAAGGAACCGCCCGCGACGCCCCGAGCCCGGGAACGTGCCCCGCCATACCGAGAACCTCATGCTCTACGCGGCCTCCTGGCTCGACTACGCCATCGACGAGCTGGAGCACGGGAAGACCCCCGAGCAGATCACGCGGGACCTCGGGAAGAGTTCGGGCGTCGACATCACCACCGATGATCATCTCGTCGGCGACTCGCAGCGACAGCCGTGCGCACGATGCGAGCAGCACTCCGCTCGCATCCATTTCGGCGTGCCCTACGGCTCAAACGTGGAACGGCTGGTCGCTACCGGCGAGGTCGCCGGGCAGCTGGCCACCGAACTGCTCAGGCGAACCAAAACGATCATGACGGGGAAACCCGCGCCCGACTCCGCGGAACTGAACGAGGCCTTGGAGTACTTGGAGGCGCTGACCTCGCTGACGAGCAAACAGAACAAAATGCTGCTCGAAGCGCAGAAAGCGGAGAGGCCAAGGCTGCGGGAACGGCCAAGGGCAAGGAGATCAAGGCCTCGCTCGAGACGCTCCGCCAGGCCACGAAGGTATCGCGACTGCAACTCACCCAGCGCCGGCAGCAACTCGCCGCGGCCATACGCCACTTCCACACCGCGGGACACGAGCCGAGGCGAAACGTCACGCGCACGTACATGAAGGCGGAGAGTTTCCGACAGAACGCGCAGTTCCGGAAGGCCGAGAAGGAAGCGAAGCAGAAGATCTCTCCGGCGGCCACCGGTGGATGTCCTCGGACCCTCCTCCGGTGCCGGGCTCCACCGATCGGTAGTGCCTCTGGCCGGTACGGCCAGAGGCACGCTCCGCTAGCGGATGGACTTGACGATCGCCTCGTCGAGCCCGGGGAAGGAGTTGAGGTAGTCGCGGCGCTCGCGCTTCATCCGTTCCACCATGGCGTCGTACTCCGCCATCCGGCCCTGCCGCTCGTACAGCAGCCGCGGCCGGAGGATCTCCGCGTCGTCGATGCCCGGCAGCGTGGTGGCGACCTCGTACCCGAAGTCCGGGTCGGTCTCCCAGGCGATCGTGTCCTGCACGATGGCCTGCACGATCGCCGAGGAGTGCGGGATCTTCACCTTCTTGGAGCCCTCGACGTCGTCGCCGCCGCCGACCCGCCCGGTGTTCAGCACGAACACCTTGAGCTCGTGGCCGTCCATCAGCTCGAGGATGCGGTTCCCCATGTCCGCCATGTCGCGCGGGAAGAACGGGTTGGTGCCGGGCACGCGGAGGAACTTGCCCTCCTCGTCCTTGCCGCCCGCGCTGGTCCCGGTGGTCTCGCCGAGCATGAAGTACGCCGCCGCCTGCGCCCGGTCCAGCCGCGCCACGCCCGGCATGATGTTCTCGTTCCGGTTCAGGATCAGCAGGAACTCGGCGGGCCGCAGGTCGTCCGCGGGCCACGGGTCCACGTACTTGAACGGCCACGTGGTACGGCCGTTCTTGGTGTAGCTGGTGTCGAAGAAGTCGACCTTGCCGTCCGCGTCGACGGAGACGTTCTCCAGGTACGCGTCCGGCTTCGTGGTGGCGTTGTAGATGGCCGGCTCGAATTCCGGGTCGAGCCCGAACGTCTTCGCGAAGCAGCCGTTCTCGGTCGTGTAGACGCGGCCGCCCGGCATCAGCGCGACGAAGTCGTCCTGTACCGGCTTGCTGCCCAGCTGGGTGGTGAAGGTGGTGGTGGTCTTGCCGGTCCCGGAGAGGCCGACGATGAGCACGGTCTTGTTCTCGCCGTCGACCGGGATCACCTTGCAGCCGGCGTGCAGCGAGAGGCCGCCGCGGCCGTACACGATGTTGTTCCACATGCGCAGGCCGCCCTTCTTGGACTCACCGAAGTAGTCCGAGTTGAGCACCCGCGTGACGTTGGCGTTCAGGTCGACCACGATGGCGCGGTCGTTCGGGTAGCCCGGCGCCTCGAGATTGGGCGTGTAGACCACCGTCGTGTGCGGATCCCAGGTGGCCGGGTCATAGTCGGCCTCCACCGGGTAGTAGAGCTGCTGCTGCATGCCGGCGACGTTCGCGTTGGCCGCCTCCATGACCAGCCGCGCCCGGGTCCGGAACTCCGGG
This sequence comes from Streptosporangiales bacterium, assembly GCA_009380095.1. Classification (GTDB taxonomy): domain Bacteria; phylum Actinomycetota; class Actinomycetes; order Streptosporangiales; family Streptosporangiaceae; genus WHSL01. The sequence continues at coordinate 20,348 of WHSL01000086.1, read as the reverse complement.
TCGCTGCCGATGTAACCGTCGACGACGACCATGTCGGCGTCGGCGATGTACGCGTCCTGCAGGGCCGCGATGCGGTCGAACTCCGCGCGGTCGATGGTCTGCTTGGTGGCATTCGTCGAATCGTCGACGACATATGTCGACCGCGCACTGCGGCTGTCGACGCGTGCCTTCACCACCACGTTGCCGAACTCCGTGCGCTGGGAGTTGGGCATTTTCTCGGTGAGTTCACGCAGCCGTTCGGGAGTTGGATTCCATTCGACCGACTTAGCGTTGACCTCGTACGCCACGATCGCTCCTTTTGCAGCCAGGGCCATGGACGGGTCCCAACCAGTACTGGTGCGGTGCCGTGGAGTCTACCCCGGGAATACGTTCGGAACTCGTGCCGGTCGGCCGTGTGATCGCAATTACGCATTACCGGCGGATTTCGGATTGCGGAGTGCGGTATGGACCACTGGTCTATTCCATTTCACCGCGCGCAATGTTTTCGCAGTTAGGTTCCGTACGGGCCGGGGACGCGGGGGTGCGCGGACCGTCCGTTTCACCCCTTCGGCACGGCCGATACTCCGCGCCCGGGGCCGAAAAAAGCCGCGCGGGCACGCGGCAGGTCAGGCCATTAGGCGCCGGGGCCTTCGGCGCGGACGCGTTCGACGTGCCGGAGGGCGTCGCGCAGCTCGCCGAGCCAGTCGTCGGCGTTCTTCCCGACGAGCCGGACGCACCAGGCCAGCGCGTCGCTGCGGCTGCGGGCCACCCCGGCGTCGACGAGCGTGTCGAGGACCTGCCGCTCCGACTGGCGGAGGCGGGTCATCACCGGCACGGACAGCGTGGTGAACATGGTGCGCTCGCCGGCGCACTCCACGCCCCAGGAGACCTTGCGGCCGAACCGGTGCTCGGCCTCGCGGGCGATCTCGATGCGCCGCTCCCGGGTCTCCTCGCGGAACGACTGGACCCGGCCGGCGATCGCGGCGGCCCGCTCCACCTCGGTGGCGTCCTCGGTGGGCGCGGGGGCGGGGAGCACGCCGAGGATCGTGATCTCCTCACGATCGAGCCGGACCTCGGCCGGGCCCTCGAACCACTCTTCGGGAAGGCGGCCGAGGAACCAGCCACGGACCTTTTCCGCAAGCTCAGCCGTACTCACGTAATCATGATTACACCACGCCGTCCCGCCGCGCAACACCGCAGGTCCGGCGCGTCGTACGGCCTCAGCCCGCGGCCCGCTCCACGATCAACTCGGCCAGCTCCTCCGGAGCCTGCTCGGGCACCCAGTGGGTCACGCCCTCCAGCACCGCGAACCGGTACGGCCCCGTCACGTGCCGCCCGCACTCCTCCGCCCCGGTCCGGCCCAGCGCCATGTCGTCCGTACTCCACACGTACGTGGTCGGGACCCGCACCGCGTCGTCCCCGGCCACGTCGGAGGTGCGGTGCGCGGTCATCGCCCGGTACCAGTTGAGCGCGGCGGTGAGCGCCCCCGGCTCGCTCAGCAGCCGTACGTGCTCCTCGATCTGGCCGGCCGGCACCGCGTCGCCGTACATGGCGCGCAGCCGCCGCGCCCCGTCCTCGAGCAGCAGTTCCTCGGCCTTGCCCGGCTGCCGGAAGAGCTGGATGTAGGTGGAGCGCTCCTGCTGGTCGGCGTCCTCCCGCAGCGCCCGGCCGAACGCCGCCGGGTGCGGCACCGAGACCGCGGTCAGCGTGGCCAGCCGGTCCGGATGCCGGATCGCCACGTGCCAGGCCACCGCGGCGCCCCAGTCGTGCCCGACGAGATGGACCCGCTCCAGGCCGAGCGCGTCGAGCAGCCCGATCACGTCCCCGACGAGGTGCGGCGTCTCGTAGTCCTCGACCGCGGACGGGCGCGCGCCCGGGGAGTATCCGCGCTGGTCAGGGGCGATCGTACGCAGCCCGGCCGCATGCAGCCGCGCGGAGACCGTGCCCCAGCAGCTCGCCGACTGCGGAAAGCCGTGCAGCAGCAGGACCGGCGTGGCGCCGTCGTCGGGAGCCCCGTCCGGGCCTCCGAAGACGACGTCGAAGGTCATGCCCCCGACCTGGACGGCCTCGCGGCGGGTCGTGTCCATGGCGTCCCGGCCTCCTCGCGTTGGCAGTGATCACGAGGAAAGCACAGAGCCGCACGGGCGGGCCAGGGTCCCCCGCCGACCACCTCCGTCAACCCAGGGTTGACCAACATCGGGGCGTCAACCTACGGTTGACGACATCAGCGAAGCACCCGTACGACTCGACGATCTGATCACCCACATCAAGTCCGAGCGGCCGGACGGCGACGGGCTCGACCACCTCGCCGTCGCCTTCGAGGTCTCGGAGGAGCTCGGCGAGCTGGCCGACCACCTGATCGGGCACTTCGTCGACCAGGCCCGCCGTGCCGGGGCCTCCTGGACGGCGATCGGACAGAGCATGGGCGTCTCCAAGCAGGCCGCCCAGAAACGGTTCGTCCCCCGGCCGTCCGACGCGGACGCCGACGCGATGTTCACCGGCGCCTTCTCCCGCTTCACCCCGAAGGCGCGGGGCGTCGTCAACCAGGCGCAGCGGCTGGCCACCACGGCCGGGCACGGCGCCGTCGGCACCGAGCACGTGCTGATCGCCCTGCTGGGCGACGAGGATAGCCTCGGCGTGCAGGCGATCGTCGCCCAGGGCGCCGGCCTCGGGGAGGTACGGGCCGCCGCCGGCGCCGCACTTCCCGCGCCGGGGACCGGCGAGGACGGGCACCCGGCCTTCACCGCGCAGGCCAAGAAGGTGCGCGACCTCACGGTCCGTACGGCGCTGCGGCTCGGCCACAACTACATCGGCACCGAGCACATCCTGCTCGCGCTGCTCGAGGAGCCGGACGGCGCGGGCGGCCGGGCGCTCCGCGAGGCCGGGGTGGCCCACGACCGCGCCGAGGAGTGGATCACCGCCCAGCTCGCCGAGCTCGTCCGCCGGCGGGAGGCCGGCGCCTAATGGGAAGTCTGACCCCTCAGGGTGCCCGCTCGCCGCGGACTCCGGCGGAGCCGGTCACGTCTGGGCGGACAGCTCGGTGAGGAGGGCGTCGGGGTCGGTGACGGGGAGGCGGCAGGTGAAGCCGCGGCAGACGTACGCGGCCGGGGCGCCCCCGACCATGTCGCGGTGCTCCAGCAACGGTACGGCGGGCGGCGCGCCGGGCGTGCCGAGCGCCACCACCGCGCCGGGTGCGGTGGAGTGGAGGGCCGTACGGTGCAGGGCCGCGGTGCGCGGGTCGTCCGGCGGGCCGACGACGGCGATCTCCGTCGGCCCCGCCAGCCGGGCCTCGGCCACCGCCAGCCCCCATCCACAGAACCGTGGAAAACGTCCGGCGAGCACGCCGAGCGGGGCCAGCGCGGCCTCCGCCGCCGTACGGTGCCGGGCCGAGCCGGTCAGCGCCGCATAGGAGAGGAGCGCCCCGGCCGCGGCGAACCACCCGCCGGGCGTAGCGTTGTCCGTCGGGTCCTGCGGGCGGCGGAACAGCCGCTCCGCGTCGTCGGCGGTGTCGTAGAACCCGCCGGAGTCGTCGCCGAACCGGGTGAGCACGATCTCCAGCAGGTCGCCTGCGAGCTCGATCCAGCGCGCGCGGCCGGTGACGCCGTACAGCGCGATGAGGCCCTCGGCGACGTCCGCGTAGTCCTCCAGCACGCCCGCGTTGGCGCCGGGCGTGCCGTCCCGCGAGGTGCGCAGCAGCCGGCCCTCGGACATGTGCGCCGTGGCGAGCAGCTCGCCGGCGGCCTCCGCCACGTCCAGCAGGTCGGGGCGGCCGAAGATCGCTGCGATCTCGGCGAGGGCTGCGATCGCCAGCCCGTTCCAGGCGGCCACCACCTTGTCGTCCCGGGCCGGCGGCACACGGCTCGCCCGGGCACGGAGCAGCTCGCGGCGGGCCAGCGCGTACCGGTCCAGGTCGGCGGGGCGCTCGCGCAGCTGCAGCACCGAGGCCCCGTGCTCGAAGGTGCCGCGCTCGGTGACGCCGAACACCCCGGCGGCCCACGCCCCCTCCTCGTCGCCGAGCACCTCACGCAGCTCGGCGGGGGTCCACACGTAGTAGCGGCCCTCCTCGCCCTCGCTGTCCGCGTCCAGCGCGGAGGCGAAGCCGCCCTGCGCGGTACGCAGGTCGGCCACCATCCAGTCCGCGGTCTCCAGCGCCACCCGGCCGGCCCACTCCGCGCCGGTGGTCCGGTAGAGGTGCGCGTACACCCGGGCCAGCAGGGCGTTGTCGTACAGCATCTTCTCGAAGTGCGGCACCACCCAGCCGGCGTCCACCGAGTACCGGGCGAAACCGCCGGCGAGCTGGTCGTACATGCCGCCGGCGGCCATCGCGGAGGCGGTGTCGCGGGCCATGCGCAGCGCGCGGGCGTCGGCGGTGCGGGCGTGGTGCCGGAGGAGGAACTCGATCACCATGGACGGCGGGAACTTGGGGGCGCCGCCGAATCCGCCCTGGCGGGCGTCGTACTCCTTGGTCAGGCCGTTGAGTGCGGTCTCCATCGCGTCCGGCCCTGGGGCCTGCGCGCCTTCGTATCGGGCGGTCTGCTGGGAGAGGGCGGCGACGATCTTCTGCCCTTGCTGGACCAGGTCGGTGCGTTGTTCGCGCCAGGCGTGGCGTACGGCGCGGAGGAGCTGCTGGAAGTGGTCGCGGGGGTAGTAGGTGCCGCAGTAGAACGGTTCGCCGTCCGGGGTCAGGAACGCGGTCATCGGCCAGCCGCCTTGGCCGGTCAGTGCCTGGGTGGCCTCCATGTAGACGGCGTCGACGTCCGGGCGTTCCTCGCGGTCCACCTTGATGGCCACGAAGCCTTCGTTGATGAGGGCCGCGGTCGGGCCGTCCTCGAAGGATTCGTGGGCCATGACGTGGCACCAGTGGCAGCTCGAGTAGCCGATGGAGAGGAGTACGGGGACGTCGCGTTCTCGCGCCTCGGCGAAGGCCTCCGGGTGCCAGGGTTGCCAGGCGACCGGGTTGCTTGCGTGTTGCTGCAGGTACGGCGAGGTTGAGTCGGCTAGACGGTTCCCCATGTCTCCCATCCTGCCCTCTTTCCCTGGTGCGCCGCGAGTTTCCGTGGGGCGCCGCGGGGCGGGGTCAGGGGTGGCCGAGGCGGCGGTAGCGGTTCTGGCGGAGGGCGGCGCGCTCGGCGGGGGCCGTGTGGAGGAGGGTGCCTAGTTCGTGGCCCAGGGCTCGGCCCATGCGCAGGCAGAAGTCCACGGGGTCCGCGGTGGGGTCGGGGGGCTCGGCCACCACGCGGTCGACGATGCCGTCGCGGAGGAGGTCCAGGGCGCGTACGCCTTGCTCGTCGGCCATCTGGGGGGCGTGGGCCACGTCCCTATGCACGATCGCACTGGCGCCCTCGGGGGGCAGCGGGGAGAGCCAGGCGTTTTCGGCGGCGATGACGCGGTCGGCGGGGACCAGGGCCAGGGCGCCGCCTCCGCTGCCTTGGCCGAGGAGGACCGACACGGTTGGGGCGTCGAGGGTGACCAGTTCGGCGAGGCAGCGGGCGATCTGGCCGGCCATGCCTTGTTCTTCGGCGTCTACCGAAAGCGCCGCCCCCGGGGTGTCGATAACGGTGACGAGGGGGAGGCGGAGTTCGGCGGCCAGGCGCATGCCGCGACGGGCTTCGCGTAGGGCCGCGGGGCCCATGGGGTGCTCCGCCGTTTGGGCGCGGCGATCCTGGCCGAGGACGACGCAGGGGGCGCCGGCGAAGCGGGCGAGTGCGAGGAGGAGGCCGGGGTCGGACTCGCCTTCGCCGGTTCCGTTCAGGGGCACCACGTCTTCGGCGGCGAAGCGCAGGAGGGCGCGTACGCCGGGGCGGTCCGGGGAGCGGGAGGCGGTGATGGACTCCCAGGCCGGGCGGTCGGCGGGCGTCCCGTCGTCCGGCTTGGCCGGCTCGGGGACCTGCTCTCGCGGGGCCAGCAGCACGTTCAGGGCGCGTTCCGCGATCGCGGGGATCTCCTCCGGCGGCAGTACCGCGTCGACCAGGCCGTGCCGGAACAGGTTCTCCGCGGTCTGTACGCCTTCGGGGAACGGCTTGTCGTACAGGGCCTGATACACGCGCGGGCCGAGGAAGCCGATCAGGGCGCCCGGCTCGGCCACCGTGACGTGGCCGAGGGAGCCCCACGAGGCGAGCACGCCGCCTGTGGTGGGGTGTCGCAGGTAGACGAGGTACGGCAGGCCGGCCGCCTTGTGGGTGGCGATGGCTGCGGAGATCTTCACCATGGTCAGGAAGGCGACCGTGCCCTCCTGCATGCGGGTGCCGCCGGAGGCGGGCGCGGCGAGCAGAGGCAGCCCTTCCCGGGTGGCCCGCTCGACCGCGGCGACGAGGCGCTCCGCCGCGGCCACGCCGATGGAGCCGGCGAGGAAGCGGAACTCACACGCCAGTACGGCGACCCGGCGGCCGCGTAGCAGGCCCTCGCCGGTCAGCACGGCCTCGTCGGTGCCCGCGCGCTCCGCGGCCGCGGCGAGCTCGGCGGCGTACGCCGGGCCGGGCGCGACGTCCAGCGGCGGCTCGTCCCAGGACACGTACGAGTCGTCGTCGAGCACCAGGTCGAGCAGCTCCCGCGCGCCGAGACGCCGGGTGCGCTCGCTCATCCCGCCGCCCCGGGCCCGGCCGGGTGGCTCACGTCCCGTCCTCGCCTCGCAGCCAGGCACGGATGGCCGCACCGTGCTGGTCGAGCCCGGGTGGCGCGGCGTGCTCCGTACGGGTCACCTCGCGCTCCCCGTCCGGCCCGCTCGCGAAGAAGCGCAGCGGCGGGCCGGGCAGCTCGATGCGGCCCAGCTTGGCGTGCTCCACCTCGGTCAGCAGGCCCTGGGAGAGCACCTGGTCCCAGGAGTACACCTCGTCCAGGGTGCGCACCTTGCCCGCGGGGACGCCGGCCTCGTTGAGCCGCTCCAGCAGGGCCTCGGCGTCCCAGGAGGCGAACACGTCCTCGACCGCGGCGATGAGCTTGTCCCGGTTCGCCACCCGCTCGGCGTTGGTGCTCATGCCCGGGGCCTGCGGGTCCAGCCCGAACGCCGCTGTGAAGCGTCGCCACAGGCTCTCGCTGCCCACCGAGATCTGCACCGCGCCGTCGCGGCAGCGGAACAGCCCGTACGGACTCACCGACGGATGATGGTTGCCCATCGCCCTGCCCGCCTCGCCGGCGACCGTGTAGCGGGTGCCCTGGAAGGCGTGCACCCCGACGAGCGCGGCCAGCAGCGAGGTGCGTACGACCTGCCCGCGGCCGGTGCGCTCGCGCTCGTGCAGCGCGGCCAGCACGCCGTACGCGCCGTACATGCCGGCCAGTACGTCGCCGATGGGAACGCCGACCTTCTGCGGGTCGTCCGGGGCGGCGCCGGTCAGCGACATCAGCCCCGCCTCGCCCTGCGCGATCTGGTCGTACCCGGCGCGGCCGCCCTCGGGGCCGTCGTGCCCGAAACCGGAGATCGCCATGATCACCAGCCGGGGGTTGAGCTCGTGCAGCCGGGCGGTGCCGAAGCCGAGCCGGTCCAGCGTGCCGGGGCGGAAGTTCTCCAGCAGCACGTCGGCGCGGCGGATCAGTTCGGTGAGCACCTCGCGCCCGTCCTCGGACTTGAGGTCGAGCGCGATCGACTCCTTGTTCCTGTTGCAGGAGAGGAAGTACGTGGCGTGCGGGTCGTCCTCGGGGCCGACGAACGGCGGGCCCCAGGTGCGGGTGTCGTCGCCCACGCCGGGGCTCTCCACCTTGATCACCCTGGCGCCCAGGTCCGCCAGCATCATCGCGGCGTGCGGGCCGGCGAGGGCCCGGGTGAGATCCACGACCAGCGTGCCGGCCAGAGGGCCCGCGGCGGTGGGAGGGGTCGGCTGGGTCATGACTCCCCTTCGAAAACGGACGAAAAGATCGTGTCCGATTCTTTCCCGCCGGCGGGGAACGGCCAAGACCGGCCCGTCACTTATGGCGAACTCCACTCGCGCGCGTACGGCTGCGCGCCGCGCGTGAGGGCCGCTCTACTCCGCGGTGGAGTCGTCGCGCGCGGGACCGCCGCCCGTCTCGGGAGCGGCGCCGTTGCCCGCGCCGCCGGTGGTGGCACCGCCGGTGGTGGCACCGCCGGTGGTGGCCGCACCGGTGGTGGCCGCACCATTGGCCGCCGTGGCGCGCGGCCGCTCGCCGCCCTCGTCGAAGTCGATCTTCTTGATATGCCGGTTCATCGACTTGACCAGGAAGTAGAGGGCGACGCCGATCGCGGCGACCACGAGGAAGCCGAGCAGGCCAGGGCTGACGAGCTTCTCGTCGATCTCGGCGGCGAACACGTTCACCCCCTCAGCTTAGAGGACACGCGCCAGGCGCGGTTCACCCCAATCTGTGGAGCTTGGGGGTGTCGTCGTTAGTCGGCGGCTTGGGTGTGGACGGTGCCGGCGCCGGCTTGCTCGCGGACGCCGGCGAAGAGGTCGTCCTCCGGCAGCTCGGTGTCGACGAGGGAGCGGGCCAGGTGGAACTCCTCGGTCGGCCAGACCTCCGCCTGCAGGTCCAGCGGCACGGCGAACCAGAACCCGGTCGGGTCGATCTGCGTGGCGTGGGCGATCAGCGCGCGGTCCCGGGTCTCGAAGTACTCGGCCGCCTGCACCCGGGTGGTGACCTCCCAGGTCTTCATCTCCCAGCGCTCGGACCGCTCCTCCCAGCGCTTCAGCCACTCCTCGTACGGGTTCTCCAGGCCGCGCGCGGTCATCGCCTCGCTGAGCGCGACGAACCGGTCCTTGGTGAAGGACACGTGGTAGTAGAGCTTGAGCGGCTGCCAGGGCTCCCCCGCGTCCGGGTAGCGGTCGGGGTCCCCCGCCGCCTCGAACGCCTCCACCGAGGCCTTGTAGGTCATGACGTGGTCGGGGTGCGGGTACCCCCCGTTCTCGTCGTACGTGATCATGACCTGGGTGCGCTGCCGGCGGATCGCGCGGACCAGCGGCTCCGCGGCGTCCTCCACCGACTGCAGCGCGAAACAGCCCTCGGGCAGCGGTGGCAGCGGATCGCCCTCCGGCAGGCCGGAGTCGACGAAGCCCATGAACTCCTGCCGCACCCCGAGGATCTCCCGCGCCCTGTCCATCTCGGCCCGGCGCACCTCGGCGATGTTGTCGCGAATCTCCGGACGGTCCATCGCCGGGTTCAGGATGGAGCCGCGTTCCCCTCCGGTCATGGTGGCCACCAGAACGTCGGCGCCCTCGGCGACATAACGCGCCATCGTCGCGGCGCCCTTACTCGACTCGTCGTCGGGATGCGCGTGTACGGCCATCAGCCGGAGCTGCTCAGCCACGTAGAGGTCCCCTCGGATTGCATAACATGGTCACCGACAGCAAGCCGGTGACCGCGACAGTGTGCTCAAGAACCGACAGTGTGCTCAAGAACAGAGTCCAATTGTCACCGACAACGCCGACCCGAGGCACGGAGATTCCCCTGATGCCAGCCAGCCCTCCGCCGGACACCGGACCGGCCCCGGCCGGAGATCCCGCGACGGCACGTACGGCCGAGCCTTCGCGCAGGTCACGGCTGGGTCTGGTGGTCATCGGGGTGATCGCGGCCGTGCTGGCCACCGGCTGGGCCTCGGTGATCGTCTTCTACAACGGCGACCCCACGACCCGTGGCGAGATCATCAGCTGGCGCACCGAGTCGGACTCGGCCGTGTCAGTGACGTTCCAGGTGGGCAGAACGGATAGAACTCAGCCCGCCGTCTGCGTGCTCCAGGCGACCGATGCCCAGCATGTCGAGGTGGGGCGAGCGGAGGTCAGGGTGCCGCCCGGGCGTGAACGCGTCACGCACCGGCTCGCCACGACCGCCCGCACCGCCTCCGCCGACGTCACCGGGTGCCGTACGGCGAGCTGACGCCGCAGCGACCCCCAGTTGAAATTGTTAGGCTTGTAGGTTCACCATCACCTAGCCCCCTAGGCGCGGTGAGGATCCCTCCGTGGACCACAGCCGACCTTGGACGAATCAAGGAGTTACCCGTGACCGAGACCCGTGACGACAACGTCACCTGGCTCACCCAGGAGGCGTACGACCGGCTCAAGTCCGAGCTGGACCACCTTTCGGGCCCTGGTCGCATCGAGATCGCCGACAAGATCGAGGCCGCCCGCGAAGAGGGCGACCTGCGGGAGAACGGCGGCTACCACGCAGCCAAGGAAGAGCAGGGCAAGATCGAGGCCCGCATCGCTCAGCTCCAGCAGATCCTGGAGCACGCCAAGGTCGGCACCCCCGACCGGGCCGAGGGCGTGGTCGGTCCGGGGATGACGGTCACCATCCGGTTCGAGAACGACGACGAAGAGGTCACCTTCCTGCTCGCCTCGCGCGAGGAGAGCGGTTCGCCCATCGACGTCTACTCCCCCAAGTCCCCGCTCGGCAGCGCGATCAACGGGAAGAAGATCGGCGAGAAGGCCACGTACACGCTGCCCAACGGGCGCAGCAGCAGCGTCGAGATCCTCGACGCGGTGCCGTACGTCGGCGGCTGACCCCGCTCACCCCCCTTCCGCGGCCACCGCGCGGACCAGCGGCAGGACCCGCCGCGGCACCGGGGTGGCCAGCACGATCACGGTCGAGGCCCGGACCACGCCGGCCACATCGACGATCGCGTCGATGACGCGTTGCAGGTCGGCGTTGGTCCGGGCGACGACACGGCACAGCATGTCGCCCGGGCCCGTCGTGGTGTGCACCTCGAGCACCTCGGGGATCTCCGCCAGCCGCGCGGCCACCGGGTCGTGCCCGCCGGCCTGACGGATCTCCAGCGTCACGAACGCGGTCACCGCGTGCCCCAGCGCGGCCGGCTCGACCTCAGGCCCGAAGCCCACGATCACGCCGCGCCGGACCAGCGAGTCGAGCCGCGCCTGTACCGTCCCGCGCGCCACCTTCAACCGCCGGGACGCCTCCAGCATCCCCACCCGCGGCTCGCGCGTGAACAGCTCCACCAGCCGCGCGTCGAGTTCATCGAGAGCCACCCGGTCCGCCCTCTCTCGTGGTCATGCTGTACACATCTGCCGCCATCCCCCGAAGAGGCTAGTACAGATTGTTCAGCCGTCGAGGCAACCCTTGCACAGCTTGTCCTGCGGCGTCGATGCTCGGACACAGGAGCTCGACCCGCCGGCAACGAGGAGGCGCTCGACGATGAGCCCCGATGTGAACGACACCTTCCCGGTACGCGGAATGGACGCCGTGATCTTCGCGGTCGGCAACGCCAAGCAGGCGGCGCACTTCTACGCCACCGCCTTCGGGATGCGGCCGGTCGCCTACCGCGGGCCGGAGAACGGCTCCCGCGACGAGGCCGCGTACGTGCTGGAGTCCGGCGGCGCCCGGTTCGTGCTGCGCGGGCCCGTGCGCGCGGGCACCGCGATCGGCCGGCACGTGGCGGAGCACGGCGACGGCGTGGTGGACCTGGCCATCGAGGTGCCGGACGTGACGGCCGCGTACCGGCACGCCACCGAGGCCGGGGCGCGCGGGCTGAGCGAGCCGCAGGTGCTGGAGGACGAGCACGGCAAGGTCGAGATCGCGGCGATCGCGACGTACGGCGAGACCCGGCACTCGCTGGTGGACAGGTCCAACTACACGGGGCCGTACCTGCCGGGCTACATGCCGGCCGAGCCGATCGGCGCGCCGCCGGAGCGCCGCTACTTCCAGGCCATCGACCACTGCGTCGGCAACGTGGCGCTCGGCAACATGGACACCTGGGTGGAGTACTACCAGCGGGTGATGGGCTTCACGAACATGAAGGAGTTCGTCGGGGACGACATCGCCACCGAGTACTCGGCGCTGATGAGCAAGGTGGTGGCGGACGGCACGCGGAAGGTGAAGTTTCCACTCAACGAACCCGCGCGGGGCCGGAAGCGGTCACAGATCGACGAGTACCTCGAGTTCTACGGGGGCCCCGGGGTGCAGCACATCGCGCTGGCCACGAACGACATCCTGCGCGCGGTGGACGCGATGCGGGCCGCGGGCGTCGGCTTCCTCGACACGCCGGCGTCCTATTACGAGGACCCGGAGCTGCGCGCGCGGATCGGCGACGTACGGGCCCCGATCGAAGAGCTGCAGCGGCGTGGCGTGCTGGTGGACCGGGACGAGGACGGCTATCTTCTGCAGATCTTCACCAAGCCCGTGCAGGACCGGCCCACCGTGTTCTTCGAGCTGATCGAGCGGCACGGCTCGCTCGGCTTCGGCAAGGGGAACTTCAAGGCGCTGTTCGAGGCGATCGAGCGCGAGCAGGAGCGCAGGGGCAACCTGTGACGTGCACGAATAACGGAGTGCTACCGGAAGAGTCACCCGACATGTGGGAGCGTTCGTTTTCCGGCATCATGGCCGCATGACACAACCCCCCGAGCAGTGGCCGTACGGGCAGCAGCCGTACGGATCTTCACCTGGGCAGCCCGGCCAGCCAGACCCGAATGCCCAGAATCCGTATGGTCAGGGCCAGGGCGGCCAGCCCTACGGCCAGAATCCGTACGATCAGGCTCAGGGCCAAAACCCCTACGGCGGACAGGCCCCCTATGGGCAGCCCCAGCCGGCCCAGGACCCGTACGGGCAGCAGCCCGGCTACGGTCAGCAGCCCCAGCCCGGTTACGGCCAGCAGCCCCAGCCCGGCTACGGGCAGGACCCGTACGGGCAGCAGCCCGGTTACGGCCAGCAGGGGTATGGCCAGCCCGGCTACGCCCAGGCCGGTTACAGCCAGCAGCCCGGCTTCGGCGGCGCCCCTCCGGCCGAGTGGTGGCAGCGCTTCGTGGCGTGGATCATCGACATCTTCGTGCTGCTGATCCCGCTCATCATCGTCGGCGTCATCATCGGTGGTGCCATGGCGAGCAGTGCGGACCTGAGCGACCCCTCCTCGATCGAGGACGCGACGTCGTCCGCCACGGCGGTCTCCGGGCTCGTCGGCTTCCTGATCGTCTACCTCTACCGGTTCGGCATGATCGCGGCCAAGGGCCAGACGGTCGGCAAGATGGCCATGGGGATCAAGGTCGTCACGGCGGAGGGACAGCAGAAGGTCTCCGGTGGAGGCGCCGCGCTCCGCGAGCTCGCCACCGTGGGCCCGGGCGTCCTCCAGGCCTTCGGCACGGGCATCGGCGGCATCGGCAGCCTCTACATCCTCCTCAACGGCCTCTGGCCGCTGTGGGGTGGCCCGCTCCGGCAGTCGATCGGCGACAAGGTCGGCAAGACCATGGTCATCAAGACGCGCTGAGCGTCTCCAAGCCGTCGATCGAGCGCGAGGAGGGACGCAGGGGCAACCTGTGACGTGCGCTGATACGGGAGTGCCATGGGAAGGGTGGCCTGACATGTGGGAGCGCCCGATTTCGGGCATCATGGCCGCATGACACAACCCGAGCAGTGGCCGTACGGGCAGCAACCGTACGGTTCTTCACCTGGGCAGCCCGGGCAGGGGCCGGACCCTAACGCCCAGAGTCCGTATGGTCAGGGCCAGGGCGGCCAGCCCCACGGCCAGAATCCGTATGCGCAGGCTCAGGGCCAGGACCCCTACGGCGGTCAGGATCCGTACGGGCAGGGACAGCCCGGGCAGCCACAGCAGCCCGGGCAGGACCCGTACGGGCAGCCCGGCTATGGCCAGCAGCCCCAGCCGGGGTACGGCCAGCAGCCGCAGCCCGGCTACGGGCAGGACCCGTACGGGCAGCAGGGCCAGCCCGGCTACGGCCAGCAGCCCGGGTACGGGCAGCCCCAACCCGGCTATGGTCACCCCGGCTACGGCGACCCCTACGGCCAGCAGGGCCCAGGGGCCGGTTGGGGCAAGCAGCTCGTGCCGGCGGGCTGGGGCCAGCGGTTCGCCGCCTGGCTCATCGACGGTCTCGTGCTGTTCATCCCGGCGATCATCGTCATCGCGGGCCTGGGCTCGGCGGTCGGCGTGGATTTCACGCAGCCCGGCGGCGCGCAGATCGGCCCGATGGCGGGCTCCTCCGGCGAGTGGATCGTCACGATCGTGTGGTATGCGATCGTGTTCGGCTACTTCGCGGGCCTGGTCGCCACCAAGGGCCAGACGGTCGGCAAGATGGCCATGAAGATCAAGATCGTCCAGCTGGACGGCCAGAAGGTCACCGGCGCGCAGGCCGCCATCCGGCAGGGCATCTTCGTCGGAATGGCGCTGGTGCCGTACATCGGCGGCCTCGCCTTCCTGATCAACGGCCTCTGGCCGCTGTGGGACAAGCCGTTCGCGCAGGCGCTGACCGACAAGGCCGCCAAGACGCGGGTCATCAAGGCCGGCTGACCACACCTCGGCACGACCAGACGCGGAGGGCTGCCGCACCGGGTCCCGAACCCGGGTTGCGGCAGCCCTCCGCGTGGGCACGAGGAACGTGATGACCTCGCCATTTCCGCGCCGGCTCGGCCGGCTTCCATCCGTGCCCACCCCGACGGCGCTCTGCGTGACCGTGGCCGTGGCCCTGGCCGGCTGCTCGACGACCACCGCCGGCGCCGAGCCGAGCCGCCCGCTCGGAGCCGCCGCCCCGCCCTCACCTGCCGGCCCCGGCAACGTGGGCGCCCCGGGCCTCGGTGACCCGTACTTCCCCGACGAGGGCAACGGCGGCTACGACGTCGCCCGGTACGACCTCGACATCGGCTACGAGCCCTCCCGCGACCGGCTGACCGGCGTCGCCACCCTCACCATGACCGCCGGCCACGCGCTGCGGCGGTTCAACCTCGACCTCGCCGGGCTCACCGTCTCCAAGGTGACCGTGGACGGGCGCGCCGCGGAGCACCGGCAGGACGACGACGAGCTGATCGTCACACCGTCGCGGACCGTCCCCCAGGGACGGCGGTTCCGCACGGTCGTGACGTACGCCGGGACGCCCCGGCCGGCCGGCGGGTCCGGCGCGCTCGGCAGGTACGGCTGGCAGCACACCGACGACGGCGCGATCGTGGCGTCGCAGCCGAACGGCGCGCAGACCTGGTTCCCCGCCAACGACCACCCGCGGGACAAGGCGGCGTTCTCCTTCACCGTGGACGTGCCCGGCGGGCTCTGGGCGGTGGCACCGGGGCGGCTGGTCCGGCGGGAGAACGAGGGCGCGCGCACCGTGCACGAGTGGGACGCGCCCGAGCCGATGGTCACGTACCTGGCCTCGGTCGCGATCGGGCGGTACGACGTGCGCCAGGGCCGTACCCCGCGCGGCATCCCGATGATCACCGCGGTGGACCCGGCCTCGCCGGGGAATCCGGCCCGGTTCGCCGCGGACACCGGGCGGCTCACCGACGAGCTGACCGCGCTGCTCGGCCCGTACCCGTTCGGTTCCACCGGCGGCACCGTGGACGCGCAGCGCACCGGGTACGCGCTGGAGGTGCAGACCCGTTCGGTGTACGGCGGCTTCGACCCGGACGGCGAGATCATCGCGCACGAGCTGGCGCACCAGTGGTTCGGCAACAGCGTCTCGCTCACCCAGTGGCACGACATCTGGCTCAACGAGGGGCTGGCCACGTACGTGCAGTGGGTGTCGGAGGCGGCGGCGGGCGGCCCCGCCGTGGACGACATCATGGCCGACCTGTGCCGGCGTTCGGCGGACGACGACTGGTGGAAGGTGCGCCCCGGTGACCCGGGCGCCACGCGGCTGTTCGCCGAGCAGGTCTACGACCGCGGCGGAATGACCCTGCTGGCGCTGCGCCGCGAGCTCGGCGCGCCGATGCTGCACCGCATCCTGCGCACCTGGGCGGCCCGGCACCGGCACGGCTCCGCCTCGACACCGCGGTTCATCGCGCTGGCGGAGGAGCTGTCCGGGCGGCAGCTGGACGCGCTCTTCGACGCCTGGCTCTACACCCCCGCCAAGCCCGAGGACTGCTGAATCCTCGGATGACGGAGAGGTGAACCGGGGGCGTGTGCGACGCGTCTTTAGGGGTGACGGGCCGGTGCCCGAGTGACCGCGCCGGGCCGTCCCATGGTCGCGGGCTCCGCCCGGTTTACGCCCCCGAGTACCGGGCGGGGCCCGTGTCCACACGGCTGTGGACACGGGCCCCGTACTCTCACACCCCGTCGCCCGCCTGCTCGTCGAGGGGCAGTTGGTGGCGGCGGTAGAGCTGGCGGGTTCGCGGGGTCAGGCCGGGTTCGGGCTCTTCTCCGAGCCGTTCGCGCAGGACGTCCTGCAACTCGTCGTCACGTTCCATGCGCCCGTCGTGCCCTGCCGCCCGGACGCACACACCGCACCCCGGCGACAGAAACCGTGTCGCGGAAGTGACGAATGAGCGTCCCCGGGGTTCGGGTGAAGTGAGGCTCAGGTGAAGGTGAGGGCGTACCCGCGGAGCCGCAGGTGGCCGAGCACCTCGTCGCAGTGCTCCGGGCCGCGCGTCTCCACCTGCAGGAACACCTCGGCCTCACCGAGGTCCAGCCGGGCCGCCGCCCGCTCGTGCACCACGTCGAGCACGTTCGCGCCGAGGTCGGCGAGGTCCGCGAGCAGCGCCACCAGCGTGCCCGGCCGGTCCGGCAGCCGGCACCGGAACGCCAGGTAGCGCCCGGCCGCGGCGAGACCGTGCCGGAGCACCTTGGCCAGCAGCAACGGGTCGATGTTGCCGCCGGAGAGCAGCACCACCACCGGCGGCTCGAAGTGGTGCGGCTGGTCCAGCAGCGCCGCGAGGCCCGCGCCGCCGGCCGGCTCGACGAGCATCTTGGCCCGCTCCAGCGCGAACAGCAGGGCCTGCGACAGCGACTCCTCCGACACCGTGATGACCCCGTCGAGCAGCTCCGCCACCAGCCGGTACGTCAGCTCGCCCGGCATCCCCACGGCGATGCCGTCCGCCATCGTGGACTGCTGCCGGATCCGCACCGGCTCGCCCACCGCGAGCGAGGGCGGGAACGCCGCGGCGCCCTCGGCCTGCACGCCGACGACCTTGACGTGCGGCGCCTTCGCCTTGACCGCCAGGGCCATCCCGGCGGCGAGCCCGCCGCCGCCGACCGGCGTCACGACCGTGGCCACATCGGGACACTGCTCGAGGATCTCCAGCCCGATCGTGCCCTGCCCGGCGATCACGTCCGGGTGATCGAACGGGTGGATGAAGACGGCGTCGTGCTCGTCGGCGTACCGCCGCGCCTCGGTGAGCGCGGAGTCCACGGTGGGCCCGGCGAACACCACCTCGGCCCCGTACGAGCGCGTCGCCGCCACCTTCGGAAGCGGCGCGCCCTCGGGCATGAACACGGTGGCGCGGCTGCCCAGCAGCTTGGCGCCGAGCGCGACCCCCTGGGCGTGGTTGCCGGCGCTCGCGGCCACCACGCCGCGCGCCCGCTCCGCCGCGCTCAGCCCGGCGATCCGCACGTACGCGCCGCGCACCTTGAAGGAGCCGGCCCGCTGCAGGTTCTCGCACTTGAAGTGGACCGGGCCGCCCGCCAGCCGGGCCAGCGGGGGCGAGGACACCAGGGGGGTGTCGAGCACCACGTCGCGCAGCAGCTCACGGGCGCGCGTCACGGAGTCGAGGACGACGCTGTCCCCACCTTCGGCCATGATCTGCAGTCTTCCACGTACGGCGCCCCGTCGCGCCGCTTCAGAACAGCAGCAGCGACGCGGTGAAGCCGTGCACGTGGTTGCGCCCGCCGACCGGCCCGATCTCGCCGGCGGCGAAGAAGCCCGCCACCGCGCTCAGCTCCAGCCCCTTGCGGACGCTCGTCACGTCGTGGTCGCCGCTGGCGAACATGTGCGCGCCGCGGCCGTTGCAGGAGAACAGCAGGGCCGCCTCGGCCGGCTTGCCGCGCCGCTGCTCCAGCCGCTCGGCCAGCCGGTCGGCGAGGTCGAGGCTGGCGGTGTCGGCGTCGCGGACCTGGAACCGTACGGTCCGGCCCACCTCCACCACGTCGCCGATGCTGATCGTCGCCTCGGACGGGTCGGCGGCCACCACGCCGCGGACGAGGAAGTCCCCCGCCTCGTGCCGGTCGGCGTACTCGTCCATGGCCACGCCGATCTGCAGGCCGCCGGCGGCGAGCTCCTGGTCCTCCGGCGGGACCTCGCCGAGCACCTGCTCGAGCTTCTCCAGCGCGGGCGTGCCGGCCAACTCGTACAGCACGTTGCCCTCGGCGCGGGTCACCGCCATGGGCGGGCCGATGGGCCGGCAACCCTGGCTGACGAGCGTCTCCACCGCGACGTCCGCGCCGAACAGCAGGCCCACGGCGCCGCCGGCGAAGACCTCCCCGTCGAGGAACAGCCGCACCGAGTCGCGCCCGGTCATGCCGTCGGCGAGCCCGCCCGCGATGGGCAGCTCGTTCAACGCCTCGTTGGCCTTCTCCACGAACGCGTCGACCGGGAACCCGTACGGGTCCACGAGCAACAGCGCGGCGCGGTCGTCCGGCTCCGGCCGTGGCAGCCCGGTGACCGCGAGCCGGTCGGCGGTGCGGACGGTGTCCAGCCGGAACGGGGTGAGCCGGGCGCCGGGCAGCACCGCCGCCCATGCCGTGACCGCGCTCGTCTCCTCCACTCCGCGGCCCTCGCCGATCACCCCGGTGGCGCTGCAGCCCACCGTGGTGGCCGCGCCGGCCACCTGCATGGCGCGCCGCCCGGCCGTCGCGACGACCTCCGGGTCGGGCGCGCTCACGAACACACAGACCAGGTCGGGCGGGGCGTCGAGGGACTCGATGGCCTGATGGACGGCCGCCTCGGCGGCGCCGACGGGGTCGGGGCCGAACGCGAGTCCGTCACCGAAACGGGCCACGACGCCCTCCTCCTGTGTCGCTCTGTCCCCATGTCACTGTGTCACTGTGTCGCGGACGTTCTCCCGATTGTCCCGACCGGAGCGGCCACCTCCAATGCGCGACCGGACATCGGTACTCCCTCTCTTTCCACGCAGCCTCTATCCACGCATGTCACCGGGTATGCGTAGGCGGCAGGGAAGACGTGTGTGCGATGAGACGCCGGTCACCCCCCTTGACACCGGAGTTCCAGGCGTACGTAGTGTCGGACGATGCACGCCTCCACACCCCGTCCCGCCACGCTGCGCGACCTGCGCGCCTCCGGGCACGTCCACCGCCCGGTCAAGGCCGAGATCCGCGACAACCTGCTGGCCCTGATGCGGGACGGCCGGGATCGCTTCCCCGGCATCGTCGGCTTCGACGAAACCGTACTGCCGCTGCTGGAGCGGTCCCTGCTGGCCGGGCACGACCTCGTGCTGCTCGGCGAGCGCGGGCAGGGCAAGACGCGGCTGATCCGTACGCTCACCGGGCTGCTCGACGAGTGGACGCCGGTGATCGCTGGATGCGAGATCAATGACCATCCCTACGCGCCGGCCTGCGTACGTTGCCGCCGGCTCGCCGTCGAAGCGGGTGAGGACCTGCCGGTGGAGTGGCGGCACAGGGAGGAGCGGTACGGCGAGAAGCTCGCCACGCCGGATACCTCGGTGGGGGACCTGATCGGGGACATCGATCCGGTCAAGGTCGCGGAGGGGCGGGCGCTCGGGGATCCGGAGACCGTGCACTACGGGCTCGTACCGCGTACCAACCGTGGCGTGTTCTGCGTCAACGAGCTGCCCGACCTGGCCGAGCGGATCCAGGTGGCGTTGCTGAACGTGCTGGAGGAGCGGGACATCCAGGTCCGGGGGTACGCGCTGCGGCTGCCGTTGGACATCCTGCTGGTGGCGAGTGCCAACCCGGAGGACTACACGAACCGCGGGCGCATCATCACCCCGCTGAAGGACCGGTTCGGGTCGGAGATCCGTACGCACTACCCGATCACGCTGGACGACGAGCTGCGGTTGATCCGGCAGGAGGCGTTCCTGCGGTGGGGCGACGGGCAGGTCACCGCGGCCCTGCCGGATCACCTGGTGGAGATCATCGCGCGGTTCGCGCGGCAGGTGCGGGAGTCCTCGGCGGTGGACGGGCGGTCCGGTGTGTCGGCCCGGTTCGCGATCGCCGCCGCCGAGGCGGTGTCCGCGTCCGCGGTCCGCCGCGCGGCGCTCACCGGGGAGGACAGTCCGGTGGCGCGGGTCGCGGATCTGCCGCCGTTGACCGCGTTGTTGCGGGGCAAGATCGAGTTCGAGGTGAGTCACGAGGGGCGTGAGGAGGAGATCCTCGATCATCTGCTGCGGCGGGCGGTTGGGGAGACGTTCCGCGCCAAGTTGGGCGGGGCCGACCTGTCCGGGTTGCTCGCCCGCTTTGACGAGGGGGCCACGGTGGAGTCCGGGGAGCTCGTCTCGGCCGGTGAGTTGCTGGATCGGATTGGGCCGGTCACTGGGCTTGCCAAGATTATGGAGCGGTTGGAGATGGAGGGGGGTGGGGACTCCCCTGGGCACGCGGCTGCCGCGCTTGAGTTCTCGCTTGAGGGGCTTTATCTGTTGCGGCGGCTTTCCAAGGACAGTGAGGACGGGCGGTCTACTTACCGCACCTGAACCTTTCCCGGGTGGGCCGTGGAGATCTTCCCGGGTGGGCCGTGGAGATCTTCCCGGGTGGCGCCGCGGAGATGGGGTGTGGGTTCTTGGCGGGTGGGTGGTTGGGG
>WHSL01000120.1 GCA_009380095.1 Streptosporangiales bacterium | reverse complement strand
GGGCCCCCCGGGCGTGGCGGAGCCGCCGAGCGCGTGATGCCCGGGTGCGTTGGGTCCGCCGGGTGCGTTGGGTCCGCCGGGGCCGTTGGGTCCGCCGGGGCCGTGGGGCGCACCGGGTGCGTGGGACCCACCGAGCGCGTTCGGCCCACCGGGCCCGTTGGGCGCACCGGGTGCGCGGGACCCACCGAGCGCGTTGGACCCACCGAGCGCGTTGGACCCGCAGGGCGTGTTGGACCCACCGGGCGCACCGGGCGGGCCGCCGGACGCGTTGGACCCGCAGGGCGCGTTGGACCCACCGGGCGGGCCGCCGGGCCCGGCGGGCCCGCGGGCCGTGGCGGGTCCGCGGGGCATGGCGGGGCCACCGGGGGGTGGGCCGGCGGCCGGGGCGGGCCGGGACCGGCTCAGCTCCCGGAGCGCGGCGGTCGGATCGGACGCGGTGAACACCCGCCCGATCCGGGGGTCCCCACGGAGCAGATAGGCCAACTCGGTCAGGGCCGGGACCTCGTCGTCCACAGCGAGGACTCGCAGCATGTGACGAGGCTGCCGCGCAGAGTGACCATCCCGCAACCGGTTTGCCGCAAGCCGCCGGAGGCTCCGCCGGGCGAAGCGGGGCGTTCACCCGCAAACCTCGCCGAGAAAAGTCCCCGGCGACACGCCCGCCTGCGCCGGACGGCACCCCACAAGGGCCGGACGGCACAACACCAGCCAGACGGCCCCTCCCAACCGCCGAACGGTCCCCCACGAAGGCCGGACGAACCCCTCACGAAGGCCGGGCGAACTCCTCACGGACGCCGGACGGGCCCCTCACGAAGGCTGCGCGCGGTCGCGAGGGGTGCGGCGGAGCTTCGGGGCCGCGGGCTGGTCGGGCTGGTCGGGCGGGTGGTGGGGGTGTCAGCCGGGGACGACGCCGGGGTGGTATTTGGGGACGCGGAGGAGGACTTTGGTGCCGGCGCCGAGGGCGGTCTCCACGATCAGGCCGTGGCCCTCCCCGTAGACCTGGCGGAGCCGTTCGTCCACGTTGACGAGCCCGATGCCGGCGTTCGGCCCGGAGTCGCCGGACAGGACGGACCGCAGATGCCCGGGATCCATGCCGACCCCGTCGTCCTCCACGCTGATGTGCGCCTCGGCCCCGGCGTCCGCCGCCACCACGGTCACCCGGCCCGTCCCGGACTTGCCCTGCACCCCGTGCCGGATAGCGTTCTCCACCAGCGGCTGTAACGACAGGTACGGCACGGTCACCGACAGCACCTCCGGCGCCACCTGCAGGCTGAACTGCAGCCGGTCCCCGAAGCGGGCCCGCTCCAGCACCAGGTACCGATCCACCGAGCGCAGCTCGTCGGCGAGCGTGGTCAGATCGCGCGAGCAGCGGAACGCGTACCGGGCGAAGCCCGCGAAGTCGATGAGCAGGTCACGGGCGCGCTCGGGGTCCGTACGGACGAACGACGCGATCGTGGTCAGGCAGTTGTACACGAAGTGCGGAGATATCTGCAGGCGCATCGCGCGCAGCTCGGCCTCGGCGAGGCGGGCCCGGGAGTCGTCCAGCTCGGCGAGCTCCAGCTGTCCCGAGACCCAGCGCGCCACCTCCATGACGGACCGCTGCCGCAGCCGCTCCCGGCCGTCGGCGAAGGCGACCAGCGACCCCACCGTGGCACCGTCCACCACCAGCGGCGCCGCCACCGCCGTGCCGAGCCGGCAGCCCGGCTGGCGGCACGCCGCCTCCTCGGCGGACAGCACGTGCGTACGGCCGTCGCGGAGCGGGAACCGGGCCGCGGCCATCGCGGCGGCGGCGTGTCCGGAGTGCCAGCCGTCCCAGGCCAGCACGCGTTCGGTGCCGGTGAGGGCCAGGCCGGCGGCGCCGGTCAGGATGCGCAGGTGGCGTACGGCGCGGCGGGCGGGTTCCGGCCTTAGTCCGGCGCGGAGGGCGGGGGCCGCCAGGGAGGCGACGTGCAGGGCGTCGGAGGCCACTCCTCCGGGTGGGCCGAGGTGGGCGCGTCCGGACCCGCCTCCGGAGGAGGGGGTGGACCGGTGATCGGTACGGCCCGCGGGGCCGCGTCCGGCCCCGCGGGTGATCAGCATTCCCAGCACCAGGCCGATGAGGCCTGCGGCTACGGCCACCGCGATGGTCATCGGCCTACCGTAACCGTTCGTGGTCAATCGGTTACGCGAAATTCCGCATCGCGGCTTGCGCGTTGTTCTGCCCCGGAGCGCCGCGAGGTGGGATGGGATCAGGGGGTGAGAGGTGGGCCTTCGCCTGCTTCTTCTTGGTAGGAGTAGCGCTTTTCGGACCAGGGGTCGGCAACGTTGTGGTAGCCGCGTTCCTCCCAGAACCCGCGCTTGTCGGCGGTGAGGTACTCGATGGCACGGACCCACTTGACGCTCTTCCAGCCGTAGAGGTGGGGCACCACCAGCCGGACCGGGAAGCCGTGCTCGGGGGTCAGGGGCTCGCCGACGGCGCCGGTGGCGAGCAGGGTGCCGTCCGCGACGAAGTCGCCGACCCGCAGGTTGGCGCTGTAGCCGAAGTCGGCCCAGACCATGACGTGCGTGACGGACGCGTCCGGGGGTGCGAGCTCGGTCAGCGTGGCCCCCGGCACGCCCTCCCAGACCATGCCGGGCAAGGTGAACTTGGTGACGCAGTGGAAGTCGGACTCGACCGTCTCGACCGGCAGGCGCTGGAACTCCTCCCAGGTCCAGCGATACCGCTCCCCGGTGGCCGTCGCCCCGTAGACGCGCAGATCCCACTTCCCGGGCCGGAACCTCGGAACCGGCCCGTAGTGGAGGACCGGCCACCCACGGGGCACATACTGCCCCGGCGGCAGTCGCTTCTCCGGCACGCTGGTCCCTCGCCTCCTCACCGTGGACGGCATCGGCCCATCCTGCCACCTCGGCCGAGTGCCGCCGCCCTCCGGCTCCCCCATGTACGGGCGGGTCGCCCGTTACGGCGGTGCTGAGCACGGGCGGCGCGGTCATGGGGTACCCTCGGTCCCGTGCGCAGGAACTTCTGGTGGTTTTATGGCAACCGGTCCGTGGCTCGGACGGTCGCCTCGCCAGTGATGCGCTGACAAGACGACGACAGGGAGCCCCGGGCCGTTGGCCCGGGGCTTTCTGCGTATACGGAGAAGGGCGAGGTACGCGGAGATGGTGATCGTGATGGCGGCTGATGCCACACCTGATGACATCGATTCAATCGTCGACCTTGTCGGCGCGGCCGGCGGGGAGGCGTTCGTCAGTCGCGGCGTGAGCCGCACGATCATCGGCCTCGTCGGCGACGTCGACCAGCTCGGCACGCTGAACCTGCGCGGCAAGGGCGGGGTGGCCGACGTCGTCCGCATCTCGGTCCCGTACAAGCTGGTCAGCCGGGAGAACCATCCCGACCGCTCCACGGTCACGGTGCGCGGCGTGCCGATCGGGCCGGACACGATGACGCTGATCGCCGGGCCCTGCGCGGTCGAGACCCCGGACCAGACGCTGCAGGCCGCGCTGATGGCCAAGGCGGCCGGCTCGGCGCTGCTGCGCGGCGGCGCCTACAAGCCGCGCACCTCGCCGTACGCGTTCCAGGGCCTCGGCGAGGCGGGCCTGAAGATCCTCGCGGACGTGCGCGAGGAGACCGGGCTGCCCATCGTCACCGAGGTGGTCGATGCGCACGACGTCGAGCTCGTCGCCTCGTACGCCGACATGCTGCAGGTCGGCACCCGCAACATGCAGAACTTCGCGCTGCTCCAGGCCGTGGGTTCGTCCGGCAGGCCGGTGCTGCTGAAGCGCGGCATGAACGCCACCATCGAGGAGTGGCTGATGGCCGCGGAGTACATCGCGCAGCGCGGCAACCTCGACATCGTGCTCTGCGAGCGCGGCATCCGCACCTTCGAGACGGCCACCCGCAACACCCTCGACATCAGCGCCGTACCGGTGGCCCAGCGACTCTCCCACCTGCCGGTGATCGTCGACCCGTCACACTCCGGCGGCAAGCGCGAGCTGGTGCTCCCGCTCTCCCGCGCGGCCATCGCGGTCGGCGCCGACGGCGTGATCGTGGACGTCCACCCGCACCCCGAGACCGCGCTGTGCGACGGCCCGCAGGCGCTGGTGGACGGCGACGTACGGGAGCTCGCCACCCTCGCCCGGCAGCTCCCGCCCCTCGTCGGCCGCACCCTGACACCCGTCCCGGAGGCCGCCCCCGTCCGCTGACGGGCCGGCCGGCCCGGGCCGCTCAGGCCCGGGCCGGCTCCTTCTCGGCGTACGCGGCGGGGCGGTGCTCCTGGATCGTGTCGGCGAGGCGCTCGGCAAGCTCCTCGGCGTCGAGCCGCCGCTCGATCTGGCGCAGGTCGTCGATCTTGGCCCGCGTCTCCACCTGCCGCGGCGTGAGCAACGTGCAGCAGTCCTCATCCGGCAGCTCGGAGATGTGCAGCGTGCGGATCCGCCGCGCCTCACTCATGATCTCGGTCTTGTCGAACCCGACGAGCGGCCGCAGGATCGGCAGGTCCACCGCGTCGTCCAGCGCGGTCAGGTTCGCCAGCGTCTGACTCGACACCTGCCCCAGCGAGTCACCCGTGACGAGCGCCGCGGCGCCGAGCCGATGGGCCAGCGCCTCACCGGTCTTCAGCATCAGCCGGCGCTGCGCCACCACCTGCAGCCGGTCCGCCCCGGACGCCTTCAGCTGCTGCTGCGCCTTGCCGAACGGCACCACGAACAGCCGCGACCCGCCCTGGAACCGGTCCAGCTCGCGGACCAGCCCGTACGCCTTGTAGATGGACTCCGGGCCGGTGAACGGCATGCCGGAGAAGTGCAGGAAGTCGACACGCAGGCCACGCCGCATCATGCGGTGCGCGGCCACCGGCGAGTCGATGCCGCCGGACATCAGCACCAGCGCGCGGCCGCTCATGCCCACCGGCAGCCCGCCCTGGCCGAGCGTGCCGTCGGTGAAGACGAACACCTCGCGCTGGTCGACCTCGATGTGCACGGTGTTGTCCGGGTGCTTGAGGTTGACCGGCAGCCCGTACGCCTCCTGCACGGCGGAGCCGACGAGCACGGAGATCTCCGAGGAGTTCATCGGGAACCGCTTGTCCCGCCGCCGGGCCTTGACCGCGAACGAGCCGGTACGGCCCGAGAGCAGCCGGACCGAGGCGTCCACCACGGCCTCCGGGTTCTTCTCCACCCGCCAGGCACGGTGCACCCAGACGATGCCCATCACGTCGCCCACCCGCTTGGCCGCCTCGGCCTGGGTGGCCTCGTCCGCCCCGGGCAGCCGCACCACGATGACGCCGGACCTGTTCCAGATCACCGCGTCGCCGAGACCGCGCAGCGCGGCGCGGATGTTGTTCTGCAGACGCCGCTCGAAGAGCTGGCGGTTCTTGCCCTTGAGCACCACCTCACCCAGCTTGAGCAGGATGCACGGCTCGCCCGGGCCGGAGCCGGCACCGGCCGGACGGCCCGTGGTGCCCGGCGCCGTGTCGAGCGTGGTCGCCATCGCTGGTCCTCCATCGTCGGTGGTGTGCGGATGGGCGCGGAAAAACGCGCACCTACCAGTATCGCCGACGACGGGACGGCCCGCGCCGGTCGAAGCCTCGGGCGAGCACCGGCCCCGTCCGCGGGCGGCGCGGGCGGGCTCAGCCGAAGAAGACCTCGGCCTCCTCGTAGCGGGCGTGCGGCACGAGCTTCAGCTCCTCGGTGGCGGCGCCGAGCCCGACCCGGACGATGTCGGTGCCGCGCAGCGCGACCATCTTGCCGAAGTCGCCGTCGGCCACCGCGTCCACCGCGTTGACGCCGAACCGGGTGGCCAGCACCCGGTCGAACGCGGTGGGCGTGCCGCCCCGCTGGATGTGGCCGAGCACCGTGCAGCGGGCCTCCTTGCCGGTACGCCGCTCGATCTCGTCGGCCAGCCGCTGCCCGACGCCGCCGAGCCGGACATGGCCGAACGCGTCGGGCTCGCCGGCCTGCAGCTCCATCTGCCCGTCCTTGGGGTGCGCCCCCTCGGCGACCACGACGATCGGTGCGTACCGCGTCTTGAAGCGGCTCTCCACATACTCCATCACCCGGTCGACGTCGAACGGCCGCTCCGGGATCAGGATGACGTTGGCGCCGCCGGCCATGCCCGCGTGCAGCGCGATCCAGCCCGCGTGCCGGCCCATGACCTCGACGATGAGCGCGCGGTGGTGGCTCTCCGCGGTGGTGTGCAGCCGGTCGATGGCCTCGGTCGCGATGTTGACCGCGGTGTCGAAGCCGAACGTGTAGTCGGTGGCGTTGAGGTCGTTGTCGATGGTCTTGGGGACGCCGACCACCCGCAGCCCCTCGTCGGAGAGCCGGCGGGCGACACCCAGCGTGTCCTCCCCGCCGATGGCGATCAGCGCGTCCACGCCGAACCCGGCGAGGTTGTCCTTGATCCGCTCCACGCCGCCGTCGACCTTGATGGGGTTGGTCCGCGACGACCCGAGGATGGTGCCGCCGCGCGGCAGGATGCCCCGGACGGCCGGCACGTCCAGTCGCATGGTGTCGCCCTCGAGCGGCCCGCGCCAGCCGTCCCGGAACCCGACGAACTCGAAGCCGTGCACCCCGATGCCCTTGCGGACGACCGCGCGGATCACGGCGTTCAGACCGGGGCAGTCGCCGCCCCCGGTCAGCACCCCGACGCGCATGTCCTCACTCCTCATGGCTGTCAAAGCTCTCCCTGTCGACTCGTGCCCCAACGGCCAACAACCCTAATGGCGCGGGCCCCGCGAGCTCAGGGGAAACGCGAAGGTCAGGCGGGCTCTTCGACACGGGTCTCGGCGCCCTGCTCGGCGGCCTCGAGCTCGGCCTTGACGGACTGCGCGTAGCGGTCCACGTACTCCTGGCCGGAGAGCTCGAGCAGTGCGTACATGATCTCGTCGGTGATGGCGCGCAGCACGATGCGGTCGTTCTCCATGCCGTAGTAGCGGGAGAAGTCCAGCGGCTTGCCGAACTTGACGCCCGCCTTCCCGCGGAAGCCGCGCACCCGCGGGATCGGCTTGCCGGGCGGCATGAGCTGGTCGGAGGCCACCACGGCCATCGGGACAACCGGGACGCGCGCCTCCAGCACCATCCGGGCCGCGCCGGTACGGCCCCGGTAGAGCTTGCCGTCGGGCGAACGCGTGCCCTCCGGGTAGATGCCGAGCAGCTCGCCGGAGGCGAGCACGCGCAGCCCGGTACGGAGAGCCGCCTCGCTGGCCTTACCGCCGGAGCGGTCGATCGGCACCTGGCCCACGCCGGAGAAGAACGCCTTGCTGATCAGGCCCTTCAGGCCGGTGCCCGTGAAGTACTCCGCCTTGGCGAGGAACACGCACTTGCGCGGGATCGGCAGCGGCCCGAAGAAGTGGTCGGCGAACGAGAGGTGGTTGCCCACCAGCAGCGCCGGACCGGTGCGAGGGACGTTCTCGACCCCTACGGACCAGGGCCGCCAGACCAGGTGCAGGATCGGGCTGAGGATCGCCTTCACCACCCAGTAGAACACCGGGTCACCTCCGTTGCCTCGGCCGCGGCACCGGCGCCACGGCCTCTCCGTCCCCCCGCACACCGCCATCTTCCCACCGGAACGGGGCCCACGCCCACTCCGCGGGACCTTCCGCACACTGGCCATGGCCGCACGGCGTCACCGTACGGGCACGGCCCCGGCATCGCGCCGAACGCCCGGACGTGTCACCATTCGAAGCCAGCGACTACACGAGGGGGGCCGGGCCGCGTGACGATCATGCCAGGCGCCGAACCCTACCGGCACGACGGCGGGCCCGTGGGGGTGCTGCTGTGTCACGGCTTCACCTCCACCCCGGCCTCCGTACGGCCCTGGGCGGAGCACCTCGCCGCGGCGGGGCTGAGCGTGGTGGCGCCGCGGCTGCCCGGGCACGGCACGGACTGGCGCGACATGGCCGGCACGACCTGGCGGGACTGGTACGCGGAGGTCGACCGGGCATACCTGGAGCTGGCCGGCCGGTGCGAGCGGGTGGCGGTGATGGGCCAGTCCCTCGGCGGTTGCCTGGCGCTGCTGCTGGCGCAGCGGCGCGGGCCCGGTGTGGCGGCGCTGGTGCTGGTCAACCCGTCCCTGGCCGCCGACAATCGGCTCCTGCACGTGGGGCACGCGGTGAAGTATCTGGTCTCCTCGGTGGCGGGGCTCGCCGGCGACATCAAGAAGGCCGGCGGCGTCGAGATGGCCTACGACCGGGTGCCGACCCGTGCGGCCGCCGGGCTGCCCGCGCTGTGGCGCACCACCCGCACCGGGCTGGACCTCATCGAGGCGCCGCTGCTGGTGTATCGCAGCCTGGAGGATCACGTGGTGGGGCCGGCCAGCCTGCGTGTGCTGCGCGCCGGAGTCCGCAGCACGGTGTTCGATGAACGAGTGTGTGAGGACAGTTACCACGTCGCGACCCTCGACAACGACGCTGAAAAGATCTTCTCTGGGAGCCTGGAGTTCGTACGTGAGCACGTGGGGAAGGATCTGAAGGCATGACGCGCCGCGGCAACGGGCTGTCCGCCGAGTCGTACGCGCCGCTCGCGGATCTCGCTCCGCCGCTCGCCGACGTCATGCTCGACGCGTTGCGCGAGGAGGGCGTCGCGGCCTACGCCGTGCGCCTGAACAGCGAGGAGGACGGCGGCGTCGCCGACGAGCCGGACCCCGGTGAGCGGCCCACCGACCGGCTGTTCGTGGACGCCGACGCGCGGAACCGCGCGGAGCTGGTGCTGCTGCGCCGGCTGCCGCTGGAGGAGCCCACCGGCGAGGGCACGGATCCCGTACGGGGCGCGTCCCCCGGCGAGCCCGCCACCGGCGCGCTCACCGCGCGGGACACCGGACCCGGCACCTCCGGCGGCGACGAGGACGAGATCTGGCAGCAGATCGTCGCCGGGTACGAGGCCGACGCCGAGACGCGGACCTGGCCGGAGCGGGAGGACCTCGGTTCCCCCGGTGAGGCCGGTGAGCCCCGCACCCCCGGCGCCCGGGTGATCCGGCCGGCGGACCCGATACTGTCCCGGCCGGACGTGACCGGGGACCTTCCGGACGAACCCGGCGAGGAGCGCCCGGCCGGCACCCGCGACGAGGAGGAGCAGCACTACGTGCCGCCACCTCCGCCGCCGCTGCCGAAGACCGACACCACCGGCAAGCTGGCCTGGGCCGCGCTGTTCGGCGGGCCCGGCTACATGCTGGTGGCCTCGCTGCTCGGCTGGGAGGTCGCGGGCTGGGCGGCGTTCATCGCAGTCGGGGCGTTCATCGCGGGCTTCGTCACGCTGGTGGTCCGGATGGGCGACCGCCCGCCGCCGGATTCGGGGCCCGACGACGGGGCAGTCGTCTGACATGGAGTTGCGCGACTATCACCGCAGGACGGTCGAGGGTTTCGTGGCACGCGTACGGTCGGCAGCGATCACCTGATCCACGGGTGGGACCTCGCGGCGGCGATCGGCGCGGACCGGTCGCTCGACCCGGAGCTCGTGGCGTTCTGCCGGGACTTCACCGGGGAGGGCGACCTCTCCGGGTCCGGGGTGATCGGGCCGCCGGTCCCGGTGGCGTCGGACGCGCCGGCGCAGGACCGGCTGGTCGCCACCTATGGCCGTGACCCGGACTGGCGGTCTCCCGCCTCCTGAGGGTCGTCAGGCGAGCTCCGTCAGGACGGGCAGGTGGTCGGTGGCGGCCGGGAGGTCGGCGGGGTCCGGCTCGGGAGGGATGCCGGCGGACCGGATCGGGAGGGCCGGGTCGGCGAAGACGGTGTCGATGCGGCGGCTCGGGTTGTGGCTCGGGAAGGTGGGTCCTGCTGCCGGGCAGGTGTCCGGGTAGAGCTCCGCGATCCTGCGCCAGGCGGCGCCGTCCGGGCCCTCATTGAAGTCGCCGGCCAGTACGACCTTGCCGCCGTACGCGTCGCCGGCCTCCGTCAGCAGGGTGACGATCTCCTCGGCGTGCTTGCGGCGGGCTTCCGGGACCAGGTCGAGGTGCGTGCATCCGACGACGAGGCGCCGCGCGTCCGCCTCCGCCACGACCACGCTCAGCGCGCGTCGGTGCAGTCCGGGGATTCGGGTCAGCTCGTAGTGCTCCGTGGCGATCACCTGGACGCGTGGGGCGTACAGCACGGCCAGGCCGCCGATCCGGCCGCCGGTCGCAAGCAGGAGCCCCGTGTCCGCGGCGAGCGCCGCGCGGCGTGATCGCCAGCCCAGGAACCTTGAGACTTCCTGGAGGCACACCAGGTCCGGGCGGCAGGCCGTGATCACTCGGATCACGGCGGACCTGTCGTCACGGAGGGCGCGGATGTTGTAGGTCAGGACCCGCATGAGCTGGGTGTACCCGGTGCGCCCGCAATGGGGTCAGCGGCGGGCCAGGTCGGCGGCGCCCACCACGCCGGCGTCGGAGCCCAGCTCGGCGATGCGGACGTCGGCGAGGGTGCGGTGGCCGCGGCCGGTGACGCTCTTGACGAAGGTGGAGCGGGCGGGTTCCAGGAGGAGCTCGCCGGCGTCGGAGACGCCTCCGCCGATGAGGAAGCGGCCGGGGTCGAGGAGGGCCGCCAGGTCGGCGAGGCCTTGGCCCAGCCAGTGGCCGACCACGCGGAAGCACTCCAGGGCCGCGGGGTCGCCTTCCTTGGCGGCCAGGGTGACCTCTTCGCCTTCGATGCCCTCGGGGATGCCGTCGCCGAGCTCCAGGAGGCGTCCGGCGATGGCCGGGGAGGTACGGGCCAGCTCGCGGGCCTCGGCGACCAGGGCGCGGCCGCTCGCGTACTGCTCCCAGCAGCCGCGGTTGCCGCAGCCGCAGCGGCGCCCGTCCGGCACCACGCGGTAGTGGCCGACCTCCGCGCCGAGGCCGTAGCGGCCGCGGTACATCTCGCCGTCGATGATCACGCCGCCCCCGATGCCGGTGCCGAGGGTGATGCAGACCAGGAAGTGCTCGCCGCGGCCGGCCCCGAAGCGGTACTCGCCCCAGGCCATCGCGTTGGCGTCGTTCTCGATCACGGTGGGCAGGCCGCAGCGGTCCTCGACCTTCTTCTTCAGCGGCTCGTCGCGCCAGGCCAGGTTGGGGGCGAAGACCACGGTGGAACGGGTCTCGTCGACGAAGCCGGCGGCGCCGACGCCGACCGCCTCGACCTGGTGCCGCCCCTTCAGCTCCAGCACCGCGTCGCCGATCACGTCGGCGGTGTCGGCCGGGCTGGACGACGGCGTGGGCCGCTTGAGCTTCTCCAGGATGCGGCCGTCCTCGTCGACGACACCGGCCGCCACCTTGGTACCGCCGACGTCCACGCCGATCGTCAGGCCCATGGCCCGCTCCTCCTGTCCGACCGCACCCCGCGGTGTCCCTCGGGGAAATCTCCCCCGCCGCCCCTGTACCCCGCTGAGGGCAGGCATGATCCGGCCCGGCCGGACGCGGCCCGCCCTGCTCCGCCCGGGGTTCGGGTCAGCCGATGTCGATCGGCTCGTCCGGGTCGTCCCTGCGGCCCGTGGCGCGGCTGCGCTCGTACGCGGCCGCGGCCTCCCGTACGGCGGCCAGCACCGACTGGGTGGCGTCCACCAGGTGCTCGGCGACGCCCGGTCCACCCGAGCGGACCGCGCGGATGGCGGTGCACACCGGGCAATACCGGCATTCCTCCGGCACGTGGTCGTCGTCGTGCTCGCGCACGGCGCGGTCCCACACGTCCCCCTGGGGTACGCCGCCCCCCACGGCCCCGCTCTGCGCGAAGGCCTTGCCGACGACCCCGGCGAGCTTCATGGCCTCGTCCACCACGGAGCCGATGCGCGGGTCGCCCCAGCCCTGATCGGTCATTTCGCCCACCTCACCGTCCGGCACGCGCGCGTGCGCCCGCCTGCCACATCCCTCAGCAGCACAGCGTAGCCGTGGCGGACGACAGGACCGGTTATCCCTCGACCCGGCGCTTCAGGCCCTTGAGCGCGGTGTCGATGATCATCTTGGCCGCGCGGCGCTTCAGCATGCCGATCATCGGGACGCCGAGGTCCACGGTGAGCTCGTACGTGACCTCGGTACGGCCCTCGCCCGCGGGCGTGAGCTCGTACGCCCCGTCGAGCCGGGTCACCATCGTGCCCGGCTCCTCGATCTCCCAGGTCACCCGGTCGTCGCCGGACCACGTGTAGCCGAGCGTGTAGGTGTCCGAGATCGGCCCGGCCTCGAGCCGGAGCCGTACGCTCGTGGCGCGGCCGTCCGGCCCCTCGGCGAGGACCTCGGCGGATTTCACCGCGCCGGTCCAGTCGGGGTAGGCGGGGAAGTCGGCGATGACCGCCATCACGTCCGCCTGCGCGGCCTCGATGACGGTGCTGGAGCTTGTCCGGTCGGCCATGCCGGGGACCTTATCGCCCGGCGCCACCACCGGCGCTACCAGACGAGGCGGTGCGGGACGCCCGAGGCGCGGAAGTGGCCGACGTTGAGGCACTCGGTGACGCCGATCCGCATCCGCCGCACCAGCGGCTGGTGCACGTGCCCGAACAGCACGTACCGGGGCTTCTCCCGGCGGATGGTCTCCAGCAGCACCTCGCTGCCCCGCTCGAAGCGCCGCGCCACCACGTCGTACAGCAGGTCGGGCACGGCCGGCGGGATGTGCGTGCAGATCACGTCGGCCCCGGCGACCGCGGCGATCTTGGCGGCGTACACGTCCTCGTCGACCTCGTTGGGGGTCCGGTACGGGCTGGGCAGCCCGCCGCCGACGAAGCCGAACGTCCAGCCGTCCAGCTCCACGGTCTCGCCGTCCAGCACGGTCTGTCCCTCGCGGACGTACTCCGCCCACAGGCCGGGCACGTCCACGTTGCCGTACGTGCAGTACGCCGGGGTGGGGAGCGCACCGAACAGCTCGTCGTACTGCCGCCGGACCATCCGGTCGATGTGCTCCTTGGGGTCCCCGTCCAGGCTCCCCCACAGACCGCGGGAGAACGTGCGCGCCTCGTCGAACCGCTTGGCCGTACGGAGCGCGATCAGGTGCTCGGCGTTGGCCGGGCCGAAAAGCTCGGCGAAGATGCCCAGCCTGGAGTCGTGATAGTCGACGAAGTTGAGGAGGTCGCCCAGGCAGAACACCGCGTCCGCGCCGTCCTTGGCGTGGGCGAGCGCGTCCGCCCGCCCGTGAACGTCACTCACCACATGCACCCGCACAACGACACCGTAACGTGCGGCCGCTCCCGGCCCACGGTGACCTAATGTGGACAGCGGCTTGCCGATACGTCGTGTGACGTTAGAACTGGGCCTCCTACCCAGGAGTAGCTTCGTTTCGGTACCGTCTGCGAGTTCCCTCGCCCCTCAGCCGAGGAGAGATTCCCCGTGCGCGAATACAGCGTCCCGCCGGTCGCTTCGATCGCCGAGTCGGACAACCTCACCGACACGGTGTTCCGGCGCCATGCCGAGGAGCCCGACGCCGTCATGTTCCGGCGTAAGGAGGGTGACTCCTGGCGCGACGTCACCGTGCGCAAGTTCCACGACGACGTGGTCGGCGTGGCGAAGGGCCTCATCGCCGCCGGCGTGAACGGCGGTGACCGGGTGGCGCTGATGTCGCGCACCCGGTACGAGTGGACCGTCCTGGACTACGCGATCTGGACCGCCGCCGCGGTGACCGTTCCCATCTACGAGACCTCCTCCGCGGAGCAGGTGGAGTGGATCCTCAGCGACTCCGGCACCACCGCGGGCTTCGTGGAGACGCAGGCGCACGAGGCCACGGTCGAGGAGGTACGGGAGCGCGTGCCCGGCTTCGGGCACCTGTGGCGGATCGACGGCGGCGCCCTGGAGGAGCTGTCCGCGCTGGGGGTCGGTGTCACCGATGAGCAGCTCGCCGAGCGCCGCGCCTCCTCCAGGGCGGACGACACCGCCACACTGATCTACACCTCGGGCACCACCGGCCGCCCCAAGGGCTGCGAGCTCACCCACCGCAACCTGCTGTTCGACATCCGCAACGTCATCGAGGGCCCGCTGCCGGCGCTGTTCTCCTTCGAGGGCCGGTCCACGCTGCTGTTCCTCCCGCTGGCGCACTCCTTCGCGCGGATCATCCAGATCGGCTGCGTGGAGAGCTCCACGGTCCTTGGCCACACGCCGAACATCTCCGACGTCGTCCCCGACCTGGAGGGGTTCCAGCCGACCTTCCTGCTCGCGGTGCCGCGCGTCTTCGAGAAGGTCTTCAACGGCGCCCGGCAGAAGGCCGTGGCCGGGGGCAAGGGCGCGATCTTCGACAAGGCCGCGGACGCCGCGATCGCGTACAGCAAGGCGCTCGACACCGGCGGCCCCGGTCTCGGCCTGCGGGTCAAGCACGCGGTCTTCGACAAGCTGGTGTACGGGAAGCTCCGCGCGGCCGTGGGCGGCCGGGCGCAGTACGCGGTTTCCGGCGGCTCCGCGCTGGGCGCCCGCCTCGGCCACTTCTTCCGCGGCATCGGCCTCACCATCATCGAGGGCTACGGGCTGACCGAGACCTCCGCCCCGACGAGCGTGAACCCGCCGGAGGCGAACAAGATCGGCACGGTCGGCCGGGCCTTCCCCGGCGTGTCCGTGAAGATCGGCGAGGACGGCGAGCTGCTGTTCAAGGGCGACCACATCATGCGCGGCTACTGGGGCAATCCGGACGCCACGAAGGAGTCCATCGACGACGAGGGCTGGCTCCGCACCGGTGACATCGGCTCGCTGGACGACGAGGGCTACATCTCGATCACCGGCCGGAAGAAGGAGATCATCGTCACGGCCGGCGGCAAGAACGTCGCCCCCGCCGTGATCGAGGACCGGCTGCGCGCCCACCCGCTGGTCAGCCAGTGCCTGGTGGTCGGCGACAACCGGCCGTTCATCGGCTGCCTGGTCACCATCGACCCCGAGGCGCTGGAGTTCTGGAAGACCCAGCACGACAAGCCCGCCGAGGCGACCGTGGCCGAGCTGGTGGACGACGCCGAGCTGCGGGCGGCCATCGACGAGGCCGTGGCCGACGCCAACAAGGCGGTCTCCCGGGCCGAGGCGATCAAGAAGTACACGATCCTCACCACCGACTTCACCGAGGCCACCGGGCACCTCACGCCGTCGCTCAAGGTGAAGCGCAACGTGGTGACGAAGGACTTCACCGCCGAGATCGACGCCATCTACGGCGGCTGAGCCGCGACCCATCCGCCGTCACGGGGCGGGTTCTCCAGGGCTGTGACCCTGGAGAACCCGCCCCGCGCGCGTCCGCGCCGGGAACGTCGGACGCGCTCGTCGTGGACCTGCTCGGCCTCGGCGTGATCCCCGCCGCGGTCGTGTCCACCGTGGTCTACGGCCTCGCCTTCCTGTACCAGGGCGCCCGCCGGATCCCGGTGGGCATGCTCTTCGGCGCCCTGCTGACGGCCGTCTACGTGCTCACCGGCAGCATGCTGCTGCCCGTCGCGCTCGCCGTCGTCATCACCTGCCGCGACCTGCTGAGCCTGCCCGCCCCGGCGGCACCGGCCGCGGAGCCGGGCCGCGCATGACGGCGGACCGCCGCGCCAGCTGGCTCAAGGGCGTGCTCGACCTGCTCGTGCTCACCACGCTGACCGACGGCGAGAGCTACGGCTACGAGATCGCCAAGACCCTCGCCGACGCCGGCCTCGGGGAGATCAAGGGCGGCACGCTCTACCCGGTGCTCAACCGGATGGAGGAGGCGGGCCTGGTGGAGGCGGAGTTCCGCGCCGCCGAGCGCGGGCCGGGGCGCCGCTACTACCGGCTCACCGGGGCTGGCCGGGAGACGCTGCGGGAGCAGGGCCTGCTGTGGCTCGGCTTCGCCGCCTCCGTACGTGAACTGCTCGCCAAGGGGGGCGTGCCCTAGTGACCGATTACCTCGACGAGCTGGCGGACCGGCTGCGGGCCGGCGGCGTGGACGACGCCGGGTGACCTCCACGGTCGCGGACCTCCGGTCCCACCTGGCCGAGACCGGTGCCGATCCGGAGGCGGAGTTCGGCCCGGTCGACGCGTTCGCCGCGGAGTTCACCGGGGCCGGTACCGGCACGGCGGCGAGGGCTGGGAGGTCGTCGGGGTGGACCGGCTCGGCCGGTTCGTCTGCCGCAGGGACGCCGCCGACCCGCAGCGCTGGGAGTACCGCCGGGAGCTGGTCATGGGCGACCGCGCGGCGGTGACGGCGAGGCTGGCGCCGGACGGCTGGGAGCCGTGCGGGGCCTGGGTCATGTACCAGTGGTACAAGCGGCCGCTCGCGGCGAGCATCGGGCCGGCCGCGGCCATCCCGGCGCCGCCGCCCGCGCCGGGCCGGAGCAGCTTTTTCAGCCGCAGGTTCTACCTGATGCTGGGCGCGGTGCCGGTCGTCCTCGAGATCGTGGCGCTGGTCGCGTACGTGAACTCGGGGGACGCCGCCGAGTCGGCCGGGGTCGTGGTCGGCGGGCTGGTGGGGGCGGCGGCGGGCGGGCTGGCCGTGTTCGCGTACGGCGCCTGGCAGAACCGGTCCCGCTGAGTGTGGCCGGTCAGGACGGGGTGAGCAGGGCGTCGAGGCGCGCGGCGACGAGGTCCCAGCGCCACTCGCGCTCCACCCAGGAGCGGCCCTTCTCCCCCATCAGCCGGGCCCGCTCCGGGTCGCCGAGCAGGCCGGAGATCGCCGCCGCGACGGCCTCCGGCGAGCGGCCGTCCACGACGTGGCCGGTCTCGTCCTCCAGTACGGCGTCCGGCGCGCCGCCGGAGTCGCCCGCGACCACGGGCAGGCCGGTGGCCGACGCCTCCAGGTAGACCATGCCGAGCCCTTCGACGTCGAGGCCGCGGCGGCGGGTCCGGCAGGGCATCGCGAACACGTCGCCCGCCGCGTAGTGCGCGGGCAGCTCGGCCGCCGGCACCGAACCGGTGATCGTGACGTCGCCGCGGACACCGTGCCTGTCCACCAGCGCCTCGACGCGCCGGCGGTGCGGCCCGCCGCCGACCAGCAGCAGGGCCGCGCCGGGCACCCGGGCGCGGATCCGCGGCCAGGCCTGGACGAGCACGTCCTGGCCCTTGCGGGGCACGAGCCGGGACACGCACACGACCACGGGCCGGTCGCCGAGTCCGTACCGCTCGCGGACCGCGGAGCCGTCCACGCCCGGGTTGAAGGCCCGCTCGTCGACACCGGGGGCGAGCCGGGCCATCCGCGCGCCGGCCGCGGACGACAGCGCCGGCGCCATCCGCGTCCGGGTGTACTCCCCCAGGTACGTGACCACGTCCACGCCGTCGCCGATGCGCCGCAGCATGCCGCGCGCGCCGGGCAGCGCGGCCCAGCCCGCCTCGTGCCCGTGGGTGAGGGCCACCTGCCGCGCCACGCCCGCCCGGCGCAGTGCGGGCGCCATCAGGCCGAGCGGGGCCGCCGCGCCGTAGAGCACGGAGTCGCAGCCCTCGGCGCGGGCGATCTCCCGGGCCCGGGCCACCACCCGGGGGATCGGCAGCATCACGGAGGTGCGGTCGCGGATCACGGGGTACGGCTGCGCCGCGTCGAACGCCGACGGGTCACGCCAGGTCGACGCGTACACCACCACGCCCTCGGGCGGCCGGCGCAGGGCCAGCGCGTGCACGAAGGTCTGGATGCCGCCCGGACGCGGAGGAAAGTCGTTGGTCACGATCAGAGTGCGGGTCATCGCCACGATTATCCCCGGCCGCGACACCCCCCGGCCCCGCCGCGAGGCGACGCGGCACGGGCCCGGCGCGAGGCGACCGGCGCGAGGCGACGCGGCACGGGCCCGCCGCGAGACGGCGTGGCACGGGCGCGGCACGAGGCCGCAGCG
>WHSL01000149.1 GCA_009380095.1 Streptosporangiales bacterium | reverse complement strand
GCCGCCGCGGCACCGGCAGCCGGCCGCCGAGCGGGTACTGGTGCGCCGGCGTGACGTAGACCATCCGCAGCCCGGGCGGCAGCGCCGACACGACGAGGCCGTCCCGGTCGACCGGGCACGGCACGATCTCCGCACCCCGGCCGGCGAGCACGGCCCGCGCCGCCGCGTAGCCGGGCTCCTCGACCCCGGCCCGGTCCCCCGAGCGCAGCAGCGCCGCGGCCACGAGGTCGAGGCCGGCGCCCACGCCGCGGGTGATCAGGATCCGCTCGGGCGGCGCGATCACCCCGCGGGTGCGCCGCAGGTGCTCGGCGAGCGTACGGCGCAGCGCGGCATCGCCGATCGGGTCCGCCCAGCCGCCGACCGGCTCGGTGGCCGCCGTGCGCCAGGCCCGCCGCCACGCCGCGGCGTCGATGCCCGCGCCCCAGGTGCGGCCGGCCCGAAGGTCCGCGCGCAGCGGCCGGTCCGCGCCGGGACCGTACGGCTCCGCCGGCTCCGCCGCGTCCGGGACCGGCGCGACCGCGGCCACGTACGTGCCCGAGCCGTGCCGCCCCTCCAGCCAGCCCTCGGCGTACAGCTGCTGGAACGCCTCGGTGACGACGGTGCGGCTGACCCCGAGGGTGACGGCCATGGCCCGGCTGGAGGGCAGCCGCTCCCCCGGCGTCAGGCGGCCGTGCGCGAGCGCCTCGCGCAGCTGGCCGGCGAGCTGTTCACCCAGGTGGCCGGCGGCGCGATCGAGGTGGAAGGGCAGATCGACCGCGGACAAGTGGTCTCCGGAAATCGATGGAATGTGGACCTGGAGCCGGTCCATTCGCTCTGGCTAGCGTAACCGGCATGACCCGAAAGGAACTGTCGCCCACCGAACGGACCCGGCTCGGCAGACACCGCGAGCGCGGCAAGGACGAGCGCGCGGACCTCTACGCCGTGCTCGACGCGGGCGTCGTCTGCCACCTCGGGATGGTGCGCGACGGCTCGCCGCTGGTGCTGCCCACCTGTTACGGGCGGGACGGCGACACGCTCTACGTGCACGGCTCCGTGGCGGCCCGCAACCTCGTCGCGGCGGGCACCGGCCTCGAGGTGTGCGTCACCATCACCCACCTGGACGGGCTGGTGCTCGCCCGGTCCGTGTTCGACCACTCGATGAACTACCGCAGCGCGGTGATCCTCGGTACGGCCCGCCAGGTGACCGACCCCGACGAGGTTCTCACCGGGCTGCGCGTGATCACCGAGCAGGTCGTCCCCGGCCGCTGGGAGGACGGCGGGGCGCGGCTGCCCACCCGTAAGGAGCTCGCCGCCACCACGGTGCTGGCGGTCGCGCTGGACGAGGCGTCGGTGAAGGTGCGCGACGCGCCTCCCGGCGAGGACGAGGAGAACGACGTGGAGCACTGGGCGGGCGTGCTGCCGGTACGGACCGTGATCGGCGAGCCGGTGCCCGCGCCGGACCTCGCGCCCGGCATCCCCGTCCCCGCGCACGTCCAGAAGCGCGCCTCCGCCCCCCTCTGAGCGCGGGGGTTCGCACCCTTCACGCCGGAGCGCCCCATGCTGTCCTAGTCTGAGCGCCATGAACGGCCGTCCCCCCGCCGGGTGGTACCCCGACCCCTACTCGCCGAGCCTGCTCCGATGGTGGGACGGCGAGCGGTGGAGCGACCACACCCAGCCCGCCGAGGCCGCGGGGCCGGCGGGAGGCACGGACGACGCGGGCACCGGCTGGGCCACCCCGGGCGGCCACGGACCGCCCGGTCCCGGCCACGGCTGGGAGGGCACGCCCGTCCCCGCGCCCCGGCGGTCCGCCGCCCCCTGGGTGATCGGCGGTGTCGCCGCCTTCCTGGTGATCGCGCTGGTCGTCGCCGGATTCGCCGCCGGACTGATCGGCGGCACCGAACGGCCGGTCACCGCGGACGCGACCCCCTCTCCCGGCCCGACCGACTCGGCGGGCGGCATCGTGCAGGGCGACCGCCTGGTGGACCAGGCCTCCGGGCTGTCCTTCAAGCTGCTGCCCAAGCCGTGGAAGCGGGCCGGCGCCACGTACGCCGAGCCGTGGACCGCGGGCCAGTTCGCCGTGGCGCAGCAGGACTACGACGGGGACGGCGACGGCGCCCCGGACGGCGACTACATCGCCAGCGTGTTCTGCGGCGAGCTGCCCGAGCGCTACACCTACACCGGTACGCGCGGGCTACGCGGCACCGCGACCGAGCTGGCGCAGAGCTTCCTGGCCGACCCGGGCACCTACCCGCAGCCCAACCAGACGGAGGTCACCGCCTCCCGGAAGATGAAGATCGGCGCCCATCAGGCGTGGGTCGTCACCGCGGAGCTGACCTTCCCCACCGCGGC
The DNA here is from genome assembly GCA_009380095.1 of Streptosporangiales bacterium. Classification (GTDB taxonomy): domain Bacteria; phylum Actinomycetota; class Actinomycetes; order Streptosporangiales; family Streptosporangiaceae; genus WHSL01. The sequence continues at coordinate 11,293 of WHSL01000149.1, read as the reverse complement.
GGACATGAAGTGGAAGTGGCGCTCGGAGGAGACCGCGTTCCTCGTCGTGGACAAGGGGACGGCGCGGCCCGCCGCGATGTACATCAGCATCCCCGACAACGTGGACGGCACGTCGGTGAAGGACGTGCTGGAGACCGTACGGATGACCTCGTGACCGGACCGGGACGCACCGTGGACACCCCGGGTGATCGCGGCCCGGCCGCCGGACTCCGCCCGGCCCCGTAGGGTGAGCGGCATGAACGACCGGCTCGTCTGGATCGACTGTGAGATGACCGGGCTCGACCTCACCCGTGACGCCCTCATCGAGGTCGCCTGTGTGGTGACGGACAGCGAGCTCAACGTGCTCGACGAGGGCATCGACCTGGTGATCAAGCCGCCGCAGGAGGCGCTGACCGACATGGTCGAGGTGGTGCGCGAGATGCACACCTCCTCCGGTCTGCTCGACGCCCTGCCCGGTGGAATGCCGCTGGGCGAGGCCGAGCAGCGCGTGCTCGAGTACGTCCAGGGTCATGTGCCGGAGGCGAACAAGGCCCCGCTGTGCGGCAACACGATCGCCACGGACCGGGCGTTCCTGAATCGTGACATGCCCCGGCTGGACGGGCATCTGCACTACCGCATGATCGACGTCTCGAGCGTCAAGGAGCTGGCCCGGCGCTGGTATCCGCGGGTCTACTTCGCGAGCCCGGAGAAGAAGGGCGGCCACCGGGCCATGGCGGACATCAACGAAAGCATCCTGGAGCTGCGTTACTACCGATCCGCCGTCTTCGTGCCCCAGCCGGGGCCGGATTCGGCCACGGCCCGCGCGTATGCGAACGAAGTCGTACGCGAGGCCGCGGCTCCCGGTGCGGAGTGAACGCGGCGCTCCGTACGGCCGCTACACTTGTCTGACCGTGGGCGTTCCAGCCCCACGCGTGGTGGGCGTAGCTCAGTTGGCAGAGCACCAGGTTGTGGTCCTGGGTGTCGGGGGTTCAAGTCCCCTCGCTCACCCGAGTCGGCCCCCTGTGGTCGGTGTCCTATGGGCACCTTCCCAGGGGGCCGCAGTATTTTCCCGGGGGGCGACCCCCCGGAGCCCCCCGGGGAAACAGCCCGCGCGTTGCGGGGGCCACGCTTTTTCACATCCACCGCTGCGCCGACACTGTTGACGTTCGTTACGATACGGGCGCACGCCTCTTCGAACTGCGGGAAACCCAGACCCCGCCCCGCGGCTCGTCGATGGCGTGATGCCGACCCAAAACCCTTGGGCGCACCGTGCGGCTCACGTCCCAGCCCGCGGGCGCTCGAACCCCCCCATCCCCCCGAGGAGCGCGTGTGGTGACGCGGAAGGGCGGCTCATGACGGCCGCGGTTCTTCTCCTCGCCGAGGTCCCCGCGACGGGATACCTGGGCGGGGTCGCTGCTGAGCGTGTCCCGATGCGCGCCGAAGGCGGAGACGTGCCCGCCTCGGCGCTGATCGATCACATCGCCATGCGGCTCGGAGAGGGACGCCCCGTCATCGCGCTGTATCCAGCCTGGGCCGGCAAACGGCCCGGCCAGGTGATCCGGATGGCCCGGGGCATCCTGGAGACCGACCGGATCGCCGGTATCGGCCTCGACCTGCCGCCGCTGGCGCTCTCGCTGATCGCCGACCAGCTCGCCTACCTCGCGCCGTACGTGCCGGCCGGGGTGGTCGCGGGGCTGGCCGTCGCGCTCCCCGAGCAGATCCTCGCGGGCGCCTGGCTGAAGTCGGTGACGGGCCTGGAGCACCTGCCCACCTCGATGGGCGACCACGTCCGCTCCTACATGCTGGGCGGCGGCGGCTTCCTCGCGACGGCCGCGCCGATCCAGGAGGTCCACCGGTACGGGGGGGCCGACAAGCTGCAGCCGCTGCCGTTCCGCCCCGCCGACCCGGTGCAGGTGCTGGCCGTGCAGGAGGAGGGCGACACCGGCTGGTTCAACGGCACGCTGATGCCGGCCGTGCAGCCCGCGGTCGTCAACTTCGCGCAGCTGCAGCCGATGAGCTCCGACTACTGGGGCACCAAGAAGTACGTCGAGTTCATCGCGTTCAGCGGCCACCCCCAGGCCCTCTCCTACGCGGCGAACGCGCTGCGCGTACGGCCCTGCCCGTGGTGCCACGAGCCGGTGGCCCAGGCGGCCTGCGCGTTCTGCGGCATGGTCCGCCGCCGCACCACCCAGCCCGCGCCCGCCGCGCAGCCCGCCGCCGGGCCGGCCCCGCAGGAGCAGGGGCAGGACCCGCGCGCCCTGCGCGGCCGTCCTCCCGCCGCCGGCGGTCCCGCGCAGGGCATGCCGCCGCAGCGGGTCGGCACCCCGCAGGCCCCGCAGCCGGCCTGGCCGCAGCAGCTGCGGCCGGAGCAGCAGGGCATGCCGGGGCCGTACCCGCAGCCCCAACCCCAACAGGGCATGCCGCCGCAGCAGCCCGGGCCGTATCCGCAGCCGCAGCAGGGCATGCCGCCGGGGCCGTATCAGCAGGGCGCGCCGCCCTATCCCCAGCGGGGCCCGGGCACACCGCCCCAGGGCACACCGCAGCAGCCGGGCCCGGGCACGCCACCGCAGGGCATGGCGCAGCAGCCGGGGCCGTACCAGCAGGGCCCGGGCACGCCGCCGCAGGGCATGCAGCCGATGCCGCAAGGGCATCCGGGCACTCCCCCGCACGGCCAGCAGCCGCCGGCGCCGTACCCGGTGCCCCAGGAGCCGTACGCCGATCAGGGTGCGCCCACCGGCTACCAGCAGGCTCAGTACCCTGCCCCGGGGCATCCCTCCGGGCCCCAGTACCCGGCCACCGGGACGCAGTACCCGATGACCGGCCCGCAGACGCCGGCGCCGACGGGGGACTCCGCCAAGCGCGGCCTCCCGCCCCGCCGCCCCCCTGGTCCCACGGCCGACTCCCCGGCTTCGGAGGCCCACGGCCCGCCCCCCGGCGGTCCCGCGGGCACCGCACCGTCCCCAGCCGGGGAGCACGAGCCCGATCCAGCCGATCCACCTAGAAACGGAGTGCTATGAACCCCCGTCAGCGACGCGGAGTCCTGCTGATGATCCTCGCCGCGATCGGTGCGGTCGTGGTGTTCCTCGGACTCATGAGTTACGTGCAGTCGGTCCGGTCCGAGGTGGGCGCGATGACCTACATCTACGCGCTGAAGCAGGACGTGCCCGCCAATAGCCAGATCGACGAGACGGTGCTGACCCAGGTCGAGGTGCCCGCGCGGTGGAGCACCGACACCACCAAGACCTTCATCACCGACGTCGAGCAACTGCGCGGCAAGGTCACCGTGACCAACCTCGCCAAGGGCGCCTGGCTGCAGCAGGGCATGGTCATCGACGCGCCGTCGCTGCGCGGCGGGCAGCGCGAGATCGCGATCATGATCGACGCCGAGACCGGCGTCGCGGGCAAGGTGCAGCCGGGCTCGGTGGTCGACATCTACGCGACGTTCCAGCCGCAGGGCCGTACGGTCACCAAGCCCTGCGTGATCCGCGTGCTCGCCCGGCAGACCGTCCTCGAGGTCGGCACCCCCGCCGCCCAGCGCGAGGCCGGCGAGGCGGGCGGCTTCACCGGCGCCTCGGTGCCGATCACCTTCGCCCTCACCGCCAAGGACAGCCTCCGGCTCGCGTACGTGGAGAGCTTCGCCGACAAGCTCCGCCTCGCCCTCGTGGGCAGCGGGCAGGACGACGGCTCCGCGCCCGCCGGTGAGCAGGTCTGCAGCCCGACGGGGAGCTGACGGATGACCCAGCCTGAGAACACGGCGGCGCGCGCCGGAACGCGCCCGCGGGACGTACGGGGGGTGACCACATGAGCCAACTCGCCCTGATCGGCCTGGACGACGACGAGCTCGCCGCCGATATCCGGGCCAAGTTCGCCGAGCTCACCGAGGTCGACCTGGTCGGTATCGAGACCACCAGCAACGACCTCATCAGTGCGGTCGGCGAGGAGCTCAACCTCGACGTGGTCCTGGTCCACGAGTCGCTGGGCCCGATGCCCGTGGGCGAGCTGATAAAGGACCTCACGCTGCGGCACCCGCAGCTGGCCATCGTGCTGATCGTGGACGACCCCACCCCCGATGCCTTCGCCCAGGCGATGGAGGCGGGGGCCCGCGGCGTGGTGTCCCGGGACGCGCCGCTCGACGAGCTCTCCGCCCGCGTCCTCACGGCCGCCGAGTGGTCCCAGAACATGCGGCGGCACCTGGACGCCTCGCACGACGGGCCGCTGCCCGGCCGGCGCGGCACGATGATCGCGATCAGCGGCGCCAAGGGCGGCACCGGCACCACGACGCTCGCCGTGCACCTGGCGATGGCGGCCAGCGCCGCCCGGCGTACGGTCTGCCTCGTCGACCTGGACCTGCAGACCGGCGACGTCAACGGCTTTCTCGACATCACGCACCGGCGCAGCGTCGCCGACCTGGTGGAGGCCGCCGACGACATCAACGGGACGGTGCTGGCGGACGCGCTCTTCGTGCACAAGGCGGGGCCGCACATCCTGCTCGCCCCGCAGGACGGCGAGCGCGCCGAGGACGTCACGTCCCGGGCAACCCGGCAGATCCTCAACGCGCTGCGGTCCCGGTACGAGGTCATCGTCATCGACTGCGGCTCGCACCTCACCGAGGCGAGCGCGATGGCCCTGGAAGGGGCGGACCGCGTCGTCCTGACCGCCACGCCGGACCTGCCCGCGCTGCGGGCGGCCCGCCGTACGGTCAAGATGTGGGGCCGGCTGAACGTCCGCAAGGACGACGACCTCGCCATCCTGCTGGTCAAGCAGAGCCGGAAGAACGAGGTCCAGCCGGACTTCGCGCGGAAGATCCTCAAGCTCCCGCTGCTGAAGTTCACCGTGCCCGCGGTCTTCCGGGAGCTCGAGGAGTCGATCAACACCGCCAACCCGAGCGCGGTGGACGAAGAGGGCTTCCGCAAGGCGATCGGACTGCTCGCCGCGGAGACCGGCGCCGTCGAGGCGGCGGACAACGAGGCCGAGAAGGGCAAGAGCGGCCGGCGCGGCGCCGGGGACGCCGGTCAGGGCGTCATCGAGTTCGTCGGGCTCATCCCCAGCGTGCTCGCGCTGCTCTTCCTGATGATGCAGGTCTGCATGTTCGGCATGGCCCTGCTCTACACGGGCCACGCGGCCAACGAGGCGGCGCACCGGCTGTCCATCGCGGGCGGCGCGGCCGGGCAGTACGTCGAGAAGGACGAGGAGCAGCCCCAGCACCGGCGGACGTGGAAGCTGGACGACAAGAGCGACGTCAAGAAGATCGTCCTGAAGCGCATCTCCCCGCCCTGGAACAAGAACGAGCACGTCGAGGTCTTCTATCCGACCTGGCGTGAGCACCCACAGGCCGGGCGCGTCATCGTCACCATCGACGCGCCGGTCATCCTCCCGTGGCTGCAGACCGACTGGTGGAAGGTCAGTTCCACCGCCAAGGTGACGCCCGAGGGGCAGTTGCCGACGGGAGTGGTGTGACATGCGACGACGGGGTCGAAGAAGGGGCGACGGGGGCCAGACGCTGATCGAGTTCGCCGGGCTCATCCCCACGTTCATCGCGCTGGTACTGGCCGCCTTCGTCACGTTCCTGGCGATCCTCAGCCTGGAGCGGATCGAGCACGCGGCCCGTACGGGGGCGCGCGTCGCGGGTCAGACCGGCGACATGGGGCGCTGCGTGAGCGAGGCGCGCAAGGAACTGCCGACGTGGATCGAGGACCGGAACTCCCCGCCCCCGGACGGCCCGCGGATCCGCGTGGAGCGGTTCGTCGAGGACTGGAACGAGGGCCGGGTCGCCTGCGAGGTGACGGCACGCGTTCCGATGCTCTGGGCCGGCGTGGGCATCGACTACACCATCACCCGGCGCGTCGAAATGCCGATTGGTTGAGCTATGGGACTGAAAGACCGTCTAGAGGACGACCGGCTCGCCGATGAGCGCGAGACCTTCTCCAGCGTCGCGCACTGGCGGCAGCGACTGCTGGAGGAGATGGACCTCACCGAGCTCGAGCAGCTCGACATGGCCCAGCGGCGGGCGCGGCTGGAACGCGTCACCGGCCTCATCCTCACCCGTGAGGGCCCGGTGCTCTCCAACCGGGAGCGCGGCACGCTCATCCGGCGGGTCGTGGACGAGGCCCTGGGCCTGGGTGTGCTGGAGCCGCTGCTGGCCGACCCCAGCGTCACCGAGATCATGGTGAACGGGCCGAACGACATCTACATCGAGCGCGCGGGCCGCGTCCAGCGCATCGAGACGACGTTCGCCAGCGAGAACCAGCTGCTGCAGACCATCGACCGCATCGTCTCCCAGGTGAACCGCCGGGTGGACGAGTCGAGCCCGATGGTCGACGCCCGCCTGCCCAGCGGCGAGCGTGTCAACGTGATCATTCCGCCGCTGGCCCTGAACGGGCCCACGCTCACCATCCGGCGGTTCCCGCGCGCCTTCCGGATGGAGGAGCTGGTCCAGAAGGGGTCGCTCGACGCGGCGACCGGCCTGCTGCTGGCCTCGCTGGTCCGGGCCGGCTTCAACATGGTCGTCTCCGGTGGTACGGGCACCGGCAAGACCACGTTCCTGAACGCGCTGTCCGCGTTCATCCCGGCCACCGAGCGCATCCTCACCATCGAGGACTCCGCGGAGCTCCAGCTCATGCAGGAGCACGTGATCCGGCTCGAGTCGCGGCCCCCCAACATGGAGGGCCAGGGCGCCATCACCATCCGCGACCTCGTACGGAACGCGCTGCGTATGCGGCCGGACCGGATCGTCGTCGGTGAGGTCCGTGGCGCCGAGACTCTGGACATGCTCCAGGCCATGAACACCGGTCACGACGGTTCACTGGTGACGGTGCACTCCAACACCGCCAGCGACGCGGTGTACCGCCTCGAGACCCTGACCAGCATGAGCGAGGTCAAGCTCCCGCACGACGCGATCCGCGACCAGATCAACAACGCCATCCACGCGATCTGTCACCTCGAGCGGCTGCCCGACGGGACCAGGCGCGTGGTCGAGGTGGCCGTGGTGGCGTCCAAACGCCGCGAGGAGTTCCGGCTGCAGTCCCTGATGGTGTTCGACCAGGAGCCGATGGGGCCGGACCGCGTGGTGCGCGGCAAGTACGTGCGCTACCCGCTGCCTCGCAAGATCGCCGACCGGTTGCGACAGGCCGGGGAGAGCATCCCGGCGGCGTTCACCGTCGCCGAGGACGACGACGAGAACCTCCGGGAGATCGCGTCATGAGCCTTCCCTTCGAGATCCCGTTCAGCGTCGTCCTCGTCGTGGCCATCGTGGTGCTGGTCGCGTTCGTGTGGGGCGTGTACGAGCTGGGCACCGGGTTCGACCAGCAGCGCGTGCTCACCTCGCGGAGCGCGCTGGACGCCGCGGACCGGCGGGCCAACAGCTTCATGGGCCGGCTGGACCGGCGGCTGCGGCGCACCGACTTCGGGCGGCAGATCGAGCGGCGCATCTTCGCCTCCGGGCTCCGGCTGCGCGTCGCGACCTTCGTGATGCTCGTACTCGCCGTCATGGTCGCCGTGGTGGTCGTGATCGGCTACATGCTCGCCCCGCTGCTCGGCATCATCGCGGCGGTGGGCGTCATCGCCGCGGCCTTCAGCTACCTGAACAGCCAGGAGGCGAAGCGGCGCGAGGAGTTCATCGGGCAGCTCCCGGAGATCGCCCGGGTGCTCGGCAACGCGGCCGGCGCCGGCCTGTCCATCCGCTCCGCCATCGAGATGGCCGCCGAGGAGCTCGGCGACCCGGCCAGGGCCGAGCTCAAGCGCACGGCAGACTCCCTGAAGGTCGGCCAGCCGTTCGAGGAGGCCATGCAGGACCTCGCCGACCGGCTGCCGTCCCGCGAGCTCTCCGTACTGGTCAGCACGCTCGTCGTGTCATCCCGCTCCGGTGGCTCCATGGTCACCGCGCTGCGCAACATCTCCGGCACGCTCGAGGACCGCAAGGAGCTGCGCCGCGAGGTCAAGACCATCATGGGGCACTCGGTCATGACCGGCTGGATCATCGCGTTCATGGGTGTGGCCAGCCTCTTCATGATCAACGGCATGCAGCCGGGCGTCATGGACAAGATGACCGGCTCGTTCCTGGGCATCATCGTCCTCGTCGTGGCCTCGGCGATGTTCGGTGTCGGCCTGCTCCTCATCCGCCGCTTCACGAGGATCGAAACCTGATGCCCGACTACTTCGTCTACGCCATCGCGGGGATCGCGGCCGTCTGCGTCTTCCTGCTCGCCTGGGGCATCCACCTCTACAACGACGAGCGCATCGTCGTCGGCAGCCTGGGGAAGCGGGAGACGGCGCCCAAGCGCCAGGCCGGCCCGCGGCCCAGCGCCATCACCGAGCTGCAGGAGATGCTCGGCACCCCGTTCGGCAAGATGGTGCAGACCATGCTCGGCAACGAGCGGCTCGCCAAGGTGCGCAAGCGCATCGTGGCCGCGGGCCGTCCGGGCGGCATCACCGTGGAGAAGTACTGCAAGCAGCGCGCCGGCACGGTCATCCTGTACGGCGGCCTCGGCATCCTGCTCCTCTACGGCGGCCAGCGCCTCATCGGCATCCTGCTCATCGCGCTCGGCTTCTTCCAGACCGACCTCACGCTGATCGGCAAGGCCCGGGTGCGGCAGCAGGAGATCGAGAAGTCGCTGCCCGACTTCCTCGACATCCTCACCGTCACGGTCACCGCCGGCCTCGGCTTCCGGCACGCGCTGGGGCGGGTCACCGAGCGCATCGACGGCCCGCTGTCGGAGGAGTTCGCCCACGCGCTGCGCCAGATGGACCTGGGCACCCCCCGCCGTGAGGCGTTCGAGGAGCTGCGCCGCAACAACAGCTGCCCCCAGCTGGGCACGTTCATCACGGCGATCCTGCAGGCGGAGGAGCTGGGCGCGCCGCTGGCGCAGGCGCTCACCGATATCAGCATGGACATGCGGCGGGAGTTCGCGCAGGGGGCGCGGCGCCGCGCGCAGCAGACCGTACCGCGGATCACCGCCGTGACCACCTTCCTGATGGTCCCCGGCGTCATGGTCCTCGTGCTCGGCGCGCTGCTGATCGGCACCGCGGGGGAAGACCTTGGCCTTCTCGGCTGAACACACGACGGACGCGCTCACCCGGGTGGGCGCGACCTTCCGCCTGCTCATGCAGGTGCGCGTGCTCATCGCCGGGATCACCCTGCTGCTCATCCCGCCCGACCGGATAACGCTGGAGACGCTGTTCGCGGTGGTCGCGGTCGCGGCCGTGTCGTGGATCGGCTCGCGGCTGTGGCGGCAGATCGTCGGCCGCCTCGTCCGGCACCCGATCCTGCTCAGCCTCGACGTGCTGCTCGGCTTCGCGGTGCTGGAGGTCGGCGGGCCCATCGGGGGTGTGTTCTTCCTGTCCACCGTCATCACCTCGGCGGTCGCCGGGCTGCTCTACCGCTGGGGCGGGGTGCTGTACGTGTGCCTGCTCCAGGTGCTGCTCTACCTCATGGCGGTGGCGCTGGCGGCGCCCCAGACGTTCGCGCTGTCGGAGGGCACCAACCTCCAGACGCTGGTCGGGCAGCCCGCGTTCTACCCGCTCGTCGGCTTCGTCGGCGTCGCCGTACGGCGGCTGTTCGACCAGCAGGCCATCACCGAGGCCGGCCGGGTCGCCGCGGAGACCATGGCGGCCGCCGCCGAGGAGCGTGCCCGTCTCGCCCGCGAGATGCACGACTCCGTCGCCAAGACGCTGCGCGGCATCGCGATGACCGCGTCCGCGCTGCCCGCGTTCGTGGAGCGCTCCCCGGAGCGCGCCCGGGCGGAGGCGCGGAGCATCGCGTCGGCCGCCGAGATCGCCTCCCGGGAGGCCCGGGAGCTGATCGGCGACCTGCGCAGCGACCGCATCGAGGTGCCGCTCGCGGAGACCGTGGAGGAGGTCGCCGGGCTGTGGGCGCGCAGTGCCCGGATCGAGGTGGATCTCGACCTCGAGCCCGAGACCGACCTGCCGGTGGTCGCCCGGTACGAGATGGTCGCGGTACTCAAGGAGGCGCTCACCAACGTGGAGCGGCACTCCCGCGCGCAGCGCGTCGACGTCGAGCTGGCCTGCGCGGACGGGGCCGTGACGCTGCGCGTCCGGGACGACGGGCGCGGCTTCGAGCTCGGCGCGGACGCCCGCGCCTGGCTCGCCAAGGGCCACTACGGCCTCGTCGGCCTGTACGAGCGCGCGGAGCGCGCCAACGGCGAGCTGGCCATCACGTCCGCCCCGGGCGAGGGCACCGAGATCAGGCTCACGATCCCGTCCGAGGACGCCACGGCGGCCCCGGCGGCGGCCGGCCCGGCCGAGCACGCAGTACCGCAGGCACGACCGGCAGAGGTGGGGAGAGCATGAACGAGACGCACCGGATCCGGGTGCTGGTGGTCGACGACAATCCGGTGGTGCGGTCCGGACTGATCGCGCTGCTGGAGTCCGGTGGCGATATCGACGTCGTCGGCGAGGCCGGCGACGGCGGCCGCGCCATCGAGCTCGCCCAGTCGCTACGGCCGGACCTCGTCATGCTCGACGTACGCATGCCGCTGGTGGACGGCGTCGAGGCGGTGAGCAAGCTGAGCCCGATCACCCGGGTGCTCATGCTCACCTATACCGACGACCCGGACGTGATCCGCTCCGCCATCCGCGGCGGCGCGGTCGGTTACCTGGTGCACGGCGCGTTCACCCCCGAGGAGTTGTCCGCCGCGGTGCACGGGGCCGTCCAGGGCACCGCCAACCCGCTGTCCCCGGTGGCGCTCAGTGCCGTCCTGCAGGCCGTACGGGAGGCGCCGAGCGAGCCCACGCCCGACCCGGCGGTCATCCGCGCCTCGCTCGGCCTGTCCACCCGGGAGGCCGAGGTCATGGACCTCATCGCGCAGGGCCGCTCCAACTCCGACATCGCGCAGACGCTGTTCCTCAGCGAGAAGACCGTGAAGAACCACATCAACCGGCTCTACGCCAAGCTCGGTGTGGACTCGCGAGGGGCCGCGATCGCTTGCTGGCTGGGCACGCACGGCGGCGACGAGGCCCGCGCGCGCTGACCTTCCCCGGGGCCCAAAGAGATTGGGCCCCCAGTGCCGCCAAGGTTGGGTCTCGGGACCCTTCGAACCGGTCCCCCACGTGCGTAACTTGCTACGTGTCATCGGGGACACCGACCGAAACCCTTACGAGGAGCACTGAAATGCGCACCCTTATCAACGCCACCTCCGCCAAGTTCCGCGCCGCCCGGAAGCACATGAAGGACCGCGGCCAGAACATGCTGGAGTACGTGGGCCTGGTCATCATCGTCGCGGGCGTCATCGTCGGTCTGTCCGGCGTGCTCGGCGGCATCAAGGACCCGTTCGAGAAGTCGGTCAAGAAGGTCACCGAG
>WHSL01000283.1 GCA_009380095.1 Streptosporangiales bacterium | reverse complement strand
CGCCAAGCTGGGCCAGCGCCTCGGCAAGGTCAGCGGCGTACCACGTCAGCCACTCGGACCGGCGGATCTCGCCGTCGACGGCGCCGAGTCCGTCAGCGAGCAGTTCCGCGGCCGTCTCCCAACGACCGAGCAGGAGATGAGCGTGCCCGCGCTGCAGCGTCAGGAGCGGCACATCGTAGAAGTACAGCCAGTCGGGGTCCCCGGCCTTGGCTTCCATCGCAGCCTCGGCGTCGGCCAGCAGCCGCAGTGCGTCTGCGGCGTTGCCGAGCATCGCGTGTCCCCGCGCCTCCTGCTGGATCGCCTGCACCCGTACGGACGCGCCGGTGCCCTCGACCTCGCGGGCGCGCCGCGACCACGCCACCACCTGCTCCCCGGCGTCGCGGCCAGACGCCTGGAACGCCAGCAGGCCGCGCATGCTGCGCACGGTCGCCAGCAGGTCGACGTGGCCCGCCTCCGCGGCGATCCGCCCGGCGTGCTCATAATGCCGTGCGGCCGCGTAGTTGCTGCTGGTCGCCGCGTGCAACCAGCCGGAGAACTGCGCCCATTCACCGGCCACGCCTAGCGCCTCGGCTTGGACGTCGCCGCGGGCCTCGCGCGCGAGATGCTCGGCGGCGGTGGTCTGGGCGCGTACGGCGGTGAGGATCGGCCCAGGGCCGACGACGTCCTCGAGGCGGCGCTGTCCGGCCAGGATCGTACGCAGAGCGTCCAGACCGGTCGTGTCGAGGCGGCGCGGCCGCGCGACGGCGTGCCGTACGCGGTCGAGATCCCCGGCCGATGCGACATTCGGGGCGGCGACCGTGGCGAGCATCACCAGTTCGCCGCCGGCGCCGAGCAGCTCATCGAGGCGGGCCGCCACGTCGGCGGGGACGGGACGTTGCCCGCTGGCCATGCGTGACAGGTGCGCGGGTGAGCAGGGGACCTGCGAGGCGAGCCGCCGCAGGCTGAAACCGCGCTCGGTTGCGAGCGCGCGCAGCCGCTGGCCGAAGGTCGTCATGCGTGCACCAAACGCCGACTTCGCCTGTTACCCGTTGCGAGTGGTAACAGCTCCAGCCTTCACAGTAGCGGGCCCGCTGGGGAGCGTGGGGGCCATGGATCAGGCGCACACGGACGACATTGCGGACGCCAAGGCGCGGCTGCGCGAGCAGTTCCCCGGGTGGAACTTCATCGTCGCCCGCCCGTCCGGCCGCTGGTGGGCGTTGCGGCCCGGGGAGACGGCGGCCCCGTCAACCGTCGTCGCTGACTCTTCGGCCGAGCTCGCCGCCGAGCTGGCCAAGATCCCCGCCACCTAGACCCCGCGCGGCCCGATTACTGGGTGCCCCTCGGTGTCGGGTCGCGCGGGCTCCATCTCCGGGGCCGGGAGCGGGCGGTGCGCGCCAACTGGAGGACCCGCGTGCAAGGCCTTGAGGGAGATAGCGGGCGGCCCGGCCGGTCGGTACGGGCGGGCCGCCCGCCAACTGCAGCGCTTGCCCAAGAACCGATCCCAGCTCATAACGGTAGGAAGCGACAATCTCGAGAAGCGGAGTAGTGATGTTCGTCCACAGTGACCGCATCCCGACCGCCCCCGCCCCCGCTGACGCTGACGCTCCGCCCGCGGTACGCCCGTGGGCGATACGGCTCATGGCGCCGTACAAGAACGTCATCGAAGTCGGCGAAGTAGCGACCGGGATCGACCCCGTCACCCAGCTCGGTGCCGCCGCCGACGGGGAACTCATCCAGGTCAAGCACCGCAGCAGCAACACAGGCACCGAACAGTCGACGAGCACCAGCAGCGACGGCAAGAACCCGAGCCAGGACCAGGACCAGAGCCAAGACAGCGATCAGGACTGATGGGTGCTCCACCCGTTCTCGTCGTCACACAGCCCGGTGACGAGACCGCTGACGTGGTCGTCGCTGAACTCAACCAGCGGAACCTGCCGGTGGTTCGGTTCGACTCCGCGGACTTCCCGCGGGCCCTCACCGTGTCCGCCCACATCGGCGAGGACCACGGGCTACACGGGAGCGTGACGACCATGTCTCGGCAGGCGGACCTGTCGGCCGTGCGATCCCTGTACTACCGGCGCCCACGCGGATTCAGCTTCGCCGGCCTTCCCGAACAGGAGGCCCGGTTCGCGACCTTGCAGGCTCGGTACGGGCTCGGCGGAATCTTGGCGTCTCTTCCGAACTGTCTGTACGTCAACCATCCCACCTGTTCCAAGCGCGCGTGGACAAGGTCGCGGACTTGCGTGTCACGATCATCGGCGAGCGCGTGTTCTGCGTACGGATCGACTCGGGGGGCCTACTCGATTGGCGCTACGACTATGACGCGCTGACCTACAGTGCGATCGAGCCACCGCCGGAGCTGGCTACCCTGTCGAGGGACTTCCTGAAGCGTTTTGACCTGGTGTTCGGCTGCTTCGACTTCGCTCTGCGCCACGATGATCGGGCCGTGTTCCTGGAATGCAACGCCAACGGCCAGTGGGCATGGTTGGAAAGCCGCACTGGCCTGCCGATGACCGCCGCGCTCGCGGATCTCCTGGAACGAGGTCTCGCATGAACGATGATTCCGATCGGGCCGCTGCCCTGCGCCGGCGCCTGGCCGACGACCTCGAAGCCTCTGGCGACCTGCGATCGAAGCTATGGCGGCACGCCGTCGAGACCGTTCCCCGGCATCTGTTCCTGACCGAGTTCTTCCAGCGCGCCGACACGCCCGGCCTCACGCACTGGGACCCCGTACGCCGTGACCACGATCCCGCACGGTGGCTTGATCTCGTCTACCAGAACGAGACGTGGGTGACGCAGCTCGACCGGACCGTTGGGCCACACGAGGTGACCGGGCCGGTCGGGGGCGATCCCTCCTCGTCGTCCACACTGCCGGGGCTGGTGGTTCGGATGCTGGAAGATCTCGACGTCGTCGACGCCGTCAACGTGCTGGAGATCGGCACCGGCTCTGGCTACTCCACGGCACTGATGTGCGACCGGCTCGGCGAGAAGCACGTGACGTCCATCGAGGTAGACCCCGACATTGCCGCCCGCGCCTCCGTCACCATCGACGCGGCGGGCTACCGGCCTCGGCTCGTTTGCGGCGACGGCCTCGCCGGTGACTTGCAGGGCGCACCGTATGACAGGGTGATCGCGACCTGTTCCGTGCGGATGATCCCCGGGGCGTGGCTCGAACAGGCCGCGCCGGGTGCGGTGATCCTGGCCACGGTGACGGGCTGGTTCCACGGGTTCGGGTTGGCACGCCTCACTGTGGGCGATGACGGAACCGCGGAGGGCAGCTTCCTGCCCGGCACGGTGTCGTTCATGATCGCCCGCCCGCAGTCCGCTCCGGCCCTGGACGACAGTTCACGCAGCGAGCTCATCGCAGCCACCGCGGCTGCGGAACCACGCCGCGCCGTGGTTGGCGGCGACATCCGACACGATTGGATGGGCCGATTCGTGGCCCAACTCGCCGCACCTCGCGCGATCTGGGTGACCATGAGCGTCGACGGCGGCCCGTTGGTCGAGTACATCGCCGACGCCTCCAGTCGATCGTGGGCCGCTGTCTCGCGCGATCCCGATGACGGGTGGAGCGTCCGGCAGGTGGGCCCCGTCCCGCTATGGGATGACATCGAAGCGGGCGTCATGGCGTGGGAACGCGCCGGCTCCCCGTCGATCGAGCACTTCCGGATCGGGACCGATGGCCACCGTCAAACCGTCTGGTTGGACACCGACGGCGGCACCGTCCGCTGGTCGATGTCCGAATAAGGCGGGCGCACGTGCGTACGGGTGTGCAGATCAAAACACATCACGTGTCGCTGCCGTCCGCCCCCAGGTCCGGCGTGGCCGCACTCCCGGTCTTCGACGCGGCGTACACGGCCGCGGCGGAGCGCTCGACCGCTGGCAGCTCGGCGAACAACGTCGGGTTCTCCGCGGCCAGCCGGGCGTAGCCCTCGAGCTGCTTGCGGCGTTCCGGGGTCGGCCCCTTCGCCTCCTGCATTTTCTTGCCGATGGCACCGTGGAGCGTCTGCATCAGGTCACCTCTCTCTTGTGGGAGTTTGGGGTCAGCCGCGCGCCCGCTCGCGGAACCATCGATGATCTCGTCGACCTCGGCGATTAGGTCCCGGGCGCGCGTGCCGACGCTGGGCGCCGCCACTAGTCACCTCGCAGGCCGAGCCGGTGCGCCCGCATCTTCTCGGGCTGCTCGAGGTCGGCCCACTGTTCGGGCGTGAGGCGCCAGTCGTCGGCGACCGCGGGCACGGCGTCGAAGATGCGCCTGGTTGCCGCATTCGGCGAGGTGATGCCGTGCATGAGGTTGCTGTACTCGTTGATGTCGGGCAGGCCCAGGGCGATTGCCGCGGCGAGCACCTCGTCGAGCCTCGGGACCTCGACCGTGCCGCGCGGGTTGTAGGTCACGACCCGGTTAGCGCTTGCCGCGACCCTGTACGTCTCGCGCATGATCCGACCCCGCTGGCCGGGTTCGGGGTGGGCGTCGTACAGCTCCTGGTCGATGGCCGCGACGCGGTCGGCCATGCCGCGTACCCGGGCGGTGCGTGCGCTGGCGACGTGTGCGAGCTCCCGTACGGCCTCGGCGACTGATCCACATCCGTTCCGCGGCACCTGGCAGCGAAGCGGGCCCTTGCGGGGCGTGTGGACACCTCGACCGTGCCACGCGACGTCAGCGAGGTTTCGGCGGCGAAACTCGGATGCTCGGCCGCGCTTCCCAGGTCACCCGAGCGGGCCGTACACGGTCCCCGTGTAGCTGCGGTAGTAGAGGCGGCTGGCCTTGCTGTAGAGCCGCACGCCGTTGGCCGGTGCGGCGGGATCGCCCGTTCGCTCGGGGATCTCGACCGCCACGGCGGCGCTCAGGACGATCAGGCCGTCGGCGAGCATGTCGATGTTGGAGTTCGAGCTGCCGTGCGCGCTGATCGTGACGTTGCCGCGCCTGCCTTCCGGGCCCTGTACCTGTGCGACGACCTCGGCGACTTCGGAGCCGCCGTCTTGGGCGTCGGCGTGCAGGAGCGACCAGTAGATGCCCGTGCTGCAGCGTGCCGGGGTCGAGCTCGATGCGACCGGAGCCGCCCTCCTGGCCGACGGTCAGCAGGTCGGCGAGGATCTTCGTGAAGCGGACCCTCGTTCGGGCGGCCGTGAACACGTCGTTGATGAGGCCGCGCAGCTTGTTGCGGTCGGTGGCCGGGTCCGGCGGGTAGTGCGGGGTACCGCTCACGCGATCATCTCCTGTCCGGTCCGGAAGGCGTCGAGCGCCTGCGTTGGCCGCTTCATTGCGCGCGACCGCGGAGGAACTCGCGGGCACGCACAGGGCTCCGGCGAGGACGGGACGTAACGGCGCCGCCGGTACCGAGGCGGCAGCCTTCAGCTCTGTGGCGTTAGCCGGAGCGGCGGCGTTCCTCCTCTGGGCGTGCGGCTTCCTTTCGGACGAGGCGGAGGCTCAGGACCGCTCCTGCGCCGGCGGAGCCGGGGGGAACGCCGCCACGGCCGTGGTCCGGCCGGTCCCCACGCCCGAGGAGGCTCGAGGACTCTACGAGGTGGACAAGCAGAGGAGAAGGAGCGCCAGGGCTACACGGTCAAGACGATCGTCTACATGGGGTCAGACGTCCGGGGAGCGGACCTCGAAAGACCCCAGTTCAACGGGGTGATCCCGGAACTGCGCGGCATCCGGCTGGCGCAGCTGAGACTGAACCAATTGGCCGACGCCGATCCGCGCAACCGGGAGAACCTCGACGGGAACGTCTACATCCGCGTGGACGTACGGGAGGCCGGCGAGCACTTCCGGGACGCACCCACGACCGCCGGCGAGGTCGCCAGGCAGTCGGGACAGAAGGTCCCGTCGCCTACGACGCGCTGTTCGCCATGACCGAGGCGATCAACGCGGCGTGCAGGGAGAACCAGCAGGCCGGCTGCGGGCGAGGATCGCTGCAGAGCCAGATGGCGCGGGGCATCGGCGGCCGCGTCG
>WHSL01000398.1 GCA_009380095.1 Streptosporangiales bacterium | reverse complement strand
TTCGCGATCGGCTTCCTGCCCATCGCCGCGTTCATCGCCGCCGCCATCTACATGGTCGACGTCCGCCCGAAGGTCCGCCAACTCGGCGGCCGCGGCGGCGCCAGCGGCCCCTACGGGCCCTGGTAGACCGCCACCCCGGCCTCCGGCCCCGGCTCTGGGGCGGTCCCCGGCCCTGACCCCGGCTCCGGCCCTGCTTGCGCCCGGCCCTGGCTCCGGCCCTGCGCCCGCCCGGCCCTGGCTCCGGCTTCGGCTTCGGCCCGGCCTGGGCTGGCTGGCTTCGGCCCGGTTCCCGTCTAGAGGCTAGGGCTCCTCGACGCGGATGCGGAGGCGGCGGAAGCCGCGGCCCTTGTTCTCCACCTTGGCGACCCTGATCCGGCCGATCTGCCGGGTGGACGCCACGTGCGTGCCGCCGTCCGCCTGCGTGTCCAGCCCGGTGATGTCGACGATCCGCACCTGCTCGACCTCGGGCGGGACGAGGTTCGTCGCCGTACGGACGATGTCCGGGAGGGCGAACGCCTCGGCCCGGGGCAGCGTGACGACCTCGATCCGCCGGTCCGCGGCGACCTCCTTGTTGCAGGCCTCCTCCACGGTCTCCTTGAACCCCTGCGGCACCTCGCTGAGGTCGAAGTCCATCCGCGCGACCAGCGGCTCCATGTTTCCGCCGGTGACCAGGCACTGGTAGTCGCGGAACACCACGCCGCAGAGCAGGTGCAGCGCCGAGTGCGTACGCATCAGCGCGCTGCGCCGCTCGTCGGTGATCGCCCCGCGCACCGCCGTGCCGGCGGGCGGGACCGGGTCGCCCTCCTCGGAGATCAGGTAGAGATCGTCGCCCTTGCGCGCCCCCACGATGCGGGTCTCGACGCCGCCCCAGAGCAGCACTCCGTGATCCGGGGGCTGACCGCCGCCGCCCGGATAGAATGCCGAGCGGTCGAGGACGATCCCCTCCGGGCCGGAGGCGAGCACGACGGCGTCCCAATCGCGTAGCGTCTGGTCCGAAAGTTCGAGACGGTGAGTCTTGCCGTGCATGTCAGGCATGGAAGGAGCCTACGCGGCCGGTCCGCGAGGCGGAGGCCGAAAGGCGGACGACGGAACGGTGAGCACGTGAGGCGACTCATCGCTCTCTTGTTGACCATGATCATGATGGTCGGGCTGGCCGGGTGTCTCTCCCCCCAGGAGCAGGCCGAGCCGCCGAAGTCGCAGGAGCGGCGCACCCCCGTGGTGATGTTCCTCGGTGACAGCTACTCGGTCGGCGTGAAGCCGGTCACCGCGAGCACGTCGTACGCGGCGGAGACCGCGCGGATCCTGCGCTGGCAGGTCATCATCGGCGGCGAGGGCGGCACCGGGCTGGTGTCTCCGGGGCGGCACGGCAACACGTTCAGCCTGCTCTTCGACGAGCATCTGTCGTGGCGGCCCACTCCGGACATGGTCATCATCTCCGGCGGCCACAACGACTTCCCGTACCCGCCGTCGCTCGTCGGCATGGCCACCCGGCAGCTCATCCAGAAGGTCGCGGCCCGCTGGCCGACCGTCAAGATCGTGCTGATCGGGCCGATCTGGGGCGGTGACCCGATCCCGGAGATGCTGCCGATCCGCGACGCCATGCAGGCCGTCGCCCAGGAGCTGCGGGTGCCGTTCGTGGACCCGCTGGCCGAGCAGTGGTTCACCGGCAAGAAGGCCAAGAACACCGGGAACGCGTCGCGGTTCATACTCAAGGACGGCGTGCACCCGACCGAGCTCGGCCACCGCTATATGGCCGACCGGCTCGCCTCCGACCTGCGCAAGCTCGGCCTCGCCGACCCCACCGGCGCCGTCGCCCAGCCCTCACCCAAACCCGGCGGCAACTGACCGGCCCCCGAACGCCGCAACGCCGGGGCACGGCTCCCGTCTGGTCACGAGCGCGGAACGGCGACGGCCACGCGCCGCAGGCACCGTCCGCGACCGGTCAAGCTCGCGCTGGACGGCGACCGTTGGGGGCCGGGCGCCCACCGTCCCGACCGGT
>WHSL01000062.1 GCA_009380095.1 Streptosporangiales bacterium | reverse complement strand
CTGCGCGTGCAGTCCTTCGATCAGCAGTTGTCGCAGGGGGCCGTTCTCGGGGGGATGCAGACTCTGCAGACTCTGTAACGCGGTGGGAATCGTGGCGGTCTCATGTGCGGCGCCGTCGACTCTCCGCTCGTCGCAGGCGAATCGAGTGGCATCCTTAATGGCCATCGCGCAGTCGGCGAACGGGGATACGACCCAGGAGTCGATGCCCGGATGCCATAACAGAGGGGCGTGCTCGCGTAAATCCGCATACACCGGCGAGGGATCTTCGAGGTATTCGGGAGTGAACAGCTTTCCCAGCAGATCTTCTGCAACCGCCGCGCCCACTCCGGCTACCTATCTTCTTCCATGAAGATCGTCCAACGGGAAAATGGGCCATTGCCGACCAATGGCGGATAATTCCCTCACGAATATTGATTGACGCAGGTGCACGTCACAGGGTGTGGCCGTTTCCGGACCAGGGTTAGGTGCGATCACGCATAAAGGGCCGTACGAAAACCCCTCCCCGAATTCGGTGGAGGGTCAGCCGGTCAGGTGAGGCCGAGGGCGCGGTGGGCGGCCGCGCGGAGGGCTTCAGGGTCGTTCGCGGGGAGGACCGCGGCGACGTGGGCGTCGGGGCGGATGAGCCAGGCCTCGCCGGGGCGGGCCTCCAGGGCCTCGGTGAGGAGGCCGTCCGGGTCCAGATCGGAGAGGACGTACGCGGCCGAAGGCACCGGCCCGAGCCCGCGCAGGACGGTCCGTACGCCCGCCACGTCGCCGGGGGCGGGGACGAGCACGGTCAGCCCGCCCCGGAGCACCTGTCGCAGCCGCGTCACCTCCGGTCGCCCCGGGACCGTGACCGGCGCGTCCGGGACGATGAGTCCCGGCCCGGGCGTGGCCGCCTGGCCCTTGGGCGGCCGCCCCGCGAAGACCCGCGACGGATCCGGCGTGGTGAGCGGCGAGTCGACGTACCAGTACGGCTCGGCGAACCGCCCCGAGTCCACCGCCGGGGCCAGCGCCGGGTCGGCGGCCGACTTCTCCAGCACCTCGCGCCGGTGGGTCCGCTCGGCGTCGGTCTGCGGCGCGAGGAAGCGCATGGTCGCCGCCGTGACCTCGAGGTTCTCCAGCGCGGCGGGATGCCGTTCGGCGTGGTACGTATCGGGCAGACCCGGCGCGCCCCAGCCCAGCCGGGCGAAGGCGATCTTCCACGCGGCGTTCTCCGCGTCCGGAACGCCCGAGTTGAGCCCCCGCGCGCCGAACGGCGCCACGAGGTGCGCGGCGTCACCGGCCAGCAGCACCCGGCCCACCGCCATCCGGTCCGCCAGCCGGGAGTGGAACCGGTACACGGAGTGCCAGATGAGCTCGTACGGCCGCGCGCCCAGCACCTGCCGGATGCGCCGATCGAGCCCGCCGGAGGCCTCCTCGGCGGCCAGGTCGAAGTCCGGCGGCACCTGCCAGTCGATTCGGTAGCTGGAGTCCGGGCAGGGATGGATCAGCACCTGCCGTCCGGGGTTCCACACCGGGTCGAAGTAGAAGCGCCGTTCGGTCTCCCAGCCGGGCAGCGAGGCGCGCAGGTCGCAGATGAGGAACCTGTCGGCGAAGCTCTCTCCGGGGAAGCCCACCCCGAGCGCCTCGCGCAGCCCGCCCGCGCGGGCACCCGCGCACAGCACGGCGTGCGTACCGATGAACGCCGAGCCGTCGGCGCAGCGCGCGGTCACCGTCGACGCGTCCTGCTCCAGGGCGGTGACCTCGCGGTTCCACCGCACCGAGATCAGCGGCTCGGCGGCGATGCGGCGGTCGAGCAGTTCCTCCGTACGCGACTGGGAGATGTTCACGAACGGCGGCAACGGCGAGCGCCCCCGGTCGGCGAAGCTCCACGCGAACAGCTCCCGGTCGCGGTAGTACGTACGTGCCGTGGTCCAGGTGACGCCCTCCTCGGCGATCGCCTCCGCGCCCACGTGCGCCCACACGTCGAGCACGTCCCGCTGCTGGCAGATCGACCGCGAGCCGGCCAGCTCCCGGGAGGCGCGGGCCTCCAGCAGCACGACCGGCACGCCCCAGCGGGCGAGCAGCAGCGCCGTGGTCTGGCCGACCGGCCCGGCCCCGATCACCACCACCGGGGTCTCGACGGCGGCCACGGTCAGTCCTGCAGCTCGGCCCAGACCTCGCGGTCCCGGGCGGCCGTCCAGATCTTCGGCCGGGCGACCCCGGACAGCTCGTCCCACAGCCGGGACACGTCGAACGGCAGGCAGTGCTCGAAGATCGGCCAGCCGCCGTAGCGCGGCGCCAGCTCGCCGTGCACCGCGTCGAAGGCCTCCTTGAGGGTGCCGCCAGTGTCCCGGACCCGGCCCACCTCGCGGATCATCACTTCGAGGAAGTGCCGAGTGGAGGCGATCGCCTCGTCCACCGCCGCGCGGCCGTTGGCCACCGGGCCGCGCCCGCCGACCAGCGCCTCGGCTCCGAGGTCGGCCACCCGGTCCAGGGTGTCGCCGGACCAGTCGAGGTGGAACGCGTCGCCGGTGTAGAGCGCGGCCCGCGCCTCCACCAGGTCGCCGGCGAACAGCACCTTCTGCTTCGGCAGCCAGGCCACCAGGTCGCCCTCGGTGTGGCCGCGCCCGCAGTAGCGCAGCTCCAGGGTGCCGCGGTCACCGCCGAGCTCGATGGACATCCGGTCCGAGAAGGTGACGGTGGGCCAGGTCAGGCCGGGGATGCTGTCCGGCTCCTGGAAGAGCCGCGGCATCCGGCCGTACTCGGAGTCCCAGTCCTCCGTGCCGCGCTCGGCGATCAGCTCGCGGGTCTTCTCGTGCGCCACGATCGCGTCGGCGGCGAACGCGCTCGCGCCGAGGGTCCGTACGGCGTGGTAGTGCGACAGGACGAGGTAGCGGATGGGCTTGCGGGTGTGCGTGCGCAGCAGGTCGAGCCACGCGCCGGCGGCCACCGGGGTGGCCATGGCCTCGAAGCAGACGAGGAAGTCCTCGCCCTCGACGGCGCCCACGTTGGGGTCGCCCTCGGCGGTGAGCGCGTAGATCCCGTCGCCGAGGATCTCCAACGTCTGGGTCTTGGCCTGCAGGTCTCCGGATGAGGCGAATGTCTTGGCCATCGTCACTCCCGTCGTCGGAGTCCGTCATGATTCTTCCCCGTGTGCGGCCGTGCGCTCAGGTCACCAGGCCACCGGCAGCTCCTCCACCCCGTAGACGACGGAGGCGCCGCGGTAGCGCACCCGCTCCGGCGGTACGGCCAGGCGGAGTCCGGGGAACCGGCGCAGCAGCGCGGGGAAGGCGATCCGCATCTCGGCACGGGCCAGCGGGGCGCCGAGGCAGTGGTGGACGCCGTACCCGAAGGCGACGTGCGGCCCGGCCGCCCGGGCTACGTCGAGGCTTCCCGGCTCCTCCGCCAGCGCCGGATCGCGGTTGGCCGCGGGCAGCGAGACGATCACCGGATCCCCGGCCCGCATGGCCTGGCCGTGGAAGGTGAGATCCCGGGTGACGTGCTTGGCGACGCCGAACGCGACGATCGACAGGTAACGCAGCAGCTCCTCCACCGCGCCATCCACGGCCGCGGGGTCGTCGCGCACCGCGGCGAGCTGGTCCGGGTTCCGGAGCAGCGTGAGCGTCCCCAGGCCCAGCATGTTGGCGGTCGTCTCGTGACCGGCCAGCAGCAGCAGGTTGCCGAGCCCGGCCAGCTCGCCGTCGGTGAGGTCGTCGCCGTGCTCGCGGATCAGCGCGCCGAGCAGGTCGTCTCCGGAGGCCTTCCGCGCCGCCGCGACGAGCCCGGTCATGTACGCGCGCATCTCCGCCGCGTTGGCGGCCTGCGTCTCCCGGTCGGCGGAGAAGTCCACCACCGTCCGCGAACGGCGCTGGAAGTCGGCCCGGTCGGCGTACGGGACGCCGAGCAGCTCGCAGATCACCAGCGACGGGACCGGCAGCGCGAAGGCCTGGACCAGGTCGGCCGGGGGACCGGCGGCGGCCATCGCGTCCAGGTGGTCGCGCACGATCGCGGCGATCTGGGGTTCCAGGGTGCGGACGCGGCGCACGGTGAACGCGCCGGTGAGCATGCGGCGCAACCGGGTGTGCTCGGGCGGGTCCATCCCGAGCATGAAGCCCTCGTCGATGACGCCCGGCCGCCCGTCGCCGTCCGGCGCCCGGTTGCTGAACCGTTCCGCGTCGGCCAGCACCTCGCGTGCGTGGTCGTGCCGGGTGACCAGCCACGCCGACCGGCGCCGGCCGTCCAGCCGGGCCACCGGCGTGGTGTCGTGCAGCGCCAGGAGCTCGTCGGCGGGGTCGAGCGGGCGGGACGGCTCTCGTCTCAGCGGCAGCGGTGTCTCGGACACGTTTCCGACCTTGCGTGCGCGGGGCCGAGCGCGCAAGGGGCCGCGGGGCATTTCGGTGAACGGGAAAAACCGGCCAACGTTTCCGGGCGGGCGGACTGGAGTCGGGGGCTACCGGGGGTTACCCTCCCGTTCGCCTGGTCCCCTTTTGTGCGGAGTTGTGCCATGGGTGATTCCGGATATGCCGCGCTCGCCGACCCGCTGAGACGGGACGCCGCCGACCCGCCGTGGACCGCGATGCCCGCGGAGCTCGCGGACCTGCTCCGCCCGTACCTGGGCGCCGCCACCGAGCACATGGTGGGCGCGGTCAAGGAGCACGTACCGGAGTTCGCCGGGCCGCCGGGCTCGCTCGCCGACCGGCGGGTGCAGCGCGCGGTCGGGCTGGCGGCGCGGCAGTTCGTCGAGGTCATCGAGAATCCCGACGCCTCCTGGGACTCGCTGTCCGAGGTCTACCGGGCGATCGGCGCGGACGAGGCGCGGCGCGGCCGCAGCCTGGACGGGCTGCAGACCGCGATGCGGGTCAGCGGCCAGGTGGCGTGCCGCAGGTTCACCAAGGACGCGTACCGGCTGGGCTGGTCGCCCGGCACCGTGGGCTTACTGTCGGAGTCCCTGTTCGTGTTCCTCGAGCGCATCGCCGCCGCGGCCGCCGCCGGCTACTCCGACGCGCGGGAACGCATCGCCACCGAGGACGAAAGGCACCGCTGGCGGCTGCGCGACCTGCTGGTGGGCGATCCGCCGCCGAGCACGGAGGCCATCGCCGACCGGGCGCGGGCCGCGCGCTGGGAGGTGCCGGCCACGATCGCCGTGGTGGCCGTGCGGGGTGAGGGCCCGCGGGTCGCCCCGCCCACGTTCCTCGCCGACTGGGAGGCGGAGCCGGCGTACTGCGTGGTGCCCGACCCGGAGACGCCCGCCCAGCGGCGGCAGCTCGCCGCGGCGCTGGGCGACGGGCTGCGCGCACTCGGGCCCACGGTGCCGCCGGAGCGCGGGGCGGTGTCGTTGCGCTGGGCCCGTACGGCGCTGGAGCTGGCCGAACGCGGCGTCATCCAGGCCGGCGGGCTGATCCGGTGCGCCGACCACGTGCCCACGCTCGCCGCCGCGGCGGCCGAGGACCTGATCGCCGCGGTGCTCCCGGGACGGCTGCGGCCGCTGCTCCGGCTGCCCGAGGACCGCCGGCGCCGGCTCGCCGAGACCATGCTCGTCTACCTCGAGACGGGCAGCGCCGCGGCCGCCGCCGAGCAGGTGCACGTGCACCCGCAGACCGTGCGGTACCGGCTGCGCCAGCTCGAGGAGCTGTTCGGGGACGAGTTCGCGGACCCGCGGCTCAAGCTGGAATTTCAGCTGCTGCTGCACGCCTGGCTGACGCTCGGCCTGCGCTGAGCCGGCTCGGAATCCGCTGAGAACGGGCGAAAAGCGTCCAATGATCGGGGGTACGCGCGTAACGCGTAGGTAACATCGGATGCATGCCCCCACGCCTGACCGCACCCGAGGCCGGGGGTGAGGTGGATGTGCGTCCGGTCCCCGCGATCGACGAGCGCCCCCGGCTTGAATGGCTCGACGCGCTCCGCGGCATCGCGGTCCTCGCGGTGGTGGTCGAGCACCTCACGTACCTCTTCCTGCGCGACCTGCGGTACGGCGTGCTGGTGCCCTGGTTCGACACCGGCAAGTACGGCGTCATGGTCTTCTTCCTGGTCAGCGGCTACATCGTGCCGGCGAGCCTGGAGCGGCACGGCAGCCTGCGGAAGTTCTGGACCGGCCGGGCGTTCCGCCTCTACCCGCTGCTCGCGGTGGCCGTCGGCGCCCTCCTCGTGCTGATCGCGCTGGGCTGGGGCGATCTCGACGGGCGGCTCAACAACGACGCGCTGACCTCGATCCTCGCGCACGCCACGTTCCTGCAGGACGTGCTCGGCGTGCAGAACTTCCTCAACGTGCTCTGGACGCTGTCGTACGAGATGGTGTTCTACCTGCTGGTGACCGCGCTGTTCGTGGCGCGGGCGCACCGGTTCAGCGCGCCCATCGCGCTCGGCCTGGGGCTCGGCTCGCTGCTGCTCGCGCCGGTGCTGCCGGCCATGCTGATCTCGCACGACGTGCCGCGCACCCGCTGGGTGGTGGGGATCGTCGCGGTGCTGCTGGTCGCCGGGCCGTGGCTCGTCGTACGGCAGGGGGCCGCCCGCCTCGCCGGCGCCTTCGTGCTCGGCGGTGTCGCGGTGGCGCTGGTCGCCTTCAACCAGCGGGCCGGCATGTGGGAGGGGCTCATCATCCTCGCGGTCATGTTCACCGGCACCGCGATCTACCGAGCGGAGCACCGGCAGATCGGGCGCGGTACGGCGATCGGGATGATCTCCGGGGTGTGGGCGCTGACCGTGCTCAGCGGCGTCTCCAACTTCCACCTCTGGCCGCAGGTCACCGGCGTGGTGGAGCGCAACTACCAGCAGAGCTGGACGGTCGCGATGCTCGCCACCGGGCTCACCTTCGCCGGCGCGTGGGCGCTGCGCCGGCGCCGCTTCCCGCGGGCCCTGGTCCGGCTCGGCCTGATCAGCTACTCCATCTACCTGATGCACACCGTGCTGCTCTCGGTGTTCCACCACGTCTTCGACGACCACGTGGACGGCATGCCGCTGGCCGCGCAGACCGCGTTCACGCTGCTCTTCCTCGCGGTGCTGCTGGCGGTCGCCGGGGCTACGTACAAGTACGTGGAGCTGCCCGGCCAGAAGATCGGCCGCCGCGTCACCGCCGACATGCGGCGCCGGCCGGTCCCCGCCGGTACGGGCTGACACCGGCCGTCGTGGCGAGCGCTAGCGGTCCAGGTCGCGTGGGGGAGGGCCGTTGTAGGCGGCGTTCATGCCCTTGGGGAGCGGGCCCTTGATCCGGCGGCCGCCAGACATCTCCTCCCAGGCGTGCGCGAGGATGCCCACGCTGCGGGAGAGGACGAACAGCCCGCGGCCCAGCTCGGGCGGGAACCCCAGCGAGGCGTAGACGATCGCCGTGGCCCCGTCCACGTTCATCGGCACCGGCTTGCCGCGCCCCTCAGCGAGCGCGGTCTCCAGCGCCAGCCCGGCGCGCAGCGGACCGGGCGGCACGTCGCCCGCCTCCACGGTCTCGGTGACGAGGCCGATGAGCGGGTCGCGGCGCGGGTCGCGCGGGTGGTGCAACCGGTGGCCGAAGCCCGGCACGTGCCGGCGCTCCGCCCGGTACGCCGCCACCAGCTCGCGGGCCGCCGCATCCGCGTCGTCCGCCGTCGCGATCCCCGTCAGCAGCTCCATGCACTGCTGCCCGGCACCGCCGTGTACGTCCCCGAGCAGCCCGGCCCCGGTGGCGATCGCGCTGTTCAGGCCGACGCCGCAGGTCGCGGCCATCCGGGCTGCGGCGATCGAGGGCGCCTGCGGGCCGTGGTCCACGCCGGACACCAGCGCAGCCTCCAGCAGCCGCAGCTGCGCCGCCGTGGGCAGCTCACCCCGGAGCATCAGCCAGATCTGCTCCGCGAACGACACGTTCCCGATCAGCTGCTGCACCGGATAACCGCGCAGCAGGATCTCCCCGGGCGCCACCCGGGTGATCCCGGTCGTCCACCAGCCGGACACCTCGTCGGACGTGCTCGTCATACGGCACCCTCCTCGCGCAGTTCGTCGATCTCGTCGGGGGTGTAGCCGAGCTCGCCGAGGATCTCGGCGGTGTGCTCGCCGAGCAGCGGGGCAGTACGGTCCGGACCCACGCTCGCGCCGTCCACCCGGAATGGCGCGCCGAGCACGTCGAGCGGGCGCTCGCCACCACCGGGGAACGGCAGCCGGTGCACGAAGGCCCGCTCCGCCACCTGGCCGAGCCCGACCGCGTCCGGCACGTCCAGCACCTGGGCGGCCGGTACCCCCACGCCGGCCAGCAGTTCCTCCCACTCCGCGGCGGGCCGGGCGGCCAGCGCCGCCTCCAGCTCGGCGCGCAGCGCCTCCCGGTGCACCTTGCGGTCCGCGGGGTGCGTGAAGCGCGGAACCTCGGCGAGGTCCGGCCGGCCGACCGCGCGGCACAGCGCCTCGAACTGGGTCTGCCGGTTCGCGGCGATGTTGAGGTGCCCGTCCCCGGTGACGAACGTGCCGGAGGGGGCGGCTGTGAAGTTCTCGTTGCCGAGCGGCTCGGGCCGTACCCCGGAGATCAGGTAGTTCGAGGTGATCCAGCCCATCGCGGTGAGCGCCGACTCCAGCATGGACACGTCGAGCACGGCCCCCGCACCGGTGCGCGACCGCCGCACCAGCGCGGCGGCGATGGCGAACGCGGCGGCCGTACCGCCGAGCGTGTCGGCGATCGGGTAGCCGGCCCGCAGCGGCGCGGTCTCCGCGGTCCCGGTGACGCTCATCATCCCGGACAGGCCCTGCACGATCTGGTCGTACGCGGGCCGCTCGCGCATCGGCCCGGTCTGCCCGAACCCGGAGATCGCGCAGTACACCAGCCGCGGGTTCTCCTCGCGCAGCCGCTCCGGGCCTACCCCCAGCCGGTCCATCACCCCGGGCCGGAAGTTCTCCAGCAGCACGTCGGCGTCCCGTACGGCCCGCAGCAGCACCTCGCGCCCCGACGCGTGCTTGAGGTTCAGCGTGATCGACCGCTTGCCGGCGTTCTGCGCGAGGAACGAGGCGCCGAGCAGTTCCTCGTGCAGCTCCCGTTCCGCGCCGAGCCGGCGGGCGAGGTCGCCGGACCCCGGCACCTCCACCTTGATCACGTCCGCGCCGTGCAGCGCGAGCTGGTACCCGGTGAACGGCCCGGCCAGCACGTTCGTCAGGTCCAGCACCTGGATCCCGTCCAGCAGTCCGGTCATCGGCGGGCGGCCTCCCTGTTCGATCCCGACCATGACAACACCGGTCCACGCCACGGTACAAGAGGTCCACTATGTGGTACTTGTCCCACCGTCGAACCGCCGTTGTCCCACCATGCGGCAAGCCGAGGCCGCGTCCGCACGCAGGGTCTATCATCGGAGGGCACGCATGACGCTTGTTCGTGCATTCGATATGCGGTATGCAACTCGTAGGTCGTGCGCACACGCCTCTCTCGGGGGAGGTCAGGTCCTGCGAGGCGTTCCGCCGGCGCGAGTTCCACAAGGCCCTGCCGAGAGGGAGCGTGGTCGCGTGACGGAAGGTCTGACCCCCGGCAGGGATCCCGGCGAGGCGCTCCGCCTGGACGCCGTCTACAAGGCGTTCGTGCCACGCGGCCGCAAGGCCGAGCCGTTGCTGGCGCTGGAGGACGTCACCTTCGCCGCGCGCCCGGGGGAGTTCATCAGCCTCGTGGGGCCGTCCGGCTGCGGCAAGTCCACGGTGCTCAACCTGCTGGCCGGGCTGATGCGCCCGTCCGCGGGGCACGTGATCCACGCCGGCCGCGAGGTGCACGGCGTCAACACCGAGATCGGCTACATCACCCAGGACGACAACCTGCTGCCGTGGCGCTCCATGCTGCGCAACGTCGAGTACGGCCTGGAGCTGCGCGGGGTACCCAGGGCGCAGCGCCGCGACCGTGCCCGCGAGTTCATCGAGCTCGTCGGGCTGGCCGGGTTCGAGGACCACTATCCGCACGAGCTCTCCGGCGGCATGCGCAAGCGGGCCGGGATCGTACGGACCCTCGCGTACGAGAGCGGCGTCGTGCTGATGGACGAGCCGTTCGGCCCGCTGGACGCGCAGACCCGGGTGATCCTCCAGGACGAGCTGCTCAAGCTCTGGGACCGGCGCCGCCCCACCGTGCTGTTCGTGACGCACGACCTGGTGGAGGCGATCGCGCTGTCCGACCACATCCTGACGTTCAGCGGCCGTCCGGGCCGGATCAAACGCGCGTACCAGGTGAACCTGCCCCGGCCGCGCGACGTGTTCCACATCCACGAGCAGGCCGGGTTCAAGGAGCTGTACGACGCGCTGTGGGACGACATCCGGGCGGAGATCACGGGCGCGGGACACGCGGCATGACCATGTCCAGGCTCGGCCGTCCACGGCCGGGAGGCGTGCTCAGC
This sequence comes from Streptosporangiales bacterium, assembly GCA_009380095.1. Lineage (GTDB taxonomy): Bacteria > Actinomycetota > Actinomycetes > Streptosporangiales > Streptosporangiaceae > WHSL01. The sequence continues at coordinate 17,610 of WHSL01000062.1, read as the reverse complement.
CGGACGGCGGCGCACGCCCGCGCGGCCGCGGTGGCCGATCGGATCCGGGTGTACGGGGGGATCGCGCTGCTCGGCGCGGCACTGCTGCTGTTCTGGGAGTTCGGCGCCGGCCTCATCGTCGACCGCAAGTACGTCTCCCGCCCCACCGAGGTCGGCGCCGAGCTCTACGAGCTCGCGATCAGCGGCGACCTGTGGCGGCACACCTCGATCACCATGTACGAGGCCGGGCTCGGCTACCTGATCGGCGTCGCGGTCGGCCTCGCCGCGGCCATCGTGCTGGTGGCGGTGCCGCTGCTGGACGAGATCGCCGGCCCGTTCATCCAGGCGTTCTACTCGATCCCGAAGATCGCGCTGGCGCCGATGTTCATCATGTGGTTCGGTCTCGGCACGCTGCCCAAGGTGATGCTGGCCGCGCTGATGGTGTTCCTGATCGTGCTGGTCAACACCGTTGCGGGGGTGCGGGGTATCAGTCCCGGGCTGATCGAGGTGTCCCGGGTGATGGGGGCGCGCGGGCCGTCGCTGCTCCGTACGGTGGTGCTGCCCGGCGCCGCGCCCGCGGTGGTGGCCAGCATCCGGCTGACGTTCTCCCGGGCCATGGTCGGCGCGGTGCTGGGTGAGTTCATCGCGGCCACCGGCGGGCTCGGCTTCCTGATCGTCCGGTCCTCGCGGCAGTTCGAGACGGCGACCATGTTCGCCGGCATCGTCGTCGTGGCGGCCCTGGTGATGCTGGTCAACGCGGTGATCCGGGCGGCCGAGGCGCGCCTGTTGCCGTGGAGCTCCACGGAGGTGCACGGGTGATCGGCGGCGCGGTGCACCCCGTGACGCACGTCACCACGGCCGAGCGGCGGCGGGTGCTGCGCGCGCGGCGGCTTCGGCGCGGCGGCGTCTGGGTGGCGCGGGTGGCGCTGGCCGCGTTCGTCATCGTGGCCTGGGACCTGGCCTCGGGCACGCTGGTCCGGCCGTTCTTCGTGAGCAACCCGGAGGCGGTGGGGGAGCGGCTGCTGGAGTGGCTGGGCGGGGAGGACGAGTTCTGGTTCCACGCCCGCTTCACCCTTACGTCGGCCGGCGTGGGGTTCGTGGCCGGCGCGGTGCTGGGGGTGGCCGTGGCCTGGCCGCTGGCGCTGTGGCGCACCGCGTACCGGATCGTGGAGCCGTACTTCCTCGTCGCCTACTCGGTGCCGGCCGTGGCGCTGGGGCCGGTGTTCATCCTCTGGTTCGGCATCGGGCTGACGCCGAAGATCGTGCTGGCCGCGTACTTCGTGTTCTTCGTGGTGTTCATCAACACGGTCGAGGGTATCCGGCAGGTGCCGCAGGGGTACGTGGACGTGGCCCGGGTGATGGGCGCCTCACGCGCCGCGACGATGCGCTCGGTGCTGTTCCCCGGCGCGCTCCCGTACGTGCTCGCGGCGCTGCGCATCACGCTGCCGGCCGCGATGATCGGCGCGGTGGTGGGGGAGTTCATCGCCTCCAACCGTGGCATCGGCTACCTCACCCGGGCGGCGGCGGGCCGCTACCAGACCTCGGGGGTGATCGCGGGGACCATCGTCCTCGCCGCGATCGTGCTGCTGCTCGGCATCGCGCTGCGCCCGCTGTCGCGCGCGCTGCGATGGCAGCCCGAAGTCAGGCTCCGCGGGGGCGGAGGCCAGTGATCCGGCATACGCGTGACCCGGCTACCAGGAGGCTCGGCATGAAGGCGATACCGATATTGGCGAGCGCGGCGCTGGTGCTCGCCGCGACGGCCTGCGGCGGCGGCGAGGAGGCCGCCTCCGGCGGGCAGAAGACGATCACGATCGCGTCCGCGCCCAACGTCTTCCTCTCCGCCCTGTACGTCGCCAAGGACGACGGCCTGTTCGCCAAGGAGGGCCTGAACGTCAAGATCGTCGAGGTGGAGTCCGGGAACGACAGCATCGCCGCGCTGGCCTCGGGCGACGCCCAGTACGCCGACGTCGGCTTCGAGGACCTCGCCGAGCTGTCCAAGGAGGGCGACGACTCCGTCGTGATGGCGCACGACATCCTCGACCGCGTGTCGTTGACCCTCGTCATGCGCAAGGAGGTGGCCGAGCGCAAGGGCGTCACCGCGACGTCGCCGCTGCGGGACCGGCTGATGGCGCTGAAGGGGCTGAAGATCGGTATCACCTCGCCCGGCGCGCCCACGGACACGTACATGCGCTACTACCTGAGCTCCATCGGGCTCAACCCGGACCGCGACGCCGAGCTTGTGCCGCTCGGCGGCGGGTCACAGCTGCTCGCCGCGCTGGAGAAGGGGCAGATCGACGCGTACCACCTGTCGCCGCCGACGCCGTACATCGCCGCGGAGGAGGGGTTCGGGACCGTACTGATCGACGGGCCCAGGAACCCCGTGCCGGAGCTCGACAAGTTCGACTACACCGCCTGGGCGACCTCGCGGCAGTGGGCGGAGGAGAACAAGGAGACCGCCCAGGCGTTCAGCCGCGCGATCGCCGCCGCCACGCAGAAGGTGAAGACCCAGCACGACGCGGTCGCCGAGCAGGTTCTTGACGATCTGGGCACCGACGACAAGGCTGCCGTGCTGCGTACCGTGGAGGCCATGGAGTCCGCGCTGTCGGACAAGGGATGCTTCGACCCCGCGGTGGTGAAGCGGACCCTCGACACCATGCTCCGGCTGAAGATCCTGGAGGATGGGGCCGACGCCGCCGAGGGCGAGCTGTGGACCAACGACTACAACGGGTGCTGAGGGCGGCACTCGACCCAGGACAGGAGCAGCGATGCGGATCATTCGATACGTGGACCCGGACCAGAACCGGGAGCGCTGGGGCGTGCTCGACCCGGACGGCACCGTGTACGCGGCCGTGGGCGAGCCGTTCCGGGACCTGACGCAGGGCGCCGCGGTCGCCCCGGTGGACGAGGTACGGCTCGTCGCCCCGGTCGCGCCCAGCAAGATCATCTGCGTCGGCCGGAACTACGCCGAGCACGCCGCCGAGCTGGGCAACGAGGTGCCCAAGGAGCCGTTGCTGTTCCTTAAGCCGCCGTCCGCCATCGTGGCCTCCGGCGACGAGGTGGTGCACCCGGCGATCTCCAAGCGGCTCGACCACGAGGCCGAGCTCGCCCTGGTCATCGCCAAGACCGGCCGCAAGGTGGCGGCCGCGGACGCGATGTCCATGATCGGCGGCTACACGGTGGCCAACGACGTCACCGCGCGGGACATCCAGAAGAGCGACCCGCAGTGGACCCGGGGCAAGGGCTGGGACACGTTCTGCCCCATCGGCCCCTGGGTGGAGACCGACTTCGACCCGTCCGACGTCCGCGTCACCGCCACCGTCAACGGCGAGATCCGGCAGGACGGGCGGACCAAGGACTTCATCTTCGACATCCCGTACCTGATCGACTACATCACCGCGTTCACCACGCTCCAGCCCGGCGACGTCATCCTCACCGGCACCCCCGAAGGCGTCGGCCCCGTCCAACCCGGCGACACCATGACCATCGCCGTAGAAGGCCTAGGCGAGCTCACCAACCCCGTCATCGCGGAGAAGTAACCCCAAGATCAACTTGTTGATCTTGGGGGTGGGGTGGGCCGGCGTTATTCGGGGGGTGTTGGGGGGTAGCCCTCGGAGGGTCTCGGGTGGGGGCGCTGGGGATCGGGGGCGATGTGGCGGATACGGCGCGCGGGGTGGACGAGCCGGAGTTCCTGCCGGTGCTCGACATCGACGCGAAGGAACGGCAGAGCCGGCTCGTCGTGCTGTTCCGCGTGATCCTGGTGATCCCGCACATCATCGTGCTCTGGGCGCTCGGCATCGTGACGTTCTTCGTCGCCCTCATCGGCTGGTTCGCCGCGCTGTTCACCGGCCGGCTGCCCGAGGGCATCGCGTCGTTCCTGACCGGGTACGTGGCCTGGCGCACCCGGGTCGCCGTCTACATGTTCCTGCTGGACGACCGGTACCCGCCGTTCGCGTTCGAGGCCCCGGACCACCCCGTACGGATCGAGGTACGGCCCGGCCCGCTCAACCGGCTCGCCGTGTTCTTCCGGTTCATCCTGATCATCCCGGCGGCGATCGTGGCCGGGATCACCGCCGCCGGCTGGGGCGTGTGCGCGCTCGTGTTCTGGCTGATCATCCTGATCATGGGCCGGGTGCCCGGGCCGATCTTCGGCTCGACGGCGGCGGTCGCGCGGTATCAGCTGCGGGAGAGCGCCTACTGGCTGCTGCTCACCTCGGCCTATCCGAAGCGGCTCTTCGGCGACGAGTCCACGTTCGAGGCGGGCCGGCCGCGGGCGTCGGCGACGCAGCCGCTGCTGCTCTCCAACGGCGCGCGGTTCCTGCTGGTGCTGTACATCGTGCTGGGCGTGCTGGCCGCGCTCGGCTCCGGCGTATCGCGACCGGACACGTACGAGACACACGACGGCGGGTACGGCGGGTACGGTGCGCCGATGGAGTCGCCCCCGCCGTGACGGGCGGGTCGCTCGCGTCGCGGGCTCGGCCTCAGGCCCGGGTGCGGATCAGCGCCTCGATGCCCTCGAAGACGACGTTAAGCGCGAAGTCGAAGTCCTCGTCCCCGGGCGCGCCGGGCTCGTCACCGAAGACGCCCTCCTCGATGACCCCGTACACCTCGGGGTAGCGGTCGCGGGGGAGCAGCTCGCTCAGCATCCGGCCGTAACCGCCCGGCACGCTGGTCGGAGCGGAGGCGGCGATCGCGGCGTTGATCTGGTGCTCCATCTGGCCCCGGGTACGGACCAGGCCGCCCACCATGGAGATCACCTCGACCTTCTCCCCGCCGTCCAGCGGGGTGCCGGCCAGGCAGCGCAGCGCGCACTCGAACCAGTCCACCGAGTTGGGCAGCAGCGGTGGGCCGGTGATCGGCACCTCCACGGCCCAGGGGTTCTCCCGGGCCCCGCGCAGCATGCCGTGGGTCCAGGCGGTGAGGGCGGTGCGCCAGGTGTCGCCGGGGCGTGGCAGCTCCGGGGCGGGCCCGTAGGCGGCGTCGGCCATCAGCGCGATCAGCTCGCTCTTGGCGGAGACGTACCGGTAGAGCGCCATCGCGACCGTGCCCAGCTCCGCCGCGACCCGGCTCATGGAGACCGCGGCCAGGCCGTCGCGCCGGGCCACGTCGATGGCGGCCGCGACGACGCGCTCCACGCTGAGCGCCGGGCGCGGCCCCTTGTTCGGGCGTTCCCGCAGGCCCCAGGCGGTGGCCAGCATCGGCGGAAGGCTCGGCGCGCCGTCGCTCATCTCCTCGCTCACCTCACCGATCGTGCCGTGAACCCTGGCCGCTCCGGGCCGCGGGTTTGACAGCCACGGCATTTCTGCTTACACCCTAAGCAGCACTGCTTATCGCATAAGCAGAACATTTTCGGGAGGGGCCATGACCGATCATCCGGCCGTCGCCGTGGCCGGGCTGCGCAAGTCGTACGGCGCCGTACCGTGCTCGCGGTCGCGTTGCTGATCGGCTTCCGGCCGGCCGCGGGGGCGGCGGAGTGGCTCGCGGCGATCGGCATGCTGCTGCTGTTCGTGCTGGCGGTGTCCTGGGCCTCGGCGGCGTTCGGACTGCTCGCGCGGACGCCCGAGGCGGCGGGCGGGTTCTCCGATCGGCTCCTCGGCCACCCTCGGCGTGGCCTGGTGTACGGGCATCGTCGCGGTGTCCGCGCTCGCCGCGGCGTACCTGTTCCGCCGCCGTACGGCCTGAGCTACCCCTCCGTTCAGATTCGCTCGTGAGGATCCTCTCCGGTGCCGTAAAAGGCCGTTTCATCCCCCGAGTCACCGGAGAGGTGCATGTCGAGTTCCTTGTCCCGAAAGCGTGGAAGACGCCCCGCGGTCGTGGCCTTCCTGGCCGTCGCGATCGCGGGGACCACCACGACGTTCCTGCCCACGGCCGCCGGGGCCGCGCCGAGCGAGAAGTCCGGCTGGAACGCCAACGCCTACCGCGGCGAGGTCGAGGTCGTCCGTACGCAGGACGGCCCGGCCGACCCCGCCGTACTGAACGGTCAGGTCTTCGTCGACCGCGACCGGGACAGCTCCAGCGACTCCGGTGAGCGCGGACTCGCCGGCGTCACCGTGTCGAACGGACGCGACGTCGTGAAGACCGACGCACGCGGCCGCTACCGGCTTCCCGCGTACGACAACATGACGGTCTTCATCACCCAGCCGTCCGGCTACCAGGTGCCGGTCGACGGGCACAACGTCGCGCAGTTCCACTACAACCACCTGCCCGAGGGCTCGCCCGAGCTGAAGTACGGCGGCATCGAGCCCACCGGGCCGCTGCCGGACGCGGTGAACTTCCCGCTCGCGGAGAGCCGGCTCACCGAGACCCGGGAGCAGCACTGCGTGATCGCCGGCGACCTGCAGCCGTACGACAAGGAGGAGGTCGAGTACGCCCGCAAGGGGGCGATCCGCGACCTCTCCAAGCGCGACGACTACCAGGGCTGCGGCAGCCTCTTCATCGGCGACGTGGTCGGGGACGACCTGTCGCTGTATCCGGACGTACGCGACCTCACCGGCATGACGAACGGGCCGGCCCGGTTCCTGCCCGGCAACCACGACCTCGACTACGACGCCGAGGGCCCCGAGCACTCCTTCGACACCTTCCGCGCCAAGCTCGCGCCGGCGTACTACTCCTACGACGCGGGCAACGTGCACGTGGTGGCGCTGAACAGCGTGCGCTACCCGTGTACCCCGGACGTGGACAACGCGGACGGCCGCCGCCCGGAGTGCAACGACCCGGACAACAGGCCGCGCTACAACGGCAGGCTCGACGAGCAGCAGCTCGCCTGGCTGAAGCGTGACCTCGCGAACGTGGGCCGCGACAAGCTCGTCGTGGTCGCCTCGCACATCGGGCTGCTCAACTTCGCCGACCAGGGCAGCGCGATCCACCAGGTCGACCAGGTCCGCCAGGTCTACGACCTGCTGAAGGGCCGCAAGGCCGTCGCCGTCTCCGGGCACAGCCACTCCATCGAGAACATGAAGACCGGGGACCTCGTCAAGGGCTGGAAGGACCTCTTCGGGGTCGACGGGCTGCCGTTCCCGCACATCACGGCGGGCGCGATCTCCGGCGACTGGTACTCCGGCGAACTGACCGAGGACGGCTACCCCATCGCGGTCGGGCGTGACGGCGGCCGGCCCGGCATCCTCACCCTGGACGTCAAGGGCAACGCGTTCAAGGAGCGGTACACGGTCACCGGGCAGAGCGACAAGGCGCAGACGCAGCTCGGCGTCAACAGCCCGCACTACCGCGAGTGGTATGCCGACCGTCAGGCCTGGAACGCCAAGCCCGAGGGTACGGCGCCGGAGCTGGGTGACCCGCTCGTCGTCGACCGCGCCGACCTGGCTGGTGACACCTGGCTGACCACCAACTTCTGGATGGGGTCCACCGGGTCCACGGTCAAGGTCTCGCTCGACGGTGAGCGGGCGCGCCCGGCGGACCGTACGCAGCCGCTCCGTGGTGAGGCACAGCTGGTGGGGCCCGAGTGGTCCGACCCGCACGCCGCCGCGCAGCAGCTCGTCAACGGCGGCAGTCTGGCGGACCGGGCCATGCACCTGTGGCGGTTCGCGCTGCCCGGCGACCTCGCCGTGGGCGAACACCGCGCCGAGGTCACCGCGACGGACGCGTACGGGCGCCGCTTCACCGACGAGCTGACCTTCCGCGTCGTCGAAAAGCGCTGACCGATTCTCGCCACTGACCTGCGGCTTCTCCGGAAGTCGCAGGTCAGCCGTCGTTTCCGGGGGGTGTGCGGGATCCGGCGGCGACTCGCGAGGCCGCGTGGGGGTTCGCCTCGGTGGGTGGGATTGCGGAAGAATCCCCGGAAGGGCCGGGCGGTGGTCCGGCGGCCGGGGATCCGGCCGGAGGCCCTGGGCGGGCCGGGCGGGAGTTGATCGCGATGATGGTCGCGGCATTCGTGTGCGCGGTGGTGGCGCTGGTGCTGGCGGGTGCCGTCACCGGCGTGTTCTTCGCGTTCTCCGTCTCGGTGTTGCCTGGGTTGGACGCGATCCCGGCGGCTCAGGCCGTACCGGCGATGCGGAGCATGAACCGCAAGATCCTGGTCCCGCCGTTCCTGATCTCCTTCACGGGCACCCCGATCGCCGCCGGGCTCGCCGGAATCCTGCTGCTGGTCGCCGGCGCCCTCGCCCCCGGTGTGCTCTTCCTCGCCGCCGCGATCATCTACGCCGCCGGCGCGGTCGCCCCCACGGCCACGGTCAACGTCCCCCTGAACAACTCCCTCGACGCCGCCGCCCCGTCGGGGGAGGACGACGCGGCCCGGGTCTGGGCGGCGTTCTCACCCCGCTGGACCCGCTGGAACCACCTCCGCACGGCGGCCAGCCTCATAGTCGTCCTCCTCATCGGCCTCGGCCTCTACACCTGGCCCGCGTAGCCGGTCGCCCGCCCAGGGGTCGCCTGCTGCGCAAACCCCCACATCCAGCTCCGCGGGGCTTCGGTCACGACAAAACCGCCAATAAGGCTCTGGTCGATCATGACTCGGGACCCTACCGCATTCTACCGCGCCGCGTGTATCAGAACGATTCTCCTGATGCCCAGACATTCGTCTGCCTGAGACCTACAATCACCCGCCGAATTGGCCCGATTGGGTGAGATGTCGAACTTGACCGGTTGGCCGAGACCGGGTCAGGAGCCGGCCGCCTCCCCGCCGCCTTCGAGCCGGCCGCGAAGCTCGTCCGCCTCGGGCACACCGAGCCGCGTGTAGGTGCGGAGAGCCTGCTCCCACGAGAGACGGGCCTTGTCGGGGCCCTGGAGGTGGAGCAGGGCGTTCCCGATGCCCTCGAGCGCGCAGGCCTCCTCATAGGCGCTGTCGATTTCGCGCGCCAACTCGCGGCATCCCAGATATGCGGTCAATGCGGCGGCGTATTCTTTGGAGCGCAGCCGTATTTCTCCGATGCCCTGCAGGGTGCGCATTCTCAGGCGCCGGTCCGACAGTTCGAGTGACGATGCCTGTGCCCGTCGATAATGCGCCATTCCCTCGACTAGGTCTCCCGCGACGACGTGGGCACGCGCGATGTTCAGCAACGTGTCCGTCTCCGCGATGCGGTCTCCGATGTCCTGATGGATGGCGAGCGCCTCGCGGTAGTTCTCCAGCGCGTCGGCGAGGCGTCCCGAGCGCGCGAAGACGGTGCCGACGTTGTTCAGCAGCAGCGCCTCATCGTGCCTGCTGAGCTCGGGGACCGCGGCCGCCGCCTCCTCGTACCGGGCGAGCGCGGCAGCCGGTCGCCCGCGGCGGATCGCCAGGTCACCCAGGTTGTTGAGGATCCACTTCAGGCCACGGTCGTCGCCGATCCGCCGGAAGATCTGTAGCGCCTTCTCGAAGTCCGCCTGCGCTTCCGGATAGCGGCCACGCTCCGCCAGGGTGATGGCACCGTGCATGAGGCTTGTTGCCTCGCCGTGCGAGTCGCCGATCTTTTGAAAGATCTCCACTGCGGCGTGGTTGTAGGCGATCGCCGTCCGGTAATCCGACCTTCCCCAGTGAATGCTGCAGATGCGGTCCATGATCAGGGCCTCGCCCTGCTTGTCGCCGATTTCGCGGAAGAGGGCGAGGGCTTCCTTGGCGTGGTTGAGGGCCTCGTCGAGGGCGCTCAGCCGCCACTGGGCGTGGGCGAGTACGCGCAGGGTGTCCGCGAGCGCGGCCGGCTCGTCCACGGCGCGCCAGACCTCCGCCGCGTGGCGGTGGAGGTCGACGGCCTCCGCCCAGTGGCCGGCCTCTTCGAGGTACGTCCAGAGCGCGCGGGCCAGCAGGGCCGCCGACTCGGCCGGTCCCCGTTCGTAACCGAGGCGGATCGCGGCCACCAGGTTGTCGTGCTCGGCGCGGAGCCATGCCCGGGCCTGCCCCGGCGTGTTCACGGATGGAGCGGAGGGGGACGGTACGGCGGCGAGCTCCGGGTGCCGTTCGAAGGGATGACACGTCCGGCACGCCTGGGTCGCGGTGGCGATGTAGTGCTCGAGCAGCCCGCGCAGCCCGTCACTCAGGACGTCCTCGCCGTCCTCGCGACGCGCCAGCTCACGGGCGTATTCGCGGAGCAGGTCGTGGTACCGGTACCGGCCCCGACTGATCTCCCTGACAAGGTTGCGGTCCACGAGCCCTTCGATGGCCTGCCCCGCCTCGGCCGGCGCCAGGCCGGTCAGCGCGGCGGCGGAGGGGGCGGCGAAGTCGGCCCCGGGGTGCAGCCCGAGCCGCCGGAAGGCGGTCGCCTGCGGGACGGTCAGATCCCGGTACGACATCGCGAACTCTCGCTCGAGCGTGCGGTCACCGGCCTGGATGGCGCCGATCCGGTCCTCACCGGAGAGCGTGGCGATGAGGTCGGAGAGCTCCCAGACCTCCCGGTTGGCCAGCCGGCCGGCGGCGAGCGTCAGCGCCAGCGGCAGCCGGTCGCAGAGCCGCACCACGGTGCGCAGGCCCTCGCCGTCCAGCGGACGGTCCGGCCCGACCGTACGGGCGAACAGCGCTCCGGCGTCCTCCTCGGACATGAAATCCAGCGGTACCGGGCGCGCACCCTCCAGCCCGGCGAGCCGGTTCCTGCTGGTCACCAGCACGACACTCCCCGGAGATCCGGGCAGCAGCGACCTGACCTGCGACGCGTCCGCCGCGTCGTCGAGCACGATCACACAGCGGCGGCGCGCGAGATGGGTCCGCCAGAGCGCGACCCGGTCCTCCAGCCGGCCCGGAATGTGGTCGGGTGGCACGCCCAGCAGGCGCAGCGCGGAGTCCAGCGTCTCCATCGCGTCCGCGGCCTCCCGGTCGGATGCATGCGCGTACAGGTCCAGGAAGAGTTGTGCGTCCGGATGCCGTTCGGTCAGCCGCGCGGCCAGGTGCACGGCCAGGGTGGTCTTACCGGCCCCGGGCGGGCCGTGCAGGACGATGACGGTCACCGGAGGCGTACCGGACCCCGGTTCGGGCGCCAGCAGCGCCAGCAGCCGCTGCACGTTCTCCTCCCGGCCGGTGAACGTGTCCACCTCGCGCGGCAGGTTGTTGGGCGGCTCCGGTACGGGCCGCCGCTGCGGCCCGGTGGGGTGCCGCAGCCCGGGGTCGTCGTTGAGGATCTGCCGGTGCAGCCTGTTGAGCTCGTGCCCGGGGCCATGCCCGTGCTCCTCGACCAGCCAGCGGCGAGCCGTGATGTAGACCTCGAGCGCCTCGGCGGAACGGCCGCACCGCTGCAGCGCCAGCATCCGGTAACGGATCAGCCGCTCGTTGGTCGGATGCCGCGCCACCAGCTCACCGAGCTCCTCGACCACGGCCGCGTGGTTCCCGCACTTGAGCTCCAGGTCCATGCGGAGCGGGATCGTCTCGTCGCGGCGCCGTCGCAGAGTCGTACGCATCCCGACGGCCCAGTCCTCGCGCAGGTCGGCGAGCGGCTCGCCGCGCCACAGCGCCAGCCCCTCGTGCAGCACCCCGAGCGCGCGCTCGTTGTAGCCGTCATCGGCATAGGCCTGCGCCTGCTCTCGGAGCCATTCGAACTGGTAGAAGTCGACGCACTCCTTGGGAACGTCGAGGAGATATCCTCCGCCGCCTCGCCGCTCGATGCGCCGCTCGCCGGTGGCCGCCCGCAGCCGGGTCCGTAAGTGGTGGATGTAGCCGTAGAGGTTGTCGCGCGCCGTCGGAAGCGGCCGGCCGTCCCAGAGGCGCTCGATGAGGATCTCGGTGGAGACGGGCATGCCCCGGTTCAATAACAGGATCGCCAGGAGGCAGCGCTCTTTGGGTGTGCCGAGTTCGTACCGTCGGCGGTCGGCCCACAGCTCAACGGGCCCGAGTACGCGGAATTCCACCCGCTTAGCCCTCTTTAGGTGCTTTGCCCCCGGGAGTCGGATCGTCTCACCGTGGCGACCCGGTGACCAGACGTAGCCGCCACCTCCGCTGGCCAGCCGGGGCCACACCACTTCTGACCAGGCCATATTCGCATCTCTCTAGAGAGCCAAAAGTTTTTATCAAGATGGCCGACGGACCCTCAGGTTCGTGAGGCCGGGACGCGGGCCCGGCCCGGACGGAGGGGGACCCCCGGGTCCCCAAAGCACGAAGGGGGTTCGCGGACAACGATGTCCAGTGAGGAATGGCGCCGGGTCCCGATCGGACTCGACGCCGGCAAGTGGGTGACCCGGTCGGGTTGCCGCACGGTGCTGGTCGCGGTGCACACGCTCACCGCGGGGCAGCGCCTTCTGGACGTGGTCCGGCTGCTGGAGGACGACCTGCGGGTCCAGGTCGTGTTCACCAAGGCGCCGGACGTGTTCAACGACGGGGTCGACGAGTTCCTGCGCGCCGTACGCGGAGCCGTCATCCCCTGGCGACAGTCGGTCGATCAGGCCTTCGCGCTGGCGCTCGCCGCGTCCTACGGGAGGATCCACGAGATCCACGCCCCGCTGATCGTGCTGCCGCACGGCGTGGGGTACAACAAGCTGGCGCGGGGCGGCCCCGCCGGGCGGGTGGCCGGGCCTGGCACCCCGTACGGACTGGACGCCCAGCGGCTGATGCACAACGGGAGCGTCGTGCCCGCGTCGATCGTGCTGGCACACGATTCCGAGCGGGTACGGCTGGCGCGCTCCTGTCCGGAGGCCATGCCGGCCGCGTCGGTGGTGGGCGATCCCACCTACGACCGGCTGGTGGTGAGCCGGCCACTGCGGGAGGTCTACCGGCGGGCGCTCGAGGTCGCGCCGGGGCGGCGGCTGATCGTGGTGACCTCCACCTGGGGGCCGAACTCGCTGTTCGCCGTACGGCACGACCTGCTGGAGCGGCTGACGGCGGAGGCCTCCGCGGAGGGCCACCGGGTCGTGGCGATGTTCCATCCGAACGTGTGGTTCGGCCACGGCCCGTTGCAGGTCGAGAGCTGGCTGGCCCAGAGCAGGAGGCAGGGGCTCGTCCTGATTCCGCCGGACACCGACTGGCGCGGGGCGATGGTGGCCGCCGACTGGGTGGTCGGCGACCACGGATCGGCCACCGTGTACGGCGCCGTCACCGGCGCGCCGGTGCTGGTGACCGGCTCGTCCCCGGACGACGTCGACCCGGTCTCGCCGGCGTCCAGGCTCGCCGCGCACGCGCCCCGCCTGGACGACGGCGCACCGCTGCTGCCGCAGCTTCACCGCGCCGCCGCCGAACACACGCCGGACCGGCTGCGGCCGGTGGTCGAGCACATCACCTCGGAGCCGGGCCGGTTCAACCGGAACATGCGCCGGGTGATCTATCGGCTGCTCGGGCTGTCCACGCCCGCGAGCATCCCCATCACCGAGCCGGTCGCCCCGCCGGAGCTCGAGACATGAGCGCGGGCGCTGGAGGGAGGCAGTACATGACGGGCCACATCGTCGTCGCGGACGTGTTCCGCCTGGAGCGCGCGCTGGTTCTGGACCGGTCGCCGGCATCACCGGACGGCCGCCCGCCGGCCGTGCTGGTGATCCCGCGCGGTGGCGGGCCACGCGATCCGTACCTCGTCGTCCTGGACCACCGTGGGGAGAGCGTCCGTCACCTCTCGGCCGGCCTGGACTTCGTCGACTACCACGTCGTCGCCGACGCCGGCCGCACGCCGGACCGGGGCTGGTGCGACGTGGCCGACGTGCTCGCCTGCGCCGGGGATCCGTCCCGGCGTGGCGCGGCCGGCCGGATCGCGGCCCTGCTGGACCGGTATCCCGGGAGCGAGGTCGTCACCTGTGGCGGGCCCTCCGGCCACCTGGTCGGGACCCGGGGCGGCCACCTGATCCGTATCACCGCCGTCGCCGCCGGGCTGACGGCCGACCCGGTCGCACCGCTCGGTGGTTACGGATCGGTGGTGCACGCCTGGCTGGCGGCCGGACTGCCGCTGGAGTGTCTGGAGAAGGCGCTGGTGGTCGCCGGACACTACGTCGCCCCCGAGCGGCGGCGGCCGGGCCGGCTGGTGGTCGCCGTACGAGATCACGTCCACAGCGAGCCGTTCCGTGACCGGCGGTCTCGCCCGGCCGCGTAGCGAGGAGGCGAACATGGCGAAGAAGATCGTCGTAGCGGGAGTGACCAGCCTGTACGTGGCCGTCGGAGTCGGCGGGTTCCCGCTGCGTTACCGGCCGACCTCGCGTCCGGCCTGGCTGGCCAGCGGCGTCACCGGAGCCGGTGGCCACATCGCGAAGGTGCTGCGCCGGTTGGGCGACGACGTCAGGTTGTGCACCGTCGTCGGCCGCGACCCGGCCGGCGCAGCGATCCGGGCCGACCTTGACGCCGCCGGCCTGCTCGGCCCCGCCGTGGTGGAAGGGCCGGCCTCGACCATGGGGCTGGTGCTGGTCACCCCGGAGGGACGGCGCATGGGCTACCCCCATCTGCGTCCCCTTGACCGTGCCACCTACCCGCGTGGGCTGTTCCGCCGGCAGGCCCGGGGTGCCGACCTGCTCGTCCTGACCAACACCCGATTCGTGCGGGACCTGTTGCCGGAGGTCCGTGACCTCGGCGTCCCGATCGCGGTCGACGTCCATCTGGTCAGCGACCTGGAGGATCCGTACAACCTTCCGTGGCTGGAGGCGGCGACCGTGGTGTTCTGCAGCCACGAGAAGCTGCCCTGCCCACCGGCCGCGTGGGTGGCCCGGGTGTTCCAGCGGTACCCACGGTGCCGCTTGGTGGGGGTGGGCCGCGGCACGCGCGGCCTGCTGCTGGGGGTACGGGACGGGCGGCTGATCAGGGTGAACGCCATCGCACCACGAGGCGTGATCAACACCTCGGGCGCGGGCGACGCGCTGTTCGCCGCCTTCCTGCACGGCTGGCTCGCCACCGGTGACCCGGTGTCGGCGGCCGAGGACGCGGTGCTGATCGCCGGCTGGAAGATCGGCGACGTCTTCCCCGGGTCGGGATCCCTGTCCGATCACGAGCTGTCGGCGCTGCGGGCCACCCATGGCGTCCGGTCCTCGTTGACACGATGGAAGGAGCCTCCACATCCGGCGGGAGAGGGCCCGTCCTGCCGGACGGCGCCCGACGAGTTGTCGGCGTGACCGTTCGTCCGGCGGATCACGATCCGCCGGGTCGTTCCCCGAGGCGGTTCCGTAGCCGGGCCGCCTTCGGGGAACCGATCCGTTCCAGGATCTCCGCCGCCTCCTGGTATCTGCGGTGCGCCTCGTCCGTACGGTTCAGCCGTCCCGCCACGTCGCCGAGCCCTTCCAGAGCCTCGGCCTCGCCGGGCGGCGACGCGATCGTCCGCATCGTCCGCAGTGCCTCGGCGAACAGGGCGCCGGCGTCGGCGGCCGCGTCGAGGGCCAGCCGCGCCTGGGCCAGCCGGATCAGGAGGCGGGCCTGGTTGTACGGGTCCGGCGCCGAGGCCAGGAGCCGGCGGCCCTCCTCCAGATGCCCGACCGCCCCCTCCGCCCGGCCCGCCCGCGTGAGCGCCGCGCCCAGGTCGCCGAGGGTCAGCGCCTCCTTACGAGGCCGCGGCTCGGCGAGGGAGCGGTAGGCCTCCAGTGCCTCCGAGAAGTACCGGATGGCCTCGTCGTACCGTTCCCTGTCGGCGGCGATGAAGGCCAGCCGGCGCATCGAGCCCGCCACGCGGTACGCGTTCCCCAGCGTGCGCCAGATGTCCAGGGCGGCGTGGAAGTGTTCGGCCGCCTCGTCCGTACGCCCGAGATCGCGCAGCGCGAGGCCGACCCGGTTGTGCATCTTGGCCTCGGCCTCGGGGTCCTCCGCAGCGCGGGCCGCGGCGAGGCCTGTGCGGTCGAACTCGAGCCGTTCCGCATAGTGGCCCCGATGGAGGAACAGCGGCCAAGCCGCGTCGACGAGCTGCCATCCCCAGGTGAAGCGGCCGTCCTCCAGGGCGCGGCGCAGCAGGACCAGCAACGTGGGCAGCTCCCGCTCCAGCCAGTCCAGCCCTTCTCCCGCATCCGCGAAGGTCCGCGGTTCGTCGGGAGCGTGGACGAGGTCCCGGCGCTGATCACGCCGATAGCGGGCCGCCTGCTGACCGGCCGCGGTCGCCGTGGCCAGATACCAGCCCAGCATCCGCTGATCGGCTTCGTCTCGCACCGCCCCGGGTTCGTCGCGTTCGGCCATCTCGCCGGCGTGCAGCCGGATGAGGTCGTGGAAGCGGTACCGGCCCGCCGTCGTGTCCCGGAGCAGGTTCGCGTCGGCCAGCACGTCGAGCAGCCGCCGGGCCTCCGCCGAAGGCAGATCGGCCAGCGACGCGGCGAGCCCGTCCTCGAAGGCCGTCCCCGGGAACAGCCCGAGCAGCCGGTAGACGCGCGCCGCGTCGGGTGGCAGGGCCCGGTAGGAGAGATCGATCGCGCCGCGTACCGCCATGTCGTCCTCTTCCGTGGCGAGGGCACTCAGCCGTCGCCGCTCGTGCGCCAGCGCGTCGGCCATCTCGGCGACCCGCCAGCCCGGACGGACGGCGAGCCGGGCTGCCGCCACGCTCAGTGCCAGGGGGAATCGCGCGCACAACCGCACGAGCCGCCGCGCCGCCTCGGGCTCGGCCGCGGCCCGGTCGTCGCCGATGGCGAGGGTCACCAGTCGTACGGCCGCGTCCTCGTCGAGCCGGTCCAGTTGGATCGCCCGCGCTCCGCGCGCCAGCAGGCCGGTCAGCCGCCATCGGCTGGTCACCACGGCAAGGGAATCGGTCGTCGCGGGCAATAGGGGGCGAATTTGGGCGGCGGACAGCGCGTCATCGAGGATGACCAGCAGGCGCCGGTCGGCCGTGGCCGACCGGTAGAGGGCCGCCAGTTCGCCCGGGTCCGCGGGCATGTGGTCCGGCCGGAAGCCGAGTGCGCGGAGAAACCCCCCGAGTATGTGCGCCGGGGAGATCGGATCGCCGGGTGCGTGACCGCGGAGATCGGCGAACAACTGACCGTCCGGATATTCCGAGCGGACCCGGTGGGCCCAGTGCAGCGCCAGTGCGCTCTTACCGATTCCGGCCGGGCCGCTGACCACGGCGACCCGGGCCGCGTCCGTCGTACGCGTCCGCACGTCGTCCAGGGCCGCGAGATCGTCCTCGCGGTTCACCAGCGGTGCCGTCGCCGGCAGCTGGCGTGGAGCCGGGACGGAGAACGCGGGTTCGTGCACGTGAACGCCGCCGTGGATGTCGCGGGCCTGCACCGCTGGGCCGTGGACCGTTCCGCTGAGCCTGTTGAGGGCGTCGTCGGGATCGGGGCCCGTGGTGCCGTCGGGCCCATTCGTCTCAGCCACGCGCATAGAAATTGTTCGCGCCGAAAATGAAAGGGAAGTTAATGTTGTTAAGTGGATTCTGGAATGGGCGAATGGTTAGCGGATTTGGCAAATCTCTAGAGAAGTCAGACACAGTCGTCCCCCAATTGATAAATGGAAGTTCCTGGAACGGTATGCCGGATTCGCGGACCGAACCAGGAAGGGTTGACGAAAATGAGACTTTTGGCGCGGCGCGGCGCGGCGCGGCGTTTGCGGCGGACGGGGCGACGTGCGGCGGCCCCGCTTGTGACCAGCGCGTTCACTGCGGTGATCTCGTAGGCTGGCGGGTCTCGGATACCCGGCCGTGCGGAGGTGATCACCGTGCCATTGACGGTTCGGAAGCTGGCCGCGCGTGCCGAGCTGGATCTGCGGGTGGTCGCGGGGGCGGGGCGGGCTGGATCGGGCGATCAGTTGGGTGCATTCGAGTGAGGTCGCCGATCCCACGCCGTGGCTGCACGGGGGAGAGCTGCTGATCACCACGGGGCTGGGCCGTGACGCGGGGGAGTTGGCGGAGCTGG
>WHSL01000010.1 GCA_009380095.1 Streptosporangiales bacterium | reverse complement strand
TGGTCAGCCGGGTCAGCGGATCGAACTCGATGTGCCGCCCCGAATGCGTGACCGGCTGGAACGACACCGACCGGACCGCCGGATGCCGGACACCGAACTGGACGATGTCGCCGAGCTCGTGTTCGTTGAGCCCCTTCTCCACGGCGGCGACCAGGGTGACCGTGAGGCCGGCGGCGGCGCGCTTGGCCAGCGCGCGCTGTTTGAGCTTCCGCAGTCCGCGGCCGCGGATGCGCTGGTGGGTGCGTACGTCGAAACCGTCGAACTGCAGGTAGATGTTGACCGAACGGCGCCGGTTGCGCTCCCCGAGCGCGGCGGCGAACCGCGGGTCGGTGGCCAGCCGGATCCCGTTGGTGTTACGCAGGTAGACCTTGTCATTGCGGATGTTGACCTGGCGTCGACGACCGCCTTGCAGACCGGGCAGATGCTCTTGGTGAACTCCAGGAAAACCTCGTCGCGGTCCTTCTTGGGCACGGGCTGCTCCTCGCATCGCGGGGGACTTGAGTCACCGTGTCTGTTCCCGCTCCGTCCCGGTGCCCGACTGATCCATCGCCGCCTCTTCCGGAAACGACCGATTCTCGGCCATGTTACGGTCGTTACATGAGGGATGGCGTCGAGGGTGAGCGCTCGGTCGAGGGGGAGCGGTTCGTGCTGGTCAGCGTTTCCACCGCGGGCGGGCCGGCGAGTCTGCGGGTCCAGGTGTGGCGGAAGCTGCGGTCGCTGGGCGCGCTGTACCTGCAGCAGTCGGTGTGCCTGCTGCCCGCCCGTGAACGGCCCCTGCGGGAGGTGCGGCGGCTGTTGGCACGGGTGCGCGCGGAGGGCGGCAGCGGCCGGGCGCTGGCCGTTCTGCTGCCCGAACCGGCGGAGCGGACCGCCCTGGTGGCCGAGTTCAACGCCGCCCGGGACGCCGAATACGCCGAGGTGCTGGAGCGCCTGCCCGCGCTCCGCGCCGAACTGCGCAACGAGCGGGCCCGAGGCCGGGCCACCTACGCCGAGGTCGAGGAGTCCGAGGCCGACCTGGAACGGTTCCGCTCCTGGCTGGCCAAGATCACCGAACGGGACTACTTCGATGCTCCCGGCGGCCCCGCCGCACGGGCCGCCTTCGACGAAGCCGCCGCCGACCTGGCCGCCTTCGAGCAGGCCGCGCTCTCCGCCGAAGCCCCTGCGGAGCCCCCCGCCGGAGCCCTTGCGGAGGCCCCCGCTGAAGCCCCTGCCGAAGCCCCTGCCGAAATCCGTGCCACAGCGCCTGCCGAAGTCCCCGCCGAAGCGTCCACCGAGATGCCCGGGGCGGAGAGGTGACCGGCGCGTGGTGGGGCGACCTGCTGGTCAGCATCGCGGCGGGCCTGATCCTGGTATGGATCGCGTTGATCACGGTCATGGTGTTCGCCCGGCCCCGCGGCGGACTGCTCGCCGAGTCACTACGGCTGCTGCCCGACCTGCTGCGCCTGATCCGCCGCCTGGCCGCCGACCCCGCCCTTCCCCGCGGCGTACGGACCCGCCTCGCCCTGCTGATCGCCTACCTGGCGCTCCCCATCGACCTGATTCCGGACTTCATCCCCGTACTCGGATACGCCGACGACGCCATCGTCGTCACCCTCGCCCTGCGCTCGGTGGTCCGGCACGCCGGCCTCGAACCGATACGGCGCCACTGGCCCGGCACCGACGACGGCCTCACCGCGCTCTGCCACCTCACCGGCCTGAAACGCACCGACCGATGACGGCGTGTACGCGCTGGTCCTGCCCCGGTTGCGACGGTGACGAGCCGGCGATCGGTCGCGGCCCGGCTGCTACCGGACACGGCGCGGCGCCGGGCCGTGGCCCACGAGCTGTGCCGCGGCCTGCTGGATCGCCATCGACCAGGTGGGATAGGCGTGTACGGTCTGCGCCAGCCGTCCGGCGAACATCGATGTACGGAGCGCGAGCACGGCCTCGTGGATCATCTCCCCGGCGCGGGGCGCCACGACCGTCGCGCCCAGCAGCCGGCCGCCTCCCGCGTGGCCGAGCAACCGCCGCGGACCCGCGATGAGCGTGACGAACCCCTCCGTACGCCCCACCATGACCGCCCGGTCGCACGCGTCCATCGTCAGCCCCGCCACCCGGGAAACCGGCCGGCGCCTCGGCCTCGACGACACCTACCTGCGCGACCTCCGGATCGGTGAAGATCACCCTGGGCGTGCCCGCCTCCCCATAGACGGACCCGCGCCCACGCCCGAGGGCGTTGGCCGCCGCGATCCGGCGCATCGCGTAGGCGGCGTGCGTGAACGGTTCGCGGCCGGTGACGTCGCCGGCCGCGAAGATCCCGGGCGCCGTGGTGGCCAGATGGTCGTCCGTCGCGACATGCCCGAGCTCATCCACACGCACACCGGCCGCCTCCAAGCCGAGCCCTTCGGTGGACGGCCTCCGCCCGGCCGCCCCCGCGCACCATCACCTGTCGCGGCGATACGAACTCCGCGCGGTCGTGGACCACCGCGATGCCCTCGCGCTCCAGCGCGGCGTCGTCCTCGGCGGCGGCGATCACGGCGACCGCCCCGCGCACGGCCGCCAGCGCCTCCTCGAACGGCGTCCCGCGAGCCGCCGCCTCGATCAACGTCTTGGACGGCACACACCCGGTGAACGTGCAGTCCCCGCCGACCGGCCCATCCGAGACCAGCAACACCCGCGCCGACCGGCGCACGGCCGTACGGGCCGCGGCCAGACCCGCCGCCCCGCCACCGATCACCACCACGTCGTAGTCCACACCGTCAAGCCTCCCGCACCCGTTCCGCGGCAGGGCGATGAGTTTCGGGTGGGCATCCCGTCTCCATACGTGACGGACCGATCGCGAACGTAGAGGAGGCGCCATGCCGGCCGACGAGGCGGGACGGAGCGGAGGGCGGCTCGACGGCCGGGTCGCCGTGATCACGGGCGGGGCGCGAGGCCAGGGCCGCGCTCACGCGGTACGGCTGGCGCGCGAGGGCGCCGACATCGTGATCTGCGACATCGGCGAGCCGATCGGCACGGTCGCGTACCCGATGGGGAGCGAGACCGAGCTCGCGGAGACCGCGCGGCTGGTCCGCGAGCAGGGGCGCCGGGCGGTGACCGTCAAGGCCGACGTACGGAACCTGGCCGCGATGGAGGAGGTGGCCGCGCAGGCCGTCGCCATGTTCGGCCGCATCGACATCCTGCTCGCGAACGCGGGTATCGCCGGCGCCTCGCCGATCGCGGAGATGACCGGCGAGCAGTGGAAGGACATGATCGACATCAACCTGACCGGTGTGTTCCATGCGTTCCGCGCGGTCGTGCCGCACATGATCGAGCGCGGGTACGGCCGGATCGTGGCGACCTCGTCGATCGTCGCGCGGATGGGCGCCACCAACAGCGGGCACTACGCCGCGGCCAAGTGGGGCGTGATCGGCCTGGTCAAGTCGCTGTCGCTGGAGGTCGCGGCGCACGGGATCACGGTCAACGCGGTGCTGCCGTCCGGCGTCAACACCATCCAGGTCCACAACGAGGTCGCCTACCGGGCGTTCCGCCCGGACCTCGAGCACCCGACGCGGGAGGACGTCATGCCGCTGTTCGCGAACGGCCCCGGGCTGCTGGAGCCCGAGGACGTCTCCGCGGCGATGATGTTCCTGGTCTCCGACGAGCACGGCCACATGAACGGCGAAACGCTCACCCTGTCCGCAGGGATGAGCGCGAGCACCACCTGAAGACGGCCACGCCCGGCCGATGAATCCGGGCGGCCCGCGTCGTCTATCCGGATATGAGCGCTGTCATCTATGGTCAGGCCGTGGAGAGCGACCTCGAACGGCATCGGGTCGAGCTCAGGGGCTACTGCTACCGCATGCTGGGGTCGGCCTTCGACGCCGACGACGCCGTACAGGAGACCCTGCTGCGGGCCTGGCGTGGCCTCGACGGGTTCGAGGGCCGCGCGTCGTTGCGGTCCTGGCTGTACCGGATCGCCACCAACGTCTGCGTCGACATGGCGCGCGGCAACCGCCGCCGTGCCCACCCCGCGGACCTGACCGGCAACGGCGAGGACGCGGTCGAGCCGGTACCCGACCGGCTGGTCGTCCCGGACGGCGACCCGGCGGACCAGGTCGCCGCCCGCGAGACGATCAAGCTCGCCTTCGTGGCCGCGCTCCAGCACCTGCCGCCGCGCCAGCGGGCGGTGCTGATCCTGCGGGAGGTGCTGCGCTGGTCGGCGAACGAGGTGGCCGAGCTGCTCGGCCTCACGCCGGCCGCGGTGAACAGCGCGCTGCAGCGGGCGCGGGCGACGCTGGCCGCCGTGGACCCCGTCAGGACCGACCCGCTGCCTCAGCCGAAGAACGCGTTGCTGATGCGGTACGTGGACGCCTTCGAGCGGTTCGACCTGGACGCGCTCACCGCGCTGCTCGACCTGGACGCGACGCTGGCGATCTCGCCGTACGTGAGCTGGCTGCAGGGCCGCGACGAGATCAGGAACTGGTGGGACGGGCCGGGCAGCGGCTGCCGCGGCTCCATGCTGTGCCGCCTGACGGCCAACGGCGCGCCCGCCTTCGGCCAGTACCGTCCCGGAGGCAACCCCTGGGCGCTGCAGGTCCTGGACATCTCCGCCGGGCGCATCATCGGCATCAACACCTTCCTCGACACCGAGCGCCTCTTCCCGCTCTTCGAGCTTCCGGCGCGGGCTCCCGCGGCCTGACGCGACGCGACGCGACGCCCGGAGCGCGGCGCATGTGACGAGGGCCTTGGCCTGGCACCCGGGGGCCGGTGCCGGGTGGTCGCTCGGCGGCCGGCACTCCCGGGTGCCTGACAGCCTGCCTCTCTCGTGGGGTCTCGTCGCGGGCGGTCAGGGATGGAGACGCGCGGGTGGCGCGATCCTCATCCCGTGCTCGATGCCCTCCCCGCGTGGACGAGACGGTCCCGGCAGGCTTCCCTCCTCCTCGGCGTCGGCCCCTGGCGGTACGGCGCCTCTGCTCACCATGCCAGACACGTGACCATTGGAGGCCGTTACTGGCCACATTCAGCCGATCACCGGATGCTCTCGGGACATCGGGACATCGGGACATCGGGAGCCGGAAGGCCGGGTTTTTCGCCAGTGAATCGTCGCTGGTGAAGGGGTGTTGGTGACGTTGCGCATGCGGTCGGGGCCGGCGGGCGCCGAAACGTTCTTGTGATTCGCGGCGATGTATCAGGTGAGGGGCGCCGGCGCGCGGCGGCCTTGGGAGGGGGCGGGACCTTGGCGGGAACGGCGGCTCGCAGCCCGGCGTACGGGGTGGTGATGGTCGAGGTCAGCGGCGAGCTCGACATCGCGACCCGCGATCGGCTGCGCGCCGAGGTGGAACCCTGGTTGCGTGCGGGACGTGAGCTGGTGCTCGAGGTGAGCGGGCTGACGTTCATCGACGCCAGCGGGCTGGCGGGGCTCCTCGAGCTGGACCGTCTCGCCGGCCGGGCCGGGACCCGCCTGCTGATCGCCGGACATTCCCGCCCGGTGCACCGCCTGCTCCAGATGACCGGCCTCGACGGCCACTTCGGCCCCGCCGAGCGGCCCGCCGCACGGCCGCGCCTCCCGCTCGAGCCGCTGCACCTGCAGCCCGGCGACCGGGCTCCAGGGATTCGGCGGCTCTGACCCGCCGCTGAGGCCGTCCCGGGGTGCCGCCGACCGCGTCACACCAATCCATGACGCACAACAGACCGACCGCTGACCCGCCACGGGGTAGAGCTTGCAGCGATGACCCCACAGCACCGAATTCCAACGCGTCCAATGACCACAGCCCGGTACGCCGCGGCCAACCCGGCGGCCCCCGACCTCCGCACCGCGGGCATCGCCGCGATCCGGCCGCGGCCGAGCGTTTCGGGGGCACGATGATCTGCCTCGGGGCCTGGTTCTGGCACGTGCCCATCGCCCCGGCCCACTGCCCGCCGTCGGCCGATCCCAGCCCGTACTGCTGGCCCGGCATACTGCCCGCCCCCGAGGAGTCCATCCTCGGCCTCACCCAGGAACCCGACCCCGCGCCGGCGCCGGCCGGCCCATGGGGCGGGGATCGCTCCGGACGTTACTGACCGAGGTAATCGGGCAGCCGGGACGGAAAGGGCGATTCGCTCAGGAGGGCACGATGTCGAATCCGCAGGAGCCCGAGCTGCACCGTTCCGAACGCGGTAGCGCCACTCAGAAGGGCAAGGAGGAGACGACGGAGAAGCGGGACCGTCCGTCCGGGACCGGCGGCGGCAAGGCGCACGGGACCGACAAGGGGAACAAGGGCGGTGGACGCGGCGGCGGAGTCCCGCCCGAGCAGCGCCCGCCCCACCCCGACTGACGGAGCCGTTGAGGAGGTGGATCGATCGTGGTGGTTCGTGGTGATCCCGAGGTGGACCGCGTGTGGGAGGAGTTCCATGACGCGGTGAACATGGGGTCGGAGGAGCTGCGGCGATGGCTGCTCACCGAGGCCTCCGGGCCTGAGGCGCTTGGGCACGAGCCGAAGCCGAACGTGCCCGAGCCGGGTGGCACCGTCGTACGGCTGCTCGGCCGCAGGAAGGTCGACCTGACCGGCGATGACGTCGAGGTCATGCGCGAGGTCACCTCCCGCATCGGCGAGCGGCTCGAGGACCCGCCCCCGGCGGGCACCGACGACGACGCGTGGCGGCGGGGCCTGATGTCCCTCGGCCACGACCCGCTCCGGCCGGGCGGCACGCCGGACGACTACGCGTCCGGCACCGAGGAGCCGCACGGCCCCAGGACCGTCTGAGCCTTCACCACGTGGACGACCGGGGCGCCGGGACCGGCGCCCCGGTCGTCGTGGTCACTCCGTCATGATCTGCGGCGCGTTCTCCTTCAGGGTGGCGTTGGCCCAGCGCAGCTGCCGAAGCGTGCCGGGGTGGCAGCGCTTGGCCAGGTCCAGCAGCTCGCGGTCCTTGAGGGCCTGAGCGGTCTGCGCGAGGATCTCCCAGTCCAGCGACACGCCGGCGGCCATCCGGTGCAGCCCGCGCAGGTCCCGCAGGAGCAGCAGCCGCGGATCCTCGCCGCGGCCGAGCAGCTCCGCCCCCTTCCTGCGTACGGAGGCCCCGAGCGTCTCGTCACCCGGCCACCGGTCCGGCGGCTCGGGGTCGCGTGGCCGGCCGTCCAGCGCGATGTCGCGCTCCCGCCCCAGCTCGGCGAGCCGGTGCATGTGCCGCCGCGACCAGCCGGCGAGGTCGCGTGCGACGTGGAAGATGTCGTGATCGTCCTTGTGCCGGTCCGCCACGGCGAGCAGCTCCCCGGCGAGCTCGTTCTCCGCCTGGTGCAGTTCCCTGACGGCCAGCGCGACGCGCTTCACGCGGGACCTCCCGGTCGTTCGTCCGCCATCGCGGCGGGCCCGCCGCGGGTCTCGGGGACGCCGGGTTCCACGGGCTTCGACGCCGTCGTCGTGGGGGCCGGCGCGGGCTGCCCGTCTCCGGGACGTACGCGCTCGGCCTGGGCGGCGGCGGTCTTGAACAGCGGCTGCTTGGAGGCCGGGTCCCAGTCGGTGATGGTCAGCTCGTTGGCGGCGCGGCCGTCGGCGCCGTCCGGCTCGGCGCCCGACGGCGTGTCCCAGTACCCGTAGTGGAAGGGCAGGAACAGGACGCCGGTCCGGACGCCGCTGATCCGCAGCCGCGCCTCGACCGCGCCCCGGGGAGTCGTCACGCGCAGCAGGTCCCCCTCGGCCCAGCCGCGTTCGCGCGCGTCCTCCGGCGACATCTCCACCCAGACCTCGGGGGCGGCCGCGTTCAGCTGCGGGACGCGGCCGGTCTTCGTGCGGGTGTGGAAGTGGTAGAGCGTTCGGCCTGTGATCAGCGTGAACGGCAGGTCCGCTCGGGGAGGCTCGTGGGGCGGCAGGTACTCGGCCGCCTTGATGACGGCCTTCCCGAAGGGGTTCATCGACTTGTACTCGTCCGGCTCCAGCGGGGCCCCGGTGATCATGTCGTGGCCGTAACTCTCGCAGTACGCCGGGTCGCTGAAGAACCGGCCGTCGGCGTAGAGCCGCTCGCCGCCCGCGGGATGCTCGGCGTTGCAGGGCCACTGGACGGCACCCTCGCGCAGCATCGCGTACGACATCCCGCTGTAGTCGCAGGGACGCCCGGCGGAACAGCGCTTCCACGCCTCGAACGCCTCCTCCGGGTCCCGCCAGGGCACCAGCGGCGAGCCGTCCTTGTCGCGGAGATCCAGCCGATCCGCGTAGTCCAGGAAGATGTCGAGGTCGGACCGCGCCTGGCCGGGCGGGTCCACCGCCTTCTCCGACAGGTGCACGGTGCGGTCGGTGTTGGTGAAGGTCCCGGTCTTCTCCCCCCAGGTGGCGGCGGGGAGGACCACGTCGGCGAGGCTGGCGGTCTCCGACAGGAAGATGTCCTGTACGACCAGGAAGAGTCGCTCCTGGGTCAGCAGCCGGCGGATCCTGCGCAGCTCGGGCAGGGAGACCGCCGGGTTGGTGCCGCACACGTACAGCAGCCGGATGGACCCCTCCTCCACGTACCGCATGATCTTCATCAGGTGCGTCGGCGGGCCGTAGTGCGGGATCCGCAGCGGGTCGAGGTTCCACAGCCGGGCCAGCTCCTCGACGTGCGCGTCGTTCGCCCAGTTGCGGAAGCCCGGCAGGTCGCCGTCGGCGCCGCACTCGCGGGTGTTCTCCGCGGTCGGCTGGCCGTTCATCTGCAGGACCCCGGCGCCGGGCCGGCCCAGCTGGCCGCGGACGAGATGGACGTTGTTGACCTGTACGGCGGCGGCCGTGGCCTGGTGCGACTGGTAGAAGCCCTGGAGCACCGTGGAGAGCAGCCGCTCGGCCCCGCCGATGAGCCGCGCGGCGGTACGGATGTCGTCCGCCGGCACGTCGCAGACCCGCGCCGCGGTCTCCGGGTCGCACCCGGCGACCTGCGCGGCGAGCTCCTTGAAACCGACCGTGTGCCGGTCGACGTAGTCGTGGTCCACCCGGTCGTTCTCGATGATCTCGTGCAGCAGCGCGTTCATCAGCATCACGTTGGTCCCCGGGACGGGGGCCAGGTGCACCGTGGCGGCCTCCGCGACCGGCGTTCGGCGCGGGTCGACGCACACGATCGCCGGAGGGTTGGGGCCGCCGAGCCGGTCCAGGACGCGGGACCACAGCACGGTCTGCGTCTCCGCCATGTTGTGTCCGTACAGCGCGATCACGTCGGCGTGGTCGATGTCGGTGTACGAGCCGGGCTGGCCGTCGCTGGCGAA
This sequence comes from Streptosporangiales bacterium, assembly GCA_009380095.1. Lineage (GTDB taxonomy): Bacteria > Actinomycetota > Actinomycetes > Streptosporangiales > Streptosporangiaceae > WHSL01. Next base: position 47,441 of record WHSL01000010.1, on the reverse strand, counting down.
CGACTCCTTCAGCGCCGTCGCCGCCGTGGCCGTGCAGAGGCGGGTGTTGCCGTCCAGGTGGTTGGTGCCGATGCCGCCGTGCGCGATCATCGCGAGCGCGTAGTACTCCTCGAGGAACAGCTGGCCGGTCGTGTAGAACCCGATCGAGCCCGGGCCGCGCTCGTCCAGCAGCTCCCGGGTACGGCCCGCGACCGCGTCCATGGCGGTGTCCCAGTCCGTCTCCACGAGGCGCCCGTCACGGCGGATGAGCGGGGTGGTAAGCCGGTCCTGGGAGTTGCCGGCCTGCCAGCCGTACAGGTCCTTCGGGCCCAGCCGTCCGTGGTTCACCCGGTCGGCGGCGCGGCCGCGTACGCCGACGATCCGCCCGTCCTTGACGGCGATGTCCAGGCCGTCGCCGTTGGAGTGCAGGATCGTGGCGGACGGGACCCATCGGTCCACGTCGGCCTCGCCGAGCCCTTCCTCCAGGTACGTGTCCACGCGCACCGGCCAGGGCTCGCCCGGGCCGTACGGTGTGCGGGTTCCCCATGGGTGCGCGATCCGATCCGTGCCGGTCATGCCTCCCCGGCTACCCCGGTGCCGCTGGACTAACCACCGCATGCCGAGGGGTCTTCGGCGCCACTTAGAATGTGGTTCTAACCGGATGTACGGTGCCGCGGCGGCGCCTTGGAGTACGGGAGGGCGCCTTGACCGCATACTCACTCGACCACGTGGCGATCGTCGTGCCGTCGTGGGGCGTGGGCGGGCGCTTCCTGGAGGGTGTGCTCGGCGGCCGGTGGACGGGCGGGACCGCCATGCCGGAGATGAGCCCCGGTCAGCTGGCGTTCGGCAACGACACCCGGGTCGAACTGCTGGAGCCCGGCACCGCGCCGGAGTCGTTCGTGACGAAGTTCCTCGACCGGTCCGGCGGCCGCAGCCGGCCGCACCACATCACGTTCAAGGTCGCCGACATCGAGCGGAGCATCGACGCGGTCCGGCGGGCCGGCTTCGAGGCCATCCTGACCAGGCTCGACAACGAGTACTGGAAGGAGACGTTCATCCATCCGCGCGCAACCGGGCTCGGCTTCCTCACCCAGCTCGCGCAGACCGGTCGCTCTTCGGGCCCGGACGGGCCGCGGCCCGCTCCCTGGCCCGAGCCCGCCGACGCGCCGGCCGTCCCCGCCGACCTGCGGTTCATCGTGTCGCACGTACGGGACCTCGATCCCGGGCGGCGGGTGCTGACCGAGGTCCTCGGCGCGGTGGAGGAGAAGTGCGAGGCTCCCGCCGGCTGGCAGGCGCGTAGGTTCTTTTGGCCCGCCGGGGCCGATCTCATCCTGGCCACCGCCGACGAGCTTCCGAACGGGCCGGGGATCCAGGCCCTGGGCATCCGGCCGCCCGCGTCCTTCGACATGCCCGTGACGCCGGTGGGCCGGGGATACGCCGTCACCGCCCCCGTGCCCGAGCTGGGCCTCGCCCTCCTCGTGCCCGCGGACTGAGCGACTCCGTCAGAAGCGTGTCCTTCCGCGTCGCCGGTCCGTGAGAATGCGGGGTGAGGTCGGCGGGTGGCCCGGGCATTCGCGGAGGAACGTCATGTTCCACGGCGACTGGGGCGCGCTGACGCCGTGCTGGGCCGGGATCCGCAGTGCGCGGATCGAGGTCGGGGGGACCGGCGTGCACTACCTGAGCGCCGGGGAGGGGCGTCCCGGGCCCGTCCATCTGCTCGTCCATCCGATGGCGGGCAGCGCCGCGATGTGGCTGGACCTGATCGCGCCGCTCTCCGAGCTCGGGCCGGTCATCGCGCCCGACCTGCCGGGGACCCTGTTCGGGCACACCGAATCGCCGCACCCCCGCGCGGCCAAGGCCGGCCCGAACGCGCGCTTCCTGCGGGCCTTCGCCGCCCGGCCGGGGATCGAGGACGCGGTCGTGCACGGCTGGTCGATGGGGGCGCTGGTGTCGGTGCTGTTCGCGGACGCGGCCCCGGACCGGGTGGGGCGGCTCGTGCTCGTGGCGCCCGCGCTGCCCGGCCCGTTGCCCGCCGACGAGGTGGTCTTCTGGCGGTTCCTCGGGCGGCCGCTGCTGGTGGCGGGGGCTCCGGTGCTGCGGTCCGTACTGCGGCTGTCGGGCCGGCGGCTGCTCGACCGCAAGCTGAGACTGTACGCGGGGGGTGGCGGGGCGGGTGCCGAGACTTTCGCGGGCGGCGGGGCGGGGGCCGGTCCGCTCGGCGGCGACTTGTCACGGCTGTCGCCGGAGATGAGCGCGCTGCTCGCCGACCAGCTGCGGAGCGCGGACCCGCGGCGGCTCGGCGACGCGGTCACCGCCCTCGCCTCGGTGATCGGGCCTGTTCGTGGACCGCGCGCCCGTCCACCGCGCGATCGCCGGGGTACGCTCACCGACGCTGCTGCGGGGAGACGACGTACTTCGTCGCGGCGTTGAGGTGGTCGGTGACGCCGGTGGGGTCGTCCGCCTGGTGCGGCCAGTAGCCGCGCATCTGCTCGAAGGTGACCCGTCCGAACAGCACCGCGTCCGACGCCGCCGTCTGCTCGCGCAGCGCGGCGACGAGGCCGGACTGGTCGGTCTCCTCGTCGTTCGCCACGCTGAACCAGTCGCCGTCCGCGTCGATGACGCCGTCCAGAGTGATGTTCTCGGTGACGATCAGTTCGCGCACGGAACCTCCTCCTGTAGGGTCGCGCAAATCGTGCTCCGCACGTGGAGACCGGCGCCGTCGGTCGAACTCATCGCCGCCCGGGCGGGTTGACTTCACTAAGTCGAGTGCTTTAGATGGACCGATGACGAGCACGCCGCGGCCGACGCGGGGGTCGCGGACCCGTGCGCTGATCGTCGACGTCGCGGAGCGGCTGTTCGCCGAGCGCGGCATCGCCGCGGTCTCCAACCGGCAGATCGGCGAGGCGGCCGGGCAGGGCAACAACTCCGCGGTCGGGTACCACTTCGGCACCAAGGCCGACCTGGTGCGCGCGATCGTACGGCGGCACACCGAAGCCATGGAGCACCGCCGGGCCGAACTCATCGCCGAGCTCGACGACTCCGCCGAGCTGCGGGACTGGGTCGGCTGCCTGGTCCGGCCCGTCACCGACCACCTCGCGAGCCTGCCCGCGCCGACCTGGTTCGGGCGTTTCCTCGCGCAGGCCGACGCCGAGCCGACGTTGCGCCAGGTGATCATCGACGAGGTCGCCGGTACGCCGGCCATGCGGCGGGTGGTGGAGGGGCTGGCCCGGCTCCGCCCGCACCTCCCCGAGCAGGTACGGCTGGAACGCGGTGCCATGGCCCGCATCCTCATCGTGCACGTCACGGCCGAACGCGAAAGCGCCCTCCACGACGGCGCCGCCACACCCCGGGCAACCTGGGACGACACGGCACGGGGCCTGACCGCCGCGATCTGCGGAATCTGGCAGGTCCCCGCCGACGCGGCCGACACCACCGACGCCGATGCCGACGACGCACCCGACGCGGACGCCCCGCGCACCGCCCCAACGCGCAGGGAAGGCGCATAAGGGGCACGGGCCGACCGCTCGGCGGCGGCGAGGGCTAGGAGCGGCTGCTCAAGGGCGTGTGACCGTGTGGTGCTCGACGTGATCGTCGTAGGACTCGAGCGCCGCCCGCGCGTCGGGCTGTACGACGGCACGGTCCGCATCGGCCCCGGCGAAGCGCTCGATCGCCTCCAGCGACTCCCACAGCGTCAGCACCTGGAGCTCCCGCAACCCGCCCCGCCCGGGACGATCGAGCAGGACCGCACCGAGATGGCCCGGCACACCGGCCAGCTCGGCCAGCACCGCCGTCTCGAAGTGCGCGCGGTACGTACCCGCCCCCTCGGGCGTGGCCACGGCGCGCCAGCTGCGCAGGATCATCTGTTCACCTCGCGTCGCGGTACGGAAGGGCGGCGTCCAGCACACCACAGATCGCGGTCATCGCGACCAGCAAGCGCTGCCGCTCGCCCGGACTCATCGGCTCGAGCAGCAGCCGGACCCGGTCGGCCAGATGACGGTCGCTGTCCTGGCAGAGCGCCCGGCCGGCCGCGGTCAGCCGTACGATCTGCCGCCGCCCGTCCATGGGGGACCGGCTCCGGGTGAGCAGACCACGCCGCTCCAGGCCCCTCAGCAGCCGGCTGAGGAACCCCGCGTCCATGGTCAGCGCGCGGCGCAGCTCGCTCGGCTCGGCGCTGCCACGGACGGCGACCGCGTGCAGCACCCGCCCCTCGGCGACACCGCAGGGCCGCACGGCGCCGCCGCCCCACAGCTCGGTATTCAGTTTGGCGACGCAGCGATCGAATTCGCGGAACGAGTCGGCCATGACCCGGGGGGATGGATCGTGCATGTCCTCCCACTCTCGGGAGACTTGTCCGGCTATGAGGATGGAACCATAACAGCGCCTTCCATTCATGCCCACACCCACCAGGGTCGCTAATCGCAGGCTTAAGAAACACTTGTTGGTGATTCTCATCGTGCGGGACGAGACTTGATGGAGAAACGCTTAAGGTGTTGTCATCCACCGGAGGGAAAGTCGCTCATGGACTTACTGTTTCTTCTCCTGGTGGTCATCGTCCTGCTGCTGAGCCCTCTGCTCGGCGCCGACAGCCGCGACGGACACGACTGGACGCCGCATTACCTCTGGCCGTATCCGGGGGGCGACGACGGCGGCGACTACTGGAGCGAGAAGGCCGCGGTGCGGTTCAGCGCTCCTCGGGCGGGCCGCCGTTATCGCGCCGGTCGATGGAGGTCTGCACGGCGCGCGTGAGCCGTTCCCGTACGGCCACCTGATCCGCCTGCTCGTCGTCGTACGGGCGGGCCTCGCCGGCCCCGAGCGCGAGAGTGCTCTCCATGACGTTCCCCGTACCCTCAGTAACGGTAGTAATCGGGCTTGTACGGGCCGGTCACGTCCACGCCGATGTAATCCGCCTGCTCCTTGGTGAGCTCGGTGAGCTTGACGCCGAGGGCGTCGAGGTGCAGCCGGGCGACCTTCTCGTCCAGGTGCTTGGGCAGCGTGTAGACGCCCAGCGGATATTGCCCCGCCTTCGTGAACAGTTCGATCTGCGCGATCACCTGGTTGGTGAAGCTGTTCGACATGACGAAGCTGGGGTGACCGGTCGCGCAGCCGAGATTCACCAGGCGCCCCTCGGCGAGCACCAGGATCGTGTGTCCGTCCGGGAACGTCCATTCGTGCACCTGCGGCTTGATCTCCGTCTTCCAGATCCCCGGCAGACGGGAGAGCCCGGCCATGTCGATCTCGTTGTCGAAGTGACCGATGTTGGAGACGATCGCCTGGTGCTTCATCGCCGCCATGTGCTCGGCGGTGATGATCCCGGTGTTGCCGGTGCAGGTCACGAAGATGTCCGCGATCCCCACGACGTCCTCGAGCGTGCTCACCTGATAGCCGTCCATCGCGGCCTGCAGCGCGCAGATCGGGTCGATCTCGGTCACGATGACTCGCGCGCCCTGGCCGCGCAGCGCCTCCGAGCAGCCCTTACCGACGTCGCCGTACCCGCAGACGACCGCCACCTTGCCGCCGATCAGCACGTCGGTCGCCCGGTTGATGCCGTCCACGACGGAGTGCCGGCAGCCGTACTTGTTGTCGAACTTGGACTTGGTGACCGAGTCGTTGACGTTGATCGCCGGGAACCGCAGCGTGCCGGCCTTGGCCATCTCGTACAGCCGGTGCACGCCGGTGGTCGTCTCCTCGGTGACCCCCCGTACGCCCTCCGCCAGCGTGGTGAAGCGCCGCGGGTCCGCCTCCTGGAGCCGCCCGAGCAGCGCCAGCACCACCGCGAACTCCTCCGACTCCGCACTTCCCGGATCCGGTACGGCGCCGGCCGCCTCGTACTCCGCGCCCTTGTGCACGAGCAGCGTGGCGTCGCCGCCGTCGTCCAGGATCATGTTGGGGCCGCCGCCGTCCGGCCAGGCCAGCGCCCGCTCGGTGCACCACCAGTACTCCTCCAGCGTCTCGCCCTTCCAGGCGAACACCGGCACCCCGGCGGGCGCCTCGGGCGAACCGTCACCCATCACCACGGCGGCGGCCGCGTGGTCCTGAGTGGAGAAGATGTTGCAACTCGCCCAGCGCACGTCGGCGCCGAGCTCGACGAGGGTCTCGATCAGCACCGCGGTCTGCACCGTCATGTGCAGGGAGCCCATGATCCGGGCACCGGCCAGCGGCCTGGCGTCCGCGTACTCCCGGCGGGTCGCCATCAGGCCGGGCATCTCGTGCTCCGCCAGCCGGATCTCCTTACGACCGAAATCCGCCAGTGAAAGATCGGCGACCTTGAATTCTCCGGTTCCCGGCATGGCGGCACCCATTCTCGTCGGATTCGTGATTGTACGGCGATGATAGGTCGCCGCGGAGATCGCCGATAATCCCTTCTAGGTCGTATTCCGGCTGCTACGAAAGTCGCATCGAACGATTCTCGGATAGGAGGATCCGGGCAGCTGGAACGGTGGATAAATTCGAGCTTGGTCGCCGGTGAAACGGCGAGTCGGCCTGCTCGGGAGATGGGATTCTCATGGCGGAAATCGGGTTCATCGGCGGCAGCGGGCTGTACCGGCTCGACGGGATCGCCGGAGCGCGGCAGGTGCCGGTGGAGACGCCGTTCGGCCAGGCCGCGCCGGTGGTCGGCGAGTTCGGCGGGCGCGAGGTGGCGTTCGTCTCCCGGCACGGCACGGGCCACCGCGTCCCGCCGGCGGGTATCCCGGCGCGCGCCAACGTCTACGCGCTGAAGAGCCTCGGCGTACGGCGCCTGGTCGGCGTCAGCGCGGTCGGCAGCCTCCGCCGGTCGTACGAGCCCGGGCACCTCGTGGTCCCGGACCAGATCGTGGACTGGACGCGGGGCGGCCGGCCCGCCAGCTTCTTCGGTGAGGACCTGGTGGTGCACGTCTCGCTCGCCGACCCGTACTGCGGGGAGCTGCGCGACGCGCTGGTGACCGCGGCGCGGGACGCCTCCGGGGCGCCGGTGCACGACGGGGGGACGTACATCTGCATCGAGGGCCCGCAGTTCTCCACCCGCGCGGAGTCCGAGCTGTACCGCTCGTTCGGCATGGATGTGATCGGCATGACCGCGATGCCGGAGGCGCGCCTGGCCCGTGAGGCGGAGCTCTGCTACGCGGGGGTCGCGCTGGTCACCGACTACGACTGCTGGCACCCGGGCGAGGACGCGGTGGACGCCGACCTCGTCGCCGGCCGGATGGCGGAGAACGTCCGCGCGGCCGAGCAGGCGCTCGCCGCCCTGATCCGCAAGCTGCCCGAGGAGCCCGGCTGCGCCTGCGGCGAGGCCCTGGCGCACGCCATCATCACCGACCGCGCCGCCGTGCCCAGCGTCGTCGCGGAGCGTCTCGGCCTGCTCGTGGGCCGGTATCTGCCTCAGTGACACACCCATAGCAACCCAGCGTACGAAGACACCCAGCCGCCCACATTGGGAGACGCCGCCATGGCCGACTTTCTGTTCACGTCCGAATCCGTGACCGAGGGCCACCCCGACAAGATCGCCGATCAGATCAGCGACGCCGTGCTCGACGAACTGCTGCGCGGGGACCCGCGCTCCCGCGGCGCCATCGAGACGCTGATCACCACCGGTCAGGTGCACGTCACGGGGGAGGCGAGCCGGCGGCTCGCGGACGTCGAGGACATCGTGCGCGGGAAGATCGCGGAGATCGGGTACGACTCCTCGGCCAAGGGCTTCGACGCGGGCACCTGCGGCGTGTCGGTGTCGATCGGCGCGCAGTCGCCGGACATCGCCCAGGGCCTGGAGCGCTCGTACGAGGTCCGTACGGGCGACGGCGACGCGCGGGACACCCAGGGCGCGGGCGACCAGGGGCTGATGTTCGGCTACGCCTGCTCCGACACGCCGGAGCTGATGCCGCTGCCGCTGATGCTGGCGCACCGGCTGGCCCGGCGGCTGGCCGCCGTACGGCACGACGGGACGGTTCCGTACCTGCGCCCGGACGGCAAGACGCAGGTCACCATCGGTTACGAAGGCGACCTTCCGGTACGGCTGGACACGGTGGTGGTCTCCACCCAGCACGCGCCCGGCATCGACCTCGACGACATGCTCACGCCGGACATCGCCGAGCACGTGGTGGCGCCGGAGCTCGCCCAGCTCGGGCTGCACACCGAGGGCCATCGCCTGCTGGTCAACCCCACCGGGCGGTTCGAGATCGGCGGGCCGATGGGCGACGCCGGGCTCACCGGCCGCAAGATCATCGTGGACACGTACGGCGGTATGGCACGGCACGGCGGCGGCGCGTTCTCCGGCAAGGACCCCTCCAAGGTGGACCGCTCGGCCGCGTACGCGATGCGCTGGGTGGCCAAGAACGTCGTCGCGGCCGGGCTCGCCGGCCGCTGCGAGGTGCAGATCGCGTACGCGATCGGCAAGGCCCGCCCGGTCAGCCTGTATCTGGACTGCTTCGGCACGGAGAAGGTGCCGGTGGACCGGATCCGGGACGCCGTGCTGAGCGTCTTCGACCTGCGGCCCGCCGCGATCGTGGAGCAGCTCGACCTGCTCCGCCCGATCTACGCGAAGACCGCCGCGTACGGTCACTTCGGCCGCGAGGAGCCGGAGATGACCTGGGAGCTCTGCGACCGGGTGGACGCGCTGCGGTCCGCCGTACGGATCTGAGGGCCGCGCCATGACCGAACGGATCGACGCACCTCCCGCGGCGCCGGACGCGCCGCTGGCCGAACGGATCGCGCGGGGCATCCGGGTCATTCCGGACTTCCCCGAGCCGGGTATCGCCTTCCAGGACCTGTGCGGCGTGTTCGGCACGCCGGAGCTGCTGCGCGGGATCGCGGCGGAAATGGCCGGCGGGTGCGCCGGCGGGTTCGACCGCGTCCTGGCCGTGGAGGCGCGCGGTTTCGTGCTCGGTACGGCGGTGGCGCTGCACAGCGGGCGCCCGCTGGTGCTGGCGCGCAAGCGTGGCAAGCTCCCGGGTGCCGTGCATGCGGCCTCGTACCAACTGGAGTACGGCAGCGGCGTGCTGGAGGTGCAGCGCACCGCGCTGGCGGCGGCGGACCGGGTGCTGGTGGTGGACGACGTACTCGCCACCGGCGGCACGCTCGCCGCCGCGGGCGAACTGGTCACCCGCGCCGGCGCCGAGGTCGCCGGCTACGCCGTCGTACTCGCCATCACCGCCCTCCACGGCGACCGCCGCCTCCATCCCACCCCCCTCCACACCCTCCTCCCCGTCTGACCCCAAGATCGACAAATTGGGGGAAGGAATTTGTGGGCCCACCAGCAGGTCGGCTCGGAAATCCTTCCCCCAATTTGTCGATCTCCGCCCGTCAGCTGGGGGATTTGGCGGTGGCGCGGGTGATGAAGCGGTCGGTGGTGATGAGGTGGCGCTGGTGGGTGCCGCGGGCGATGGTGTCGGCGCCGTCGTGTGCGGAGACCTCGAACTCCAGGCGCCGGCCGGCCACCTCGACGAGCCGGACGCTCGCCGTGACCGTCAGGCCGGGCGGCGTGGCGGCCTCGTGCGAGACGGCGATGTGTGTGCCGACGGACTGCTCGCGCGGCCAGTCGATGTGCGGGTTGATCAGCTGGATGCAGGTCCACTCGAGCAGCCCGACCAGGTAGCCGGTGGCCAGCACCTCGGGCATCGGGGCGAACTCCGGTGCCTCCGGGAACAGGTGCGGCACGGTGCGCTCGAGCGGCACCGCGTAGCTGAACTCGTGGTGCAGGCCCGCCCGCAGCGTCGCCGGCTTCGTCATCACACGCCTCCCTCGCGCCCCACTCGTGTCGCGCACCAGGTTAACCCGGCGGCCCGAAAGCGGAATCCACCGGATTCGTCTATAACACTTCGGGCCCCGACGCTCCATAATTCGTTTACTACACATCCGTTTAGAGGCACTATCTCCGTCAGAATTGCTCTAGAGAGGTCCTCTACGAGCCCTCGAAATGATCGACGTCATGCGCCACAGTGCGTTCATTGTGCAAGGTGTTGACAAGGGTCGCATCGGGTGTGAGGCTATCACCGGGTTAACAAGTGGGGATGGCAAATGAGTCCCACTCGAGCGGGCGTAAGTGAGGACTCGATTGCCGCAACTTGTTCACAGGCAGGTTTTATGGACGTTCCCTGGCCCTCACCGGGTGCCTCGCAGGTCTGAGGTACTCCTCTCTTTAGCACTTTGCTTTACACCTTTCCCTGCCCATGTGGGCGCCCGCGAAAGGTGCCCTTCAGGCTGCACGGATTTATTCGGGGAGTAGAGGCGACATGAACGAACAGCTGGTCACATCGAAGGAGTCGGGGGAAGGAGGCCCGCGCGGCTGGGCGGCCGAGCGCCGCGCCGTCAGCCGCGAGATGCACGATCGGATCGCCCATTCGATCCTCGTCGTGCAGAGCGACCTGGAACTGCTCGAGCTCCATCGCCGGGCCCAGGGAGACGTGACCTCCGAGCTGCTGCGGGACGCCAAGGAGGCGGCCGCGCGGGCCCTGGAGGAGGTACGCGGCCTCGCCGCGCGGCTGCGCGTGGGCGCGGACATCGAGGAGGAGGTGTGCGGTGCGGACACGGTGCCCGAGGGCGGCGCGGGGAACGAGCTGTTCTTCGTTCTCAGCGAGGCGATCCGGAACGCGCTGCTGCACGCCAACGCCGGCCGGGTGACCGTTGACCTGCGACGCGGCGAGAAGTGGATCACCGCGGTGGTGGAGGACGACGGCGACGGCTTCGAGCCGGGGCTGCTGCACCCCGCGCAGAGCGTGGGGATCACCTCGATGAACGAGCGGACGGCCATGGCCGGGGGCCGGCTGGACATCCGTTCGTCGCGGCACCAGGGGACCCGGATCGCCATCCGCGTGCCGTGCCGGGAGAGTGCCTGATGCCAGACGGTACGGGCCGGACCATCCGGGTCGTGGTCTGCGACGACCACACCCTCTTCCGCGAGGGGATCATCGAGATCCTGGCGCACGAGCCGGATCTCACGATGGTCGGCGAGACCGATTCGGGAATGCGAATCGTCCCGCTCGCCCGGCGCACTTCGCCGGACGTGGTGGTGCTCGACGTCGAGATGCCGGGGCCGGACGCGGAAACGACGATCCGGGAATTGCTGGAGGCGCTGCCGTCCGTCCGGGTCATCGTGCTGACGATGTACGACGAGCCGGATCTCATCGACAGGATCCTCACCGCGGGCGCCCGCGCCTTCGTTTTCAAGGGGGCCGGCCGGGAGGAACTCCTGGTGGCGATCCGCGGCGTCATCAAGGACGACGGGCACGTCGTCATATCCGTTCCGAGAGAAACGATGACCCGGCTGCGGGAACCCGTCTCCTCGCCGCTTTCCCCGCGCGAGCTCGAAGTTTTGACGGCCGTTTCCGCAGGGTTGAACAACGCACAGATAGCGAACCGTCTCTTTATCGCCGAAGGAACCGTGAAACGGCATCTGACGAACATTTACATGAAGCTCGAGGTGACCACCCGGATGAACGCGATCAACGCCGCCATCGCGATGGGGCTGATCGCACCCAAGGAACCCAAGCGCTCGTCCAAGCGCTGACCACGCACGGAAGGAACCCCATGGGCACCGCGATGACCGAATCCGCACCGCTGCCGGGCCACGAGCTGGTGGACCTGAGCCTGCTGATCGCCGAGGATCTCCCCTGCTACTGGGCGACCCACCTGCCGTTCCAGCACAAGACCTACAACTGGTTCACCGGCCGCAAGGACGCCACGGGCTGCGTGATCAGCCGCTCCGGGCCGTACGCCACCCGCTGGATGGCGATCGACGAGCACACCGGCACGCACGTCGACGCGCCGAGCCACTTCGTGCCGCCGGAGGACTCCGGGCTTCCGTACGCGGGCCCGGCCGGCGGCGTCACCGTCGAGCAGGTCCCGCTGGAGCAGCACATGGGGCCGGCCGTGGTGGTGGACGTGACCAAGCTGATCGGGGAGCGGCCGGGGGAGAGCCCGATCATCGGCACCGAGGTCATCGAGCGCTGGGAACGCGAGCACGGGGAGATCAGGGCCGGCGAGATCTGCCTGTTCCACACCGGCTGGGACGCGGCGTACAAGCGCGGCGCGGACGGCTCCGGCTACGTGTACGACGTGGTCGTCACCGGATCCGCGCCGGGCTGGCCGGCGCCCGAGGTGGAGACCGTGGAGATGCTGCTCCGCCGGGGGGTGCGCTGCGTGGGCACCGACGCCCCGAGCATGGGGCCGGTGCACGGTGACCGCGGCCAGGCCGTGCACGTGGCCGGACTGAGCGAGGGCGCCGTCTACATCGAGTGCCTCACGAACCTCGCCCGGATGCCCGTACGCGGAGCGTGGTTCTGCTTCCTGCCGCTGCACGTGGAGGGCGGTACGGGCGCTCCGGGCCGCGCGATCGCCTGGATACCCGCACGATGAACCGCCGGCGAGGCGCCGCGCCGGCCCGGCCAGCCGCGTCAGGATGGCGCGCTGAGCCGGCGCTTCGCCTCGTCCTTCAGCTCGGCGCTCACCTCTTTGAGCACCTCCAGCATGGCCGTGGTGGTGGGCGAGCGGTACGTGACCGGCGCGAGCGCCACCCGCACGCGCCGGCTGAGCAGCGCCGAGCTGAGCGGCCGGACCACGATGTCGGGCCGTACGGTCGGCAGCGTGAGCTGCGGGATGAGCGCCACGCCGACCCCGGCCGCGACGAGCCCCTCGACCACCATCCGGTCGTCGGTACGCAGCGCGATCCGAGGCTCGAACCCGACCTGGCGGCAGGCCAGCGGCAGCACCTCCAGCGTGGAGCCGTGCCGCACGCCCTGGATCCAGTGCTCCCCGGCCAGGTCGCCGAGCTCCACCTGGTCGCGCTCGGCGAGCGGGTGGCCGTGCGGCAGGCCGATGTGCAGCGGATCGTCCACCAGCTCGATCTGCTCGAGGTCGCTCGGCAGCGGCGGCTCCACCTCGAACTGGTAGACCAGCGCCAGCTCCAGGTCGCCGGCGCGCAGGCTCGGCACGCACTCGTCCGGGTCGCCCTGGAACAGGTCGAGCTCGACGCCGGGGTACGCGGCGCGGAATGCGCCGATGGACCGGGAGACCAGCGTCGAGCCGGCGGTCGCGAACCAGCCGAGTCGCAGCCGCCCGGTCTCCAGCCCGGCCAGCGCGCGCAGCTCCTGCTCCATCGCGGTGAGGTGCCCGAACACCACCTCGGCCTCTTTGACGAGAATGCGCCCCGGCTCGGTGAGTGCCACACCCCGGGCGCGCCGTTCCACCAGCCTTACACCGACCTCACGTTCGAACGCGGCGATCTGCTGGGACACCGCGGACGGTGTATACGCCAGCGCCTGTGCGGCCGCCGTGAAAGAACCGTGCTGGGCGACCTCTCGAAGAATCCGGAGACGACGAACGTCGAGCATTAAGACCTCCTAATAGGAGTCTATAGAAAATGTAGCTTGTCCGCCTCCCCGAAGTGGCACAAACTGGCGGCCGATCGCGATAGGGAGAATGTATGCAGAAAGCGGAGGCCGGCGCGGCCGCACGCCCGCCGGCCACAGAGCTACGCCGCGAGCTCGGACTACGCGAAGCGGTCGCGATCGGAATCGGCGGCACCGTCGGGGGTGGAATCTTCGTCCTCGTCGGCATCGCCGGGGGCACCGCGGGCCCGGGTGCGCTGATCGCGTTCTCGGTGGCGTTCGTCGTCTCCCTGTTCATCGCGCTGCCGTACGCCGAGCTGTCCTGCCGCCTGCCCATGGCCGGCGGGGGATATGCGTTCGCCCGTCAGGCATTGGGCCCGCACTGGGGTTTCGGCATGGGCTGGATCTACTGGGGGGCGTACGTCTTCCTGTCCGGCTACGTGACGATCGGCTTCGGCGGATATCTGGCCGCGGTGACCGGCATCCCGGTGTCGCTCGGCGCGGGCCTGCTGGTGCTCGCCATCACGGTGCTCAACCTGCTGGGCGTCAAGATCGCCGGGCGGGCGCAGACGCTGGTGATCGGCGCGGCCGTCGTGGGCCTCGCCGGATTCGCCGTGTGGGGCATGCCCAATGTGGACCTGGACCGCATGACGCCCTTTCTTCCGAACGGCGTGAATGGCATTTTCCTGGCCGCCCTCGTCGCATTCCTTTCGTTCGGCGGATTCGATATGGTGGCGGCCGCCGCGGAGGAGATCAAACAGCCTGAGCGTAATCTCCCGCGAGCCATGCTGCTCACATTGTTCGGCGTTCTCGCGCTTTATCTCGGCGTCACGTTCGTGGCGCTGGGCACCCTCGACCCGGCACAGCTGGGCAGCTCGCTGTCGCCGCTGGCGGACGCGGCCGGGGTGTTCGGCGGGGAGACGGCGCAGCGGCTCATCGTGTTCTCCGCGCTGCTCACCACCGCAGCCACGGCCAACGCGATCCTCGTGGTGACGTCCCGTACGGTCTTCGCGATGTCCCGCGACCGGCTGCTGCCCCGGGTGTTCGCGGCCATTGCCCAGCGCACCGGGATCCCGTGGCTCGCGGTGCTGATCAACGGCCTGATGATCGCCATAGTGGCGCTGGTCGGCACCATCCATATGTCGTCCTCGACCGGCGGCTTCCTGTACGTGCTGCACTTCCTGCCGCCGCTGATCGCGCTGGTCAAGCTGCGCCGCGACCCCGACGCGCCGAAGCCCAGGTTCTCCACCCCCTGGCCCTGGCTGCTCGTGCCGCTGGCCTTCCTCAGCAGCATCGGCCTGCTGTTCGCCAGCGGCGCCACCGGCTGGGTGATCGGATCGTCCTGGATGCTGATCGGTGCGGTCCTGTACGTGGGGTACCTCTACCAGAGCGGCCGCCGGCCGCTGGGGAGCCGCCCCGGCACGTCCTGATCGGTACGGAAATCCCGGCGGGCCCGCGCGGCCCGCCGGTCGCACGCGGAGGAACCGCGGAGGGAACCCATGAGCACGGGAGCGAACCGTACGCAGCGCGCGGAGTGGGCGCCGCCCACGCACCCGGCGCACCCCGATTTCCGCGCGGCGGCCGCGGAGCGCGTGAGGAAGGTGAGCGACCAATGAGCACAGAAAGCGATCTCTTTCTCCTCGACGAGCTGCTGACCGAGCCCGAGCGCGCGGTGCGCGACCGGGTCCGGGAGTTCTGCGACAAGGACGTACTGCCGATCATCAACGACTACTGGGAGCGCGCCGAGTTCCCGTTCACGCTGGTGCCCGGCCTGGCCGGGCTGAAGGTCGCGGGCGGCGCCCTGGAGGGCGACGGCTGCCCGGGCCTCAGCCCGCTCGCCGAAGGCCTGGTCGCCGCCGAGCTGGCCCGCGCCGACGGCGGGCTGCGGGTGTTCTTCGTCGGCCACAGCCTGGCGATGATGTCCATCGGGCTGCTCGGCTCGGCGGAGCAGCGGGCCCGCTGGCTGCCGTCGCTCGCCGCGATGGACGAGATCGGCGCGTTCGGCATGACCGAGCCGGGGCACGGCTCGGACGCCTCCTCGCTGCAGACCCGCGCCCGGCGGGACGGCGACGGCTACGTGCTGGACGGCGCCAAGCGGTGGATCGGCAACGGCACCTTCGCCGACCTCGTCGTGGTCTGGGCCCGCGACGAGGACGACAAGATCGGCGGGTTCGTGGTGGAGACCCCCGCCGAGGGCTTCGACGCGGAGCCGTTGCGCGGCAAGACCGCCTGCCGGGTCGCGGCGCACGCGCAGATCACGCTCACCGGCGTACGGGTCCCGGCCGCGAACCGGCTGGAGGCCGCCACCTCCTGGCGCGCGCTCACCCCGTTGATGCTGCGTGCCCGGCAGGACGTCTGCTGGGAGGCGCTCGGCCACGCCGAGGCCTGCTACGAGCTGGCGCTGGAGCACGCGCTGGCACGCGAGCAGTTCGGCCGGCCGCTCGCCGGGTTCCAGCTGGTGCAGGCCAAGCTGGCGCGGATGCTGTCGGACATCACCGCGATGCGGCTGATGTGCTGGCGGCTGAGCCGCCTGGAGGAGCAGGGCGCGGCCACGCTGCCGATGGCCTCCGCGGCCAAGATGCAGACCGCCGGCGCGGCCCGCCAGGTGGTGCTGGACGCCCGCGAGATCCTCGGCGGCGAGGGCCTGCTGGCGGAGCGGCACGTCGCCCGGCACCACGCCGACATCGAGGCCCTCTACACCTACGAGGGCACGCAGGACATCCAGAAGCTGATCCTCGGGCGGGAGATCACCGGCCTCTCCGCCTTCGCACGCTGAGCCTTCGCCCGCTGAGGATCCCGACCACCAGACAGGGAAGACGATGACGTTCGAGCCCGTTCCGCAACGCCCCGACCTGCCCGCGCTCGAGGAGCAGGTGCTGGAGCTCTGGCGCGACGGTGAGGTGTTCCGCCGGACCGTGGCCGGCACCGAGGGCGGCGCGCCGTTCCGGTTCTACGACGGCCCGCCCACCGCCAACGGCCGGCCCGGCGTGCACCACGTCGAGGCGCGCGTGTTCAAGGACGTCTTCCCGCGTTACCGCACTATGAAGGGCGAGCACGCGCTGCGCAAGGCCGGCTGGGACTGCCACGGCATCCCGGTCGAGCTGGAGGTGGAGCGGGAGCTGGGCTTCACCCGCAAGCGCCAGATCGAGGAGTACGGCGTCGCGGAGTTCAACGCCCGCTGCCGCGCCTCGGTCACCCGGTACGTGCGCGAGTTCGAGGAGCTGACCGAGCGCACCGGGTACTGGGTGGACACCGCGGACGCGTACTGGACGATGTCGCCGGAGTACGTGCAGAGCGTGTGGTGGTCGCTGAAGACGCTCTGGGAGCGCGGCCTGATCTACCAGGACCGGCGCGTGGTGCCGTACTGCCCGCGCTGCGGCACCGCGCTCTCCGACCACGAGGTCGCGCAGGGCTACCGGGAGGTCGACGACCCGAGCATCTACGTCCGGTTCCCCCTGCTCTCCGGCCCGCTCGGCCCGGAGGGGGAGAACGCGTCCCTGCTGGTCTGGACCACCATGCCCTGGACGCTGGTCCCGGCCACGGCGGCCGTGGTCAGCGAGGACATCAGGTACGTGCTCGCGCGCGGCGGCCGGGCCGGCGGCCACCTCGTGGTGCTCGCCGCCGACCGGGTGGAGGCGGCGCTCGGCGAGGGCGCGGAGATCCTCCGCGAGGTCGCGGTCGCCGAGCTGGCCGGCTCCCGCTACCAGGCGCCGTTCGACTTCGTCGGCCCCGGCTCGGCCGACGACCCCGAGGGCGACCCGGCGTCCTGGCGGATCGTGGTCGTGGACGACTTCGTGGAGACCGGCCAGGGCACCGGCATCGTGCACACCGGCGCCGCGTTCGGCGAGGACGACTTCCGCGTCGCCAAGGACAACGGGCTGCCGGTGGTGGTCCCGGTGACCTCGGAGGGCCGGTTCGACGAGCGGGCGGGGCCGTACGCGGGCATGTTCATCCGGGACGCCGACGCCCTCATCATCGACTCCCTGCGGGAGAACGACCTGCTCACCGGGGAGGGCACGTACCGGCACACGTTCCCGTTCTGCTGGCGCTGCGACTCGCCGCTGTTCTACTACGCCAAGCCCTCCTGGTTCATCGCCACCACCCGGTTCCGCGAGACCTTCCTCGCCGACAACGCCGAGGTGGACTGGCGGCCCGCGCACATCCGCGACGGCCGGTACGGCGACTGGCTGGCCAACAACGTGGACTGGGCGCTGTCCCGGGAGCGGTACTGGGGCACCCCGCTGCCGCTGTGGCGGTGCGACGGCTGCGACGAGATCGCCGCGGTGGGCTCGCTCGCCGAGCTCGGGGAGCTGGCCGGGCGGGACCTGTCCGCACTCGACCCGCACCGGCCGTACGTGGACGACATCACCCTCGGCTGCCGCGGCTGCGGCGGCACGATGACCCGGGTGCCGGAGGTGATCGACGCCTGGTACGACTCCGGCGCCATGCCGTTCGCCCAGTTCGGCTACCCGCACGCGCCGGGCTCGGAGGAGCGGTTCGCCGCCGCCTACCCCGCCGACTACATCTGCGAGGCCATCGACCAGACCCGCGGCTGGTTCTACTCCCTGCAGGCGGTCGGCACGCTGCTCTTCGGCCACACCGCGTACGTGCGCTCGCTCTGCCTCGGCCACATCGTCGACGAGGACGGACGCAAGATGTCCAAGTCCGCCGGCAACGTGCTGGACCCGTGGGATCTCGTCGGCCGGTACGGCGCCGACGCGCTGCGCTGGGTGCTGCTGGTGGAGGGCAACCCGTGGCAGTCCCGCCGGGTCGGCGACAAGGCGCTGGAGGAGGCCACCCGCAAGGTCCTGCTCACGCTCTGGAACACGTACTACTTCTTCGTCACCTACGCCAGGCTGGACGGCTGGACGCCGGACCGCGCCGCACCGCCGCCCGCCGAGCGCCCGGTGCTCGACCGGTACGTTCTGGCGGAGCTGGCCGACGTGACCGCCGCGGTGGACGCGGCGCTGGCCGACTTCGACGTGACCGCGGCCGGGCGGCGGCTGTCGGGCTTCGTGTCCGACCTGTCCAACTGGTACCTGCGGTGCAGCCGGGACCGGTTCTGGAACACCGATCCCGACGCGCCGGGCGGCGACTCCGGCGCCGCGTTCGCCACCCTGCACACCTGCCTCGTCACGCTCGCGCGGCTGCTCGCCCCGGTGACACCGTTCCTGGCCGAGACGCTGTACCAGAACCTGGCGCGCTCGGCCGACCCCGGGGCGCCGGCGTCGGTGCACATGACCCCGTTCCCGGCGGGCGACACGTCGGTGGCCGACGACGGGCTGCGGGCGGCGGTGGAGGCGGCGCGGCGGCTCGTCACGCTGGGCCGGGAGGCCCGGAGCAACGCCGGCATCGGCGTACGGCAGCCGCTCCGCCGCGCCATCGTCGCCGTCCCCGGAGGCCTCCAGGACCGGTTCGGCGAGGTCAAGCCGGTGATCGCGGCCGAGCTGAACGTGAAGGAGATTCAGTCGGCGGGCGCCGGGTCGGGCCCCGTCTCGCACGCGGTGAAGCCGAACTTCCGCGCGCTGGGCGCCACCTTCGGGAAGCGTACGAAGGCCGTGGCGGAGGCGATCCGGGCCGCTGACCCGGAGGTGCTCGCCGCGGCGATGGACGGGGACGGGCCGCTGGAGGTCGTGGCCGACGGCGAGACCGTGGCCCTGGAGCCGGACCACCTGCAGGTCAGCGAGGTGCCGGTGGTGGGCTGGCAGGTGAACCGGGACGGCCCGTACAGCATCGCCCTGGACGTGGCCGTCGACCCGGGGCTGCGCCGCGAGGGCCTGGCCCGGGAGCTGATCCGGCTCGTCAACGACCTCCGCAAGCGGCACGGCTTCGGCTTCGCGGACCGGGTGGCGGTGCTGCTCGCGGTGAAGGACGACCCGGAGGGTGACATCGCGGTGATGCTCACCGAGCACGCCCCGGCGATCGCGCGGAACGTGCTCGCCGACGAGCTGAGCGTAGGGCCGGTGGCCGACTCCGCCGAACAGGTCCCCCTCGGTGCCGGCCACATCGCCATCGACCTCCGTTAGACGGACGGGACGAAGAAGTGGGTGCGGCGGAGGTGGATGCGGTCGCCCTCGAAGGTGTAGACGTCGGCGAAGCCCACCGTCGTCTCCGACCCGTCGGGCAGCTCGCACTCCACCCGGCCCCAGCAGGCGGCCCGGCCGTCCTCGACCGCGGTGGCCTCGATGTGGTGGACGGATCGGGTGATCTTGCGTTCCTCGTGGTAGAAGCGCATCACCCGGTCCAGCCCGTGCAGCGGCGGGAAGCCCGGCCGCTCATAGACCACCTCGGGGTGGAAGAAGCCGGGCAGCGCCGCCCAGTCCTGGGCGTCGATCACCGCGAACATCGCCCGGATCCGCGTCCCGTCCATCCCTGCTCCTCCTCAGCCGAAGATCGCGGTGAGCGCGGGCTGGCCGTACGTCTCCACCGTGAACGTGTCGCCGTGCGCGGCCGGGATCGCCTTCCCGAGCGAGCCGGAGAGCACGATGTCGCCGGCCTTCACGGCGGTGCCGAGCCCGTTCAGCTTGTTGGCCAGCCAGGCCACCGCCAGGTACGGGTCTCCGAGCACCGCGTGCCCCACGGCCTCCACCTCGGTGCCGCCGTTGCGGGTCACGATCATCCCGAGCGTGCGCAGGTCGGCCGTGACCAGCTCGGGGTCCCACGGGCCGAGCGTGAACGCGCCGTAGGAGGCGTTGTCGGCGACCGTGTCCACCAGGCGGATCCGCCAGTCGGTGATCCGGCTGTCGATGATCTCGATGGACACCGCCACCGCCTCGGTGGCCGCGACCACCTGGTCACGGGTGATGCCGGTGCCCTCCAGCGGCGCGCCGAGCAGGAACGCGAGCTCGGACTCCACCCGGGGCTGCACGAACACCCCGGCCGGCACCGTGACCGTGCCGTCCTTGGCGGGGTAGAACCGCGACTCCCAGAGCTGGCCGTAGTCGGGCTCGTGCACGCTGAGCTGGTCGCGCATGGCCTGGCTGGTCAGACCGATCTTGTGGCCGAGCACCCGCTCGCCACCGGCCAGCCGCATCCGCGACCAGGCGGTCTGGATCGCGTACGCGGTCTCCGCGGAGTCCAGCCCCAGCGACTCACTGAGCGGCGGGATGGGCCGCCGGTCGCGCCAGGCGTCCTCCAGCCGGCCCGCGATCTCCTCGGGGTTCACCCGTCCGTTTCCGCTCATGACGCCGCCGCCTTCTGGGCCAGTACGAGGATGCCGCCGGGCATCGCGTCGTCCGCGAGCCGGCGCACGTGGAAGCCGCTCTCGGTCAGCGCGTCCCGCCACTCGGGGCCGGAGATCAGCCGCTGCCGCATCAGCGCGTGCACGAACGTGAACTCGGGCGTGAACAGCTCCCGGCCCTGCCCGCCCACCGGCGGCTGCACCTCGGCGGCCAGCAGGTACGCCCCTTCGGGGAGCCGGCCCGCCAGATCCCGCAGCCAGTCCACCAGCGCGTCCCGGCCGGACGCGAGGATCTCGTGCAGCAGGAAGAACGTCACCACCAGGTCGGTCTCCGCGAGCTGCGCGATCGCGGCGAGGTCGCCGGCGTCCCCCTGGACCACGCTCACCCTGCCGCCCTGGCCCGCCGCCTTGATGCCCTTCTCCGCCTCGGCGCAGGCCTCGGGGCTGATGTCCACGCCGGTGCCGGTGGCGCCGAACCGCGAGCAGACGTTGAGCAGGAATCGCGCGTTGCCGCAGCCGAGATCGAGCACGTGCCCGAAGCGGATGCTCTCCAGCAGCGCCATGGCGTGCGGCACGACGTCGGCCCGGCCGAGCATGGCGGCGCCGTCGGCGACCCAGCGCCCGTCCCGCGGGTGGTGGGTGCCGTAGTGCTTCTCTCCGCTCAGGAAGCCGTCGAGCCGGCGCAGCGGCTCACCGTACCCGCCGACCAGCCAGACCAGGTAGCCCTTGTCGGCGCAGACCGCGCGGCCGTACGGGGTCAGCGTGTGCCGGGCGCCGTCCCGCTCGACCACGCCGCGCACCTCCAGGTAGTCGAGGCAGGCCCGGGCGAGCGCGACCGCGTCGGAGCCGCGGCCGGTGATCGTCTCCAGGTCCAGCCCTTCCCCCTCGAGCGCGGGCAGCAGCCCGGTCATCTCGAAGGACGCGAGCACGCTGCTCAGCGCGTAACCCTCGAAGAGATCGAACGCCTGACGTTGAGTGGTTTCGTGCTGTTCGATATCGGCCGTCATGGCAGGGCCCTTCCACATCGCCGGGGTCTGGGTCCCCTCACGCTATGGATTCGGCCGAGATCGTCATACGGACAAATGACGCAATGGCGCTGTGCGAAACGTCGTAGCCACGAATGCGACGTTCCGGCGATGCTCCGTCACTGAGCGCGTCCGACACTTTTGGCGGCACCGATTCCCCGAGGAGCGAGCCGCCATGAACATCGCGATTACCGGGTCCATCGCGACCGACCATCTGATGTCCTTTCCGGGGCGGTTCACCGAGCAGTTCGTGGACGGCCACCTGGACCGGGTGTCGCTGTCCTTTCTCGCCTCGAGCCTCACCGTGCGGCCTGGCGGAGTGGGTGCGAACATCGCGCTCGGCCTGGCCCGCCTCGGGCATTCTCCGAAGCTCGTCGGCGCGGCCGGCCGTGACTTCGCGGAATACCGCGCGGAGCTGGAGCGGGAGGGCGTGGACACCTCCGCCGTGCGGGTTTCCGCCACCGAATACACGGCGCGATTCATCTGTACGTCCGACGCCGTGCAGAATCAGATCGCGACCTTCTACCCGGGGGCGATGAGCGAGGCCGCGGAGATCTCCCTCGGGGCGGTGGCCGAGCGCACCGGGCGGTTCGACCTGGTGCTGATCGGCGCCGACGACCCGGACGCGATGCTGCGGCACGCCGAGGAGTGCCGCACGCACGGCCTCCCGTTCGCCGCGGACCCGTCCCAGCAGCTCGCGCGCCTGGACGGGGACGCCATCAAGAGCCTGGTCGAGGGCGCGACGTACCTGTTCACGAACGACTACGAGCGGGCCCTGCTGGGGGAGAAGACCGGCTGGTCCGAGACCGAGATCCGGGACCGGGTGGCGCAGTGGGTGACCACCCGGGGCGCCGACGGCGTACGGATCGAGTCGCGCGGCGCCGCGCCGGCCGAGGTCCCGGCCGTGCCCGCCGGCGCCATCGCCGACCCCACCGGGGTGGGCGACGGGTTCCGCGCGGGGATGCTGGCCGGCCTCGCGTGGGACCTGTCGCTGGAGCGCGCCGCGCAGGTCGGCTGCGCGCTCGCCACCCTGGTGCTGGGCGGCGCCGGCCCGCAGGACTACCGCGTGGACAAGGCCGGCTTCCTCGCCGACCTGGCCGGCACGTACGGCCTCGGCAGCGCGGCCGACGTCGAGCCGCACCTGCCCACCACCGCCGCGACCACGGGCGGGACCGGAGACACCGCGGCCGCCGAGGCCGGGGCCCGGGGCGGAGCGGCCCGGTGACCGGGCCCGGCGCCGGCCGCCCGCGCGGGTCCGATGCCGACGGCCCGCTCGGGCAGGGCGCCGACGGCCCGCGCGGGTTGCGGCGGGCCATGGCGGCGGGCGAGGAGCTGCTCGGTACGTTCTGCGTCATCCCGTCGACCGAGGTCGTGGAGCTGATCGCGCTGGCCGGCCTGGACTTCGTGATCATCGATATGGAGCACGGCCCGTTCGGCCTGGAGTCGGTGCGCGACGGCCTGGTGGCGGCGCGCGCCCGCGGGCTGTGGGCGGTGGTCCGGGTCCCCGGCCTCGACCCCGACGCGATCGGCGCGGCCCTCGACGCGGGCGCCGACGGGGTGCTGGTCCCCCAGGTGACCTCGGCGGACGCGGCCCGTACGGTCGTCGCGGCGGCGCGCTTCGCGCCCGAGGGGGAGCGCGGCGCGCATCCCTGGGTCCGCGCCTCCGGCTACGGCACCGTGCCAGGCTGGTTCGCCACCGCGAACCGGGAGGTCGCCGTGCTGGTGATGATCGAGGGGACCGCGGGCGTGGCCGCCGTACCGGAGATCCTCGAGGTCCCGGGGCTGGACGCGATCTTCCTCGGCCCGGTGGACCTGTCGCACTCCATGGGCGTGCCGGGGCAGACCGACCACCCGCGGGTGCGCGCGGCGCTGGAGGACGTCGCCGCCAAGGCCGCCGCCCGCGACACCGCCACCGCGGTCTTCGCCGCGGAGCCCGAGCGCGCCCGGGACTGGTGGGGCCTCGGCGTCGGCGTCGTCGCCTGCGGCGTGGACAGCCAGATCATCCACGCCGGCTTCGCGCGAGTGGCCGCGGCCGCCCGTTCCCGGCCGTGACCTCCTGGGCGACCCCCCGCGGGATCGGGCTGCTCCACCCTTCCGGGTAGGCCCGGCCGCCCAGCGGCGCGGGGTCCCGCCAGATGTCCAGTGGCACCACCCGTTCGGCCCGGCCGTCGTCGCACAGCACCCGGCCCATCAGCTTGAGGTGCCGCAACGTCAGCGTGCGCTCGGTCACCGCGACCCCGGGGATGCGGTGCCTGATCTCCATCTCCAGCGGCTGCAGCTCCTCCACCGAGCGCACCCAGACGGTGAGCGCGAGGTCGCTGCCGCCGACCACGGCCGCGCACATCCGCGCCTGCGGCAGCTGCGCCAGGCGGGCCGCGGCGTCCCGCAGGTCCAGCCCGGTCACCTCGATCCACAGCGTGGCCGATACCGGCTGACCGGAGACCGAGCGCGCCACCTCGCAGCGCAGCGCCAGCGCCTTGCTGTCCACCAGCCGGTCGAGCCGCCGGCGCACCGTGCTGGCGCTGGCCCCGGTGAGCGAGGCGAGGTCCTTGTACGAGGCCCGCCCGTCGGTGCTCAGCGCGACCACCAGCTCCCGGTCCTCCGGCCGCAGTATGTCCGGGATGTGCCCGGCGGCCGTCGCCGGGGCGAGCCGCGCCCGCTGCGCCGGGGCCAGCGCGTGCAGCCGCCACCGGCTGCCCTCGATGAACATGTCGCTCGCCACCGAGGTGCGGCAGGTGATCACGCCGGGCAGCCGGTTCAGCCGGCCGAGCAGGTACCGGGAGTGCGTGGGCAGGTCCGGGGTCCAGACCGTGACGAGCAGGTCACAGGTTCCGACCGTGTGCGCGATCGTCACCGCGTGCGGGTCGTCGAGCAGCGCCTCGGCCACGGACCAGACGTGGTCGGCCGCGCAGGTCACCGCGACGAGGGCGAACGACATGCTGCGCATCAGCGAGGAGGACCCGTACGCCGTGACCCAGGCCAGCCCCTTCCGGGACAGCCGCTCCCAGCGCCGCGCGACGGTGACCGGGTCCACCTCGAGCACGTCCCCGATCAGCCGCCACGAGCCCCGCGGCGCGATCTGCAGGGCGTTGATCAGCGCGAGGTCGAGCTCGTCGAGATCCCTGGCGGATTCCTGCATCGGTTACCCCGGCGCTGCGAGATTCCTGAATTTCAGAAGGGCTTGGCCGAACGCTTGCCATTATGGCAGGAATCCATTCTCGGTGTAAGGGAGCCGCCATCGTCCAACACTGATGTACCAAAACGGCGGTTGCACGAGCCGCGCGCTTATGTTAACCCCGGCCGCCGTCCCAGCCTTAACCCATCCTCACAGTTAAGCCCGCATCGTTAACCCGCACTCACAATTGCTCGTCCGAACACGTAGCGCGGTCGGTCGGCCGCGAAATGTTGTCGGTCTGCCCGGAGAGGGCGCGTCCTATGACAGATACCTATTCCGATTCCGTCTCGATAGCCGCACGGCTCAATCGGCTGCCGATCACGAGGGTGCACCTGCTGGCCGTCGGGATCATCGGCCTCGGCCTGTTCTTCGACGTGTACGAGATCTTCCTGACCGGGACGCTCTCGGCCGTGCTCAGGGAGGATTTCCAGCTTTCCTCTGAGGAACTGGCTCTCGTACTGGCCAGCGTGTTCCTCGGCCAGTTCATCGGTGCCATCACGTTCGGCCGGCTCGCCGACAGGCTGGGCCGCCGCCGGGCGTTCATGCTCAACCTGGCGATCTACTCGATCTTCTCGGTCGTCGGCGGGCTCGCGCCCAACGTCGAGGTGCTGATCGCCGCCCGGTTCATCGCCGGGCTCGGCCTCGGCCCCGAGCTGGCGCTCGCCGACGCGTACCTGTCGGACCTGATGCCCGCCCGCAAGCGCGGCCGTTTCCTCGCGTGGGCGTACACGCTCGCGTTCATGGGCGTGCCCGCGGCCGGGTTCCTCGGTTACTGGCTCGTGCCGCTGTCACCGCTCGGCCTGGAGGGCTGGCGCTGGCTGTTCCTGCTCGGCGGTCTCGGCGCCCTGCTGGTCTGGGTGTTGCGGCAGTTCCTGCCCGAGTCGCCGCGCTGGCTGGAATCGGTGGGCCGTACCCAGGAGGCGGACGAGATCGTCACCAAGTGGGAGCGGCTGGCCCGCGAGGCCGGCCACGAGCTGCCCGAGCCGAACACCGCGGAGCGCACGGTCCCGCAGCGCCGGCTGCCCGTACGGTCCCTGTTCGTCGGCCGGTACGCCAAGCGCACGTTCATGCTGTGGGTGCTGAACGCGCTCGAGGTGTTCGGCTACTACGGATTCGGCTCGCTGGCCCCGCTGGTGCTGCTCTCCAAGGGATACGACATCGTCGGCTCCCTGGCATTCCTGGCGTTCGTCTACATCGGGTACCCGCTGGGGTCGGCGCTCTCGCTGCCGATCATCGAACGGTTCGAACGCAAGAACCTCATCGCCGCCACGGCGTTCGGCATGGCCGCGTTCGGCCTGCTGTTCGGCTTTGCCACCAGCGCCGTGTGGATCGTCGCCTGGGGCTTCGCGTTCACCGTGATCAGCAACGTGTTCTCCAACGCCTTCCACGTCTATCTCGGCGAGATCTATCCGACGGCGCTGCGCGCCACCGCGGCGGGCGCCGCGTACTCGATCAGCAGGATCGTCACCGGTGCCCTGCCGTTCATCCTCATCCCGGTGCTGGACTCCCAGGGCCCGGGCGCGGTCTTCACGATCGTGGCCATCGCTCTGGGCCTGCTGATCGTGGACGTCCTGGTGCTGGGGCCGGCCACCACGGGCATCGCGCTCGAGGTCGCCAACCCGGCGGAGGACGACCCGCCGGACGGTGAACCCGGGGCGCCCGGCGCGGCCGGTCAAGCCCCCGAATCCGACCAGAGGAGGACCCCCTGATGGTCGCCGAACCCCACCTGATGTCGGACCGCTCGGCGGAGGAGGACGTGGTCACCATGCTCCACGACCTCCTGCGGTTCGACACGTCCAACTACGGCGACGACGACGGACCCGGCGAGAGATCCGCGGCGGAGTACGTCGCCACCGCCCTGGGGGACGTAGGTCTGGAATCGGAGATCATCGAACCCCGGCCGGGCCGGGCCAACGCCGTCGTGCGCTGGCCCGGCCTGGACCCGGACCGCCCCCCGCTGCTCGTCCACGGGCACACCGACGTGGTCCCGGCGGAGGCCTCGGAGTGGCGGTACGGCCCGTTCTCCGGCGAGGTCATCGAGGACTGCGTCTGGGGCCGCGGCGCCGTGGACATGAAGAACTTCGTCGCCATGGTGCTGGCCGTCGTGACGCAGCGGCGCCGGGAGAACCGGCCGCCGCCCCGTGACGTCGTGCTGGCCTTCGTGGCCGACGAGGAGAACGGGGGCGACGCCGGCGCCGGCTGGCTCGCCCGGCAGCGCCCGGACCTGTTCCACGGGTGCGCCGAGGCCATCGGCGAGGTGGGCGGCTACTCCGCGACGCTGCCCACCGGCCGGCGTCTCTACCTGGTGGAGAGCGCGCAGAAGGGCCTCGTCTGGTTCCGGGTGACGGCCGAGGGCGTGGCCGGCCACGGCTCCATGCTGAACCCGGCCAACTCCGTCACCGAGCTCACCGAGACGATCGCGCGGATCGGCCGCCACCGCTTCCCGCTGCGGCTCACCCCCTCGGTACGGACGTTCCTGGAGACCCTCGCGGGCGAGCTGGGCCTCCCCTTCGACCCGAAGGAACCGGAGCCCCTGCTCAAGGCCCTCGGCCCGGTGGAACGCATCGTCGGCGCGACCCTCCGCAACACGGCCACGCCGACCCGCCTGGAGGCCGGGTTCAAGACCAACGTGATCCCGGCGGAGGCCGCGGCGGAGATCGACTGCCGCTTCCTCCCCGGCTACGAGGAGGAGTTCTACGAGCAGTTCGACGAGCTGCTCGGCGACGGCGTGCGGAGGGAGACGATCATCCGGCACATCGCCGTGGAGACCGCCTTCGACGGCGAGATCACCGACGCCATGCGCTCCAGCCTGGAGGACGAGGACCCGGACGGGCTCGTGGTGCCGTACCTGCTGTCCGCCGGTACGGACGCCAAGCACTTCAGCCGCCTGGGCATGGCCTGCTACGGCTTCGTGCCCCTCCGGCTCCCCGCCGACTTCGACTTCCCGGGCGTCTTCCACGGCGTGGACGAACGCGTCCCGGTGGAGGCCCTCCAGTTCGGCGTACGGGTCCTGGACCGCTTCTTCGACCGCTGCTGACCCGAACCGGAGGGATCACCGAGAACCGGAGGGATCACCGAGCCAGATAACCACCGTCGACGGGCAGGACGGCCCCGGTGACGAAGGAGGCCTCAGGGGAGGCGAGGAACAGGATCGCGGCCGCCACCTCGGCGGGGTCGCCCAGGCGGCCCATAGGGTGCTGTTTCTCGATCTCCGCCAGGTACTCCGCGCCGCCGGGCTCGTCCGGCAGCCGCCGGACCCGCTCGGTGCGGATCGTGCCCGGGGCGACCGCGTTGACGCGGATGCCCCGGTCCGCCCACTCGACGGCGAGATGCTTGGTCAGGCCGGTGGCGACGAACTTGGCGGGGCCGTACGTGGCCTGCCCGGACTGTCCGGCCATACCGGAGATGGAGGACAGGCAGACGATCGCCCCGCCGCCGCCCCGGGACATCTCCTCGACCGCGTACTTGCAGGTGAGGAACATGCCGCGGCCGTCCACCGCCATCACCGCGTCCCAGTCCTCCGGGGTCGCGGAGACGATGTCCAGCAGCGGGATGACCCCGGCGTTCGCGACGAGGACGTCGATCCGGCCGTACGCGTCCACGGCCGCGCGGATCATCGAACGCGCATCCTCCGGCCGGGACACGTCCCCGGTGACGGTGACCGCCCCGGGCAGCTCGGCGGCGAGTTTGGTGAGGCCCTCGGCGTCCACGTCGGTGAGCACGAGCCGCGCGCCCTCCCGGGCGAACAGCTCGGCGGTCGCGCGGCCGATGCCCTTGGCCGCGCCGGTGATCACACAGGACATTCCGTTCAGTCGTGCCATGCCGGCTCCTTCTCCGGCTCGACGGGCGCGGTGACGGCGCCGTACGCCGCCGACCCGACGAGCGAGCGGTACTTCGCCATGACGCCCCCGGTGTACCGGCCGGCCGGCGCGGACCAGGCCGCCCGCCGCCGCGCCAGCACCTCGGCGGGCACCTCCAGATCCACCCGGCGGGCGGCCACGTCGACGGTGATCCGGTCGCCCTCCTCGACGAGCGCGATCGGCCCGCCGGCGGCGGCCTCGGGCGCCACGTGCCCGGCCATCAGGCCGCGGGTGGCGCCGGAGAACCGGCCGTCGGTGACGAGCGCGACGTCGCCGCCGAGCCCGCGTCCGACCAGGGCCGCGGTGACCCCGAGCATCTCCCGCATGCCGGGACCGCCACGCGGGCCCTCGTACCGGATGACCACCACGTCGCCGGCCACGACCCGCCCCTGCTGCACCGCGGCCATGGCGTCCTCCTCCCGGTCGAACACCCGGGCCGGGCCGCGCTGCCGGAGCGTCGCGCAGCCCGCGGTCTTCACCACGCAGCCGTCCGGGGCGAGGCTGCCGCGCAGCACGGCGAGCCCGCCGGTGGGGTGCCGGGGGCGCTCCACCGATGCGACGACGTCCTGGCCCGGGGCCGCTACGGCCCCCTCGGCCTCTTCGCCGATGGTGCGGCCGGTGACGGTGAGCGCCGTGCCGTCGACCAGCCCGGTGTCGATGAGGCGGCGGGCCACGAGCCGGCTGCCGCCCGCCCGGTGCAGGTCGACGGCGTTGTACCGGCCGTGCGGCAGCAGGTCCGCGATGATCGGGGTGCGCTCGCTCACCGCGTGGAACTCCTCCAGGTCCAGCGGCACGCCCGCGTCCCGGGCGATGGCGAGCAGGTGCAGCACGAGGTTGGTGGAGCCGCCGGTGGCCACGCCGGCGGCGATCGCGTTGCGGAACGCCGCGGGCCGGAGGATGCGGCTCGGCGGCAGGTCCGCCTCGAACAGCCGCATCGCCGTACGGCCCGCGTCCGCGGCCATCGCGTCGCGCTCCGCCGCCACGGCGGGGGTGCCCATCGTGCCGAGCGGGGACAGCCCGAGGAACTCCAGCGCCATCGCCATCGTGTTCGCGGTGTACTGCCCGCCGCAGGCGCCCGCGCCCGGGCAGGCGTGCTCCTCCAGGTCGCGCAGCTCGGCGTCGGTCATCCTGCCGGAGGCGTTCGCGCCGACCGCCTCGAACACGGTCGCGATCGTGACGTCGCCGCCGGCGAACCGGCCGGGCAGCGTGGGCCCGGAGTAGACGACGAGGCCGGGCACGTCCAGCCTGGCGTGCGCCATCGCGGCCGCCGGGATGGTCTTGTCGCAGCCCACGATCGTGACGAGCGCGTCGAACATGTGCCCGCGCGCCACCAGCTCGATCGAGTCGGCGATCACCTCGCGGCTGACCAGGGAGGTCTTCATCCCCTCGGTGCCCATGGTGACCACGTCGGAGATCGCGATGGTGTTGAGCTCCATCGGCGTGCCGCCGGCGGCCCGTACGCCCCGGGCCACGTGCTCGGCGATCCGGCGGTGTGTGAAGTTGCAGGGCATGGTGCCGATCCACGAGTGGGCCACGCCGACCACCGGCCGCGCCATGTCCTCGTCCGTGTGCCCGATCGCGCGCAGGAACGCGCGCGCGGGGGCGCGGTCACGTCCCTCGTACAGGCTCCGGCTCCGCCGTTCGCGCATCGTCATCCCTCGTTCCGTCCTGTGGCCGAAATTTCCGATCGAGCCAGATTCCGGCCGCCTGAGAAGTGAATATCGAGAACAGCACCAGAACGGTGAAGAACTCGTCGTTGATGATTCCGGCACTCAGCGTCACCGTCGCCAGGACGATTCCCGGGCCGCCCCGCGCGTTCATCACGACGGCGAGGTTCAGTGCCGACTCCCGGCTCTCTCCGGAGAGCCGCGCACCGATCCAGACGCTCACCAGTTTGACCGCGCACGCGAGCACGGTGAAGACGATGAAGAAAAGCACCGGGAAATTGTTGATCACGTCGATCTGGACGCCCACGAGGGCGAAATAGACGGGCACGAAGAAGGCGAGGGAGAAGCGCCGGATCGCCTGCCACGGGTGGGAACCCGGGGTGCTCTCGGACGCCGCGCCGGCGGCGCCGTCCGCGCGCGCCACGCTGACCCCGGCCATCAGCGCGCCGAACACCGGGTTGATCCCCAGCGCCACGCTGGCCAGCACCACCACGAACAGGAACGCGATCCGGAAGGCCGTCGGGTTGTGCCGCTCCAGCAGGTTCACCCGCTGCCGCGCCATCCAGCGGAAGAACGCGCCGCCGCCGGCCAGGAAGAGGCCGAGGAAGACGACGGAGATCACCACGTAGTAGGCGGCGCTCCAGCCCACCGAGGTGACGCCGGTCATCGACCACAGCCCGAAGGCGTCGCCGGTGCTCGCCTGGACGAGCCCGAGCAGCACCGCCAGCAGCACGTACAGCACGATGTCCTCGAGCACCGCCACCGACAGCACGATCCGCGCGAAGGTTGTGTCGAGCAGGCCCAGGTCGAGCAGGATCCGGGAGATCACCGGGATGCTCGTGACCGCCACGGCGATCGCGAAGACGAGGCCGAACGTGGTGGTGGAGCCGTTCGGCCCGGACAGCGAGGCAGGGTCGAACAGCTGGGCCGCCCCCAGCCCCACGGCGAACGGCAGCACCAGGCCGGCCACCGTCACGCCGAGCACCGTACGGCGCTCCGACGGGTTCCCCGCCGCGCGCAGCTCCCCGCCCGCGAGGAACATCAGGAACACCAGGCCCAGCTCGTAGATCGCGCCGAGCACCGCGGCCGCGGGTCCCTCCGCGGGGAACAGTCGCGCCTCCAGACCGGGGTCGATCAGGCCGAGCACGCTCGGCCCGAGCAGCAGCCCGCCCAAAATCTCGCCGATCACCGGCGGCTGCCGCAGTACGCCGAACACGTGGCCGACGACGTGGGCGGCGAGAACGAGCAGCGTCAGCGCGACGAGGACATGCGCCACGTCCGCCGTGGACAGGGCCATGGGGAGCGCCTTTCAGAGGGTGAGGACGCCGCGGCGCCGGCCGCCGCCGCGGGGGCGCGGCGGCGGACGGCGCGGGCGGGTGAGGGGATCCCGGATCAGGCCGTGGTGACCCGTACGGACATTCCGGC
The DNA here is from genome assembly GCA_009380095.1 of Streptosporangiales bacterium. Classification (GTDB taxonomy): domain Bacteria; phylum Actinomycetota; class Actinomycetes; order Streptosporangiales; family Streptosporangiaceae; genus WHSL01. The sequence continues at coordinate 15,835 of WHSL01000010.1, read as the reverse complement.
GTTGAGGTTGTACGGGTACGCGAGGCTCGCCGCGTTCCTGGCCACGGACAGGTAGCCGCGGCTGTTCAGGTACGCCACCGGGGCGCCCGGGCCCTCGGCGTCGGCGAACGTCGGCGACAGCGGCAGCTCGAACGGGAGCACGCCGTCCACCACGATCTTCATCGGCGTGCCGTACTTGATGCCGGCCTTCTCCAGGTCGGTGCGGTGCAGGTTGGTCCAGACGTTGCCGAACGGGTGGTCGATCGCGGAGACCTCGCCGACCAGGGCCTCTCCCGCGACGGCGCCCTTCTTCTGCTCGAACCGGACGATCTCGTGGTCCTCCAGCTTGCGTCCCACCTTCTCCAGCGGGAAGCCGGCCGCCAGGTGCGCGGACGGGATGGCCACCATCTCCCGGCTGTAGAAGGTCGGCTCAGGGCGCTCGGGGATCACGTCGGTCGAGCTGACCTCATACGCCTCCAGGTAGCCGTGCTCCTCGATGACCCGGGTGAGCAGGCCGTTGTTGGGCGCGATGTAGATGTAGGCGCCCTCGGCGCGCTCGAAGCCCTTGCCCGAGCCGGCCAGCTGCCCGCGCGCGCCGCCGAGCGCGGCGCGCTTGAGGCGGATCGCGACCGAGCGGGCGGTGGTGCCGGTGGCCGGGTAGGTCGTGGTGGCGAAGACCGTGCCCTCAGGGAAGTAACGCGGCAGGTCGACGATGTAGCGGGCGCCCTCGACGACGTCGAACGGGGTCATCGTGTGGCAGATGTCGATGATGTTGACGTCCGGGCAGATGCTCAGCATGAGCCCCTTGCACTGGGCGACCGAGTCGTCGGTGACGCCCAGGTCGCTCATGAAGGCGATGGTCGGCCGTCGGGAACCGTTTGCGGTCATGCTGCCTGTCTCCTTTTGTTCGCCGACAATGACGTGCAGAAGCGGTTTCAAACAATTGGACATTAGGCAGGGACTTACGGTCGTCGCAAGGTGGGTTTCGGTGCCAATCCATATTGGCACTCTGGGTGTAGCGCGCATGTGCCGAAGGTCGTAGCCGCCATTTCCATTTAGGCGGATGGTGCCTTTGTTGAGGGAATGGAAGACTCGCTGGCGGCGAACCGAACGCGCGGGAGTGCGAGGTCATGAACATACTTTTCTTCGGGGACATTGTCGGGGCCGCGGCGGCCGAGGCGGTCATCGACGCCGTGCCGGAACTGCGGCGTGCGCACGCGATCGACCTCACCATCGCCAACGCGGAGAACTGCGCGCCCAACGGCCTCGGCATGACCGCCAAGCAGGCGGACCGGCTGGTTGACGCCGGGGTGGACGTGATCACCGGTGGCAACCACTCCTGGGACAGCGCGGACTCGGTGGCCGCGCTCGCCCACCCGCGCGCGGTGCGCCCGTACAACGTCGCCGACGGCGTCCCGGGGCGGGGCGTGGTGCACGTCGACGTGGAGACCGCGGTCGGCGCCGAGGCCGTGACCGTGCTGAACCTCGCGGACCGGGCGTCGATGGCGCACGTACGGGCCACCGCCGGCCGCTACCTGCATCCGTTCCGGTCCTGGGCGGCCGCGCCGCGGCACGGCACGGTGATCGTGGACTACCACGGCGAGAGCGTGATCGAGAAGCAGATCTTCGCCCGCGCGGTGGACGGCGAGGCGGCGGCGGTGCTCGGCACGCACACCCACGAGCCCACGATCCCGCTGCACCTGCTGCCCGGCGGCACCGGATTCGTCACCGACGTCGGGATGACCGGCCCGACGGGCGGGGTGCAGGGCTTCGCGTACGAGGGGTTCGTGGACGGGCTCCGCACGCTCGGCGACCCGTTCGCGTACGCGCTGCCCACCCCGCGCGACGGGGAGATCGCGCTGGGCGCCGTCGTCCTGGAGGTCACCGGCGGCCGGACCACCGCGCTGCGCCGCCTCACCGAGTGGCCGTGACTCACCCCGGAGGTTCCGCATGTCCCTGGAGTTCTCCGTACGGCCCGCGGAGCGGGTCCCGGATCGCGAGCGCGCCCGCCTGGTGAAGGACCCGCCGTTCGGCCAGGTGTTCACCGACCACATGATCACCATCAGGTGGGACGCCGAACGCGGCTGGCATGACGCGCGGCTCGAACCGTACGGGCCGCTACCGCTGGCCCCCTCCGCCCAGGTCTTCCACTACGGGCAGGCGATCTTCGAAGGGCTGAAGGCCTACCGCCGGCCGGACGGCTCGGTGGTGGCGTTCCGCCCCGATGCCAACGCCCGGCGGCTGAACCGGTCCGCCGCGCGCATCGCGATGCCGGCCCTGCCCGAGGAGGACTTCCTCGCCGCGCTGGAGTTGCTCGTCGGCACGGACCGGGACTGGGTGCCGGAGCACCCGGGACACAGCCTGTACGTGCGGCCGTTCATGGTCGCCACCGAGCCCTCGCTGGGCGTCTACCGGCCGTCCGGGCGGTACCTGTTCGTGATCATCGCCGCGCCCGCGGGATCGTACTTCAAGGGCGGGGTCAAGCCGGTCTCCGCCTGGCTGTCCACCGAGTACGTGCGCGCCGCGCCCGGCGGCACCGGCGAGGCCAAGTTCGGCGGGAACTACGCGGGCACCTTCCTGGCCCAGCGGCAGGCCGCCGAGCAGGGCTGCGACCAGGTGGTCTGGCTCGACGCGGGGGAGCGCCGGTGGGTGGACGAGATGGGCACCTGCAACCTGTTCTTCGTGTACGGGTCGCGGCTCGTCACCCCCGCGCTGACCGGCACGCTGCTGCCGGGCGTGACCCGGGACTCGGTGATCACGCTGGCCCGCGACCTGGGGTATCCGGTGGAGGAGGGCCGGGTGAGTGTGCCGGACTGGCGGGCGGACGCCGCCTCCGGCGCGCTCACCGAGGTTTTCAGCTGCGCCACGTCCTCCCTGCTCACCCCCGTCGACCGGGTCAAGGGCAGGGACGTGGAGTGGACCATCGGCGACGGCTCACCCGGCCCGGTCACCACCCGCCTGCGCGAGGAGCTCACCGGCATCCAGCTCGGCGAGCGCCCCGACCCGTACGGCTGGGTCCACAAGATCACGTAGTGCGGCGGCGGGTCGACGCGCGCTCGGTGAGCCGGGTCGGCAGCAGCGCGTGGTGCGGCACGATCAGCGGCCGGTGGCCGTGCGCCCGGCACCCGCGCCTCCCTGAGCAGGCCGCTCACCGGATCCTCCGCCGGCGGGTCGAGCAGCAGCACGCCGTCGGTGTGCACCAGCGACCGCCACGGGCCGCCCGCGGGGAGCACGGTGAGGCTGTAGCCGCGCCGGTGCGCCGCGGCCATCGCCGAGCCGATGACCTCCGCGTAGTACGGCACCGACGCGAAGTCCCACCGCAGGTCGCCGTGGGTGGGCACGGCGAGGCCCAGCGCGCGGCCGGCCTTCGGTAACCGAGCTCCGCCGCGACGGCGCGGACGTGCGCGCGGGTGGCCTCGCTCATCCGGCCCGTACCGTTCAGCGCGTTCGTGACCGTGGCCCGCGAGACCTCGGCGGCGGCGGCCACGTCGACGATCCGGACGCGTCCCATGCCGGGATCGTACGGAAGCCGTGGTGGACGGGGGGAGTCCGCGACCGGATCCGAGCAGGGCACCGAGCCGGACGGACTGCTCGAGGACGACGCCGCCGAGCTGATGTTCGCGGTGATGCCGGAGCCGTCGCCGGTGCCGCCGGAGCGCCGGGTGAAGCTGGCCGGCGAGCGGATGAAGGAGTTCAGCCGGGAGGGCATCACCAGCTTCTTCGTGCCCGGTTCCTCGGCCGGCTCGGTCCGGACCTTCCAGTCGCTGCGCGACGCGGGCGGGCTCACCGCGCGGGCGCACTTCGCGCTCTCCTCCAGCGTGGGCGAGCTCAAGTCCCCCGGTGGGCTGTACGACCGGGTGGAGCGGGAGCGGACCGCGCTGGACGCGTTCGCACACGCGCGCCGGGAGAACCCGAAGATCCGGGCGCACCAGACCATCGCGCACGCCGAGGTGGTGGACCCGGCCGACTACCGGCGGTTCGGAAAGCTGGACGACGAAGACCCGGAACGTCACCTCGCGGCGCGCGTGGTCCGTGGCGAGCACCCGCGCGCCGAACAGGTCGGTGGACCCGGCCGCCTCAGCGGACCCTCAGCGCATCCGGCCGTATAACACGCCAAAGCAGACGGGTTCGGTTGACACGCGACGGGGGACGTCTCATATTCCGGAGCAGAACATCACGATCAACTCGGGGGCCGTCCCAGACCGTCGACGCCGGGCCCAGGCCGGTGGTGGGAGATCAGGTCATGGCATCCAACGACCCGGTGGTCGAAGAGACACCGAAATCGTGGTCCACCAAGCTCGCCGTCCTCGGCCCCGGGCTCGTCCTCGCGGGTGTCGGCGTGGGTGCGGGCGACATGGTCACCGGGCTCGCCGGAGGCGCCGAGTTCGGCATGGCGCTGGCGTGGGCGATCGCGGTCGGCGCGATCGTGAAGTGGGCGGTGACCGAGGGGATCGGCCGCTGGTATCTGGCCACCGGGCAGACCCCGGTCCAGGGCATCCACTCGCTCGGCCGCGTCGCCAGCACGTACTTCGTGGTCTACCTCGCCATCCTCGGCTTCGTCTTCGGCGGCGCGGTGATCTCCGCGACCGGACTGTCGCTGGCGGAGATGTTCCCCGTCATGCCGGTCGCCGGCTGGGCGGTGGTGACGGGCATCGCCGGCTTCCTGATCGTCTTCATCGGCCGATACCGGATCTTCGAGATGGTCATGAAGGTCCTCGTCGGCACCATGTTCATCGGCGTCGTCGGCGCGGCCGCGCTGACCCTGCCCAGCTTCATCGAGATCGTGCAGGGCTTCGTGCCCACGCTCCCGCCGGGCGGCTCGTTCCTGTACGCGCTGGGCATCGTCGGCGGTGTCGGCGCGACGCTCACGCTCGCCGCGTACGGGTACTGGCTGCGGGAGAAGGGCTGGCGCGGGTCGGGCTGGATCGGGATCATGCGCGTCGACCTGGCCGCGGGGTACATCCTCACGTTCATCTTCGTCTTCGCCATGATGGTGATCGGTACCGAGTTCCTGTTCGGTACGGGCCGTGGCATCGACGGCAGCGAGGGGATGGCCGCCCTGGCCGACCCGTTCGGCGAGCGCTTCGGCTCGGTCGCCCGCTGGCTGTTCCTGATCGGCTTCTTCTCCACCACGTTCAGCTCCGTCGTCGGCGCGTGGAACGGCATGTCGTTCCTGTTCGCCGACTACGTACGGTTGATCCGCGGCATCCCCGACGAGCAGGCCGAAGAGCACACGAAGATCAGCTCTCCGGCGTTCCGCGCGTTCCTCGCCTGGGTGGCCTTCCCGCCGATGCTGTTGCTGCTGTTCGGCCAGCCGGTCTTCCTGGTCATCGTGTACGCGGCGCTGGGCGCGCTGGCCATGCCGTTCCTCGTGATCGTCCTGCTCTTCCTGCTGAACTCCAAGGCGAAGGTGGAGGCCGCGTACCGGAACAAACTGCTCGCCAACGCCCTGTACGCCGCCATCCTGCTGATGTTCCTGTTCCTCGGCGGCAGCGAGCTCATCGGCCTCTTCCAAGGCGAGACGTGATGACGCCCGCCGCCCCCTACGACCGCGGAGCGGGGAGAACCGAGAGCTCGGCGGGGTAGGCGTCGGGCGGCGCGGCGAGCACCCAGACGATCATGTCGGCGAGCGACTCGGGCCGGATCGTGCGGCCCGGGTCGTACTCGCGGCCGAACGACTCGCGCGTACGGCGCAGCAGTTCGGTGGCGGTGCCGCCGGGGAGGACGGTGGTGACCCGCACGCCGTGCGCCGACTCCTCATCCCGCAGCGAGTCGGCGAGCTCGCGCAGCGCCGCCTTGCTCCCCACGTACGCCGACCAGCGCGGCACCCCGCGCATGCCGGGCGCGGCGTTGACGAACACGACATGACCGGCGCGGCGCCGCAGCCCGGGCAGCGCGAGCCGGGTCACCTCCGCGGCGGCGGTCACGTTGACCGTGAGCGTACGGTCCCAGGTGCTCACCGCCGTGCCGGCCACTTCCGCCACCTCGGACACGCCCGCGCAGTGCACGAGCGCGTCGAGCTCGCCGAGGCCGGTGAGCGCGCCCTCCAGCCGGGCGGGCTTGGACAGGTCGGCGATGAGCGTGTGCACGCCGTGCGCGGCGAGCCCGCTCAGCGGCCCGGGGTCGCGCCCGAGCGCGACGACCTCGTGGCCGCCGGCCCGCAGCGCCCGCACGACGGCGGAGCCGATCCCGCCGGTGGCTCCGGTGACGAGTACGCGCCCCATGCCCGGCCTGCCTCTCGGGTGATCGGGTTGGAAGAATGGCACCCACAGTAGGACGGTCCAGGGCCCGGGGCCGTCGGTGGGCCGACAGGGGAGGATCACGTGTCACTTGCTGCGTTCGAGCGGTTTCCGTTGTTGTTCGGGCCGTCGCCGGTGCATCGGCTGGAGCGGCTGACCGCGCACCTGGGCGGGGCGGAGGTGTGGGCCAAGCGCGAGGACTGCAACTCCGGCATCGCCTACGGCGGCAACAAGACCCGCAAGCTCGAGTACCTCGTCGCGGACGCGCTGGCCCAGGGCTGCGACACGCTGGTGAGCATCGGCGGGGTGCAGTCGAACCAACAACTACGTCAAGCTGCGGCAGAAGCTGGACATCCCGATCATGGCCACCGAGTATCCCGAGGCGGGGCTGGCCGCGTACCCGATCTGGCTCACCGAGCGAGCGGGCCACCGACTACCTGCGCGGCGACGTGGGCCGCGCAGAAGTACGGCCTGGTGCGCGAGATCGAGGTCGATCCGGACGGCCTGGTACGGCCGCCGCAGGGCCCGGGCCTCGGCGTCGAGATCGACGTCGACCTGGTCCGGCGGAAGACGATCGATGTGCTGCGCTGACCGTGAAGGGCCAGGTCAGGCCCAATATGAGTGGATTGTGTCCCGATGGGCGCTCTTGACACGTACCTCCGGTTTTGATTCGATCGCCAACGGCGGGAAATCCTTCGCCTGGCTAACTTTTATCGCCCAGGAAAAGCCGGGGGGAGCGGCACAATGCGGTGCGCGCGTTTTCTTTGGCCTGCTTTAAGGCCATTCGGGGCGGCCTCCATCAATGCGAGCCAAAGAAGCTGAACGCGGAGAACTGCATGAGCGCCCTCGAAGGTGTACGCGTCCTCGACCTCAGCACCGGAGTCGCCGGTCCGGTGGCCACGATGTTCATGGCGGACTTCGGAGCCGAGGTGATCAAGGTCGAGCCGCCCGGCGGGGACCCGGCCCGCGCCGAGCCCGGCTTCGCAACCTGGAACCGGGGTAAACGGAGCATCGTGGCCGACCCGGCGGAGCCGGCGCACCGTGCCCGCCTGGACCGGCTGCTACGGGGCACCGACCTGCTGGTGATCGGCGACCGCGATGCCGCGGCCCAGGACGGCATCGACGTCGACGCGATCACCGCCGGCCACCCCGGCCTGGTGGTGCTGCACCTGCCGCCGTATCACGGGCCCGCGCCCTGGCTGGGCGGCGGCGAGTCGCACGGCATGCTCACCGCCGTCACCGGCGTCTCGCTGCGCCAGGCCTCCTTCGAAGGCGGGCCGATCGAGTTCGTGATCCCCAAGCTGCTCTACATCCAGGGCATCTGGGGCGCGACCTGCGGCCTCGCCGCGCTGCTGGAGCGGCGGGCCTCCGGCTTCGGGCAGGTCGTCACGGTCAGCGGCGTGCACGCGATGATGGAGGCCTTCACCTCCCACCTCACCGTCCGCCCCGACGCCCCGCCGGTCACCGCGTCGTTCGGCCCCGGCGGCCCGAACCCGTCGTACTCGCGGTTCCGCTGCGCCGACGGCGAGTGGATGTTCGTGGCCGCGCTGACCCCCAAGTTCCAGGCGCAGCTGCTCAAGGTGCTGGACATCGAGGACGTCCTCGACGACCCCCGACTCGGCGGCCAGCTGGAGAAGGTGCTGCTGCCGGAGAACCGCGACTGGGTGCGTAAGCGCGTCGAGGCGGTGTTCGGCTCCGCGTCGCGCGCGCACTGGCTGGAGGTGCTGGCCGCCGCCGACGTCCCCGCCGGGCCGCTGCTGGAGCGTGCCGACTGGCTCGACCACCCGCAGATCAAGGCGATCGGTATGCGCGCCGAGGTGGACGACCCGGAGCGCGGCCGGGTCGTGATGCCGGGCGTGCCGATCGTGCTGACCGGTACGCCGGGTTCCGTGCAGGCCCCGGCGCCTCGCCTCGCCGAGCACGAAGACGATCTGCCGGACTGGGACCCCCGGCCGCAGCCCACCGGAAACCCGCCCGCCGCCGCGGCCGGCCCCCTCGCCGGGTATCAGGTGCTCGACCTCGGCGCGATCCTCGCGGGGCCGTACGCGGGGAGCCTGCTGGCCGAGCTCGGCGCCTCGGTGATCAAGGTGGAGCCGCCCGCCGGCGACTCCTTCCGGGTGCGCGGCTTCACGTTCAACCGCGGCATGCGCGGCCTCGCCATCGACCTGCGCGCGGACCGCGGCAAGGACGCCTTCTACCGGCTCGCCGAACACAGCGACGTGGTGATCGACAACTACCGGCCCGGCGTGCTGGACCGGCTGAAGATCGACTACGGCACGCTGTCGCGGGTCAACCCGGAGATCGTCACGGTCTCGCTGACCGGCTTCGGGGAGGGCGGGCCGATGTCCGATCTCCCCGGCTTCGACCCCATCCTGCAGGCCGCCAGCGGCATGATGACCGCGCAGGGCGGCGACCACGAGCCGGTCTTCTACACGATCGCGATCAACGACGTGGCCTCCGCGGTGCTCACCACGTTCAGCGTGACCGCGGCGCTGCTGCACCGCCAGGCCACCGGCGCGGGGCAGCGGATCTGGAGCTCGCTCGCCGGCGCCTCGGCGATCATGCAGTCCGGCGAGCTCACCCGGTACGCGGGCCGCCCGCCCGCGTGCACCGGCGGGCGCGACTTCGCCGGGCGGGAACCGCTGCGCCGCTTCTACACCGTCGCCGACGGCTGGGTCCGGGTCGAGGCCACCCCGGAACAGGTGGACTCGGCGGCACTGCACGCGGCCGGCCTGCCCGGCTTCGACGGATTCAGCGCACCGGCGGGCGCCGCGTCCGAGGGAGTGGGCTCGCCGGCGCGCGCGGCCGAACCGGGCGCCGCGTCCGAGGAAGCGAACTCCACGGCGCGCGCGGCCGAGCTGGACGCCGCGCTGGAGGCCGCACTGGCCGGCGTGCCGCGCGACGAGGCCGTGCGGCGGCTGAACGCGGCCGCGGTCCCGTGCGTCCCGGTACGGCAGCTCAACGAGATGCTCTCCGACGAAGCCCTCATGTCGCGCGACGTACTGCAGCTCAACGAGCTGTCCGACGGCACCCCGTACACGACGACGGCCCGGTTCGCCGCACTGTCCCGCACCCAGCGCGGCGACGTCCTCACCCCGCCCGGCATCGGCGAGCACAGCACCGCGGTCCTCACCGAGGCCGGCCTGACCCCGGCGGAGGTCGAGGGCCTGATCGCGGAGGGGGTCGTGGTCCAGGGCCAGCCGATGGAGGTCGTCCTGCTCACCAACTACCGCTGACCCCGAGATCGGGGCCGTCACCGGGCGCCGTCACCGGGCGGCGTGGCCGGTGCTCCATGCCCAGGCGGCGATGCCGGCCCGGTTGCGGGCGCCGAGTTTGCGCTGAATGCCCGCGACGTGGTTCTTGACGGCCCCGGGCGAGATGAACAGGGCCGCGGCGATCTCGGCGTTGGTGTGCCCCATCGCGACCATGCGAGCGATCTCCAGCTCGCGCCCGGTGAGAGGGACGGTCTCCTCGGGGCCGGTCGCCGGTGGTGACGTGGACAGCGCGCGCAGCAGTCGTACGGTGAGCTGCGGGCTGATGAGGGTGTCGCCGGACATGGCCGCGCGCACCGCCTCGGCGAGCAGGGCGGGGCTGGAGCGCTTGAGCAGGAACCCGCAGGCGCCGTTGCGCAGCGCGGTGTGGACGTAGTCGTCGAGGTCGAACGTGGTGACGACGATGACGCGGATCGGGTCCGCGGCCTCGGGCCCGGCGAGCAACCTGGTGACCTCGAGGCCGTCCATCCGGGCATCCGGATGTCGGCGAGCACCACGTCCGGGCGCAGGTGGCGGGCCTGTTCGAGTGCCGCGACCCCGTCCGGGGCCTCGGCGATGACGGTCATGTCCGGCTGGGCGTCGAGGATGATGCGGAACGCACCGCGCACGTTGTCCTGATCGTCGGCGATCAGGATCCGGGTCGGCCCGCCGGTCATGACGCCACGGGCGGCAGCGGCAACTCTACGGCCACCCGCCATCCGCCATCCGCAGGGATCGTACGGGCCCGCGGTCAGCGTGCCGCCGTGCGCCTGAACCCCTTCGGTCAGGCCCGGCAGACCGCGTCCACCTCGGCGACGCGCCGGGCCGGGAACCCGCGTCACTTCGGGACGGGCGTCGTCGGTCACCGTGATCTCCAAGCCCGGGCTCGCACGTCGCAGGGTCACCTCCACATTTCGGGCGGCCGGCGCGTGCCGCCGGACGTTGGTCAGCGCTTCCACCACGACGCGGTACGCCGTGGCCGCCACCTCCCGCGGAACGGCCGGCTCGTCCAGGCTCGGGTCGATGTCGAGCGGGCACGGCGGTCGTCCTTGAGCCCGGCCAGCCGCTCCTGGCTGTTCACCGCGCCGAGCGAGCCGAGCACCACGGCGATCTCACCCTCGCCGCCGATCTGCTGCACGACCTTGTCGCCGAGCGTCTTGCCCGCGGCGGTGTTGTCGGTGCCGATGTAGCCGAGCACGTCGCTCTCCGGGACGGGGGAGTCCCAGGCGATCATCTTGATGCCCTGCTGGTCGGCGCGCGCGATCACGTCCTTCAGCGCGTTGGGGTCGTTCGGCGAGACCGCGATGCCCTTCGGCTTACGGGACAGCGCCGACTCGAAGATCTGTACCTGCTGGTTCACGTCGGTGGTCCGCGGGCCGAGGAACTCGGCCTTCACGCCCAGCTCCTTGGCCATCGCGTTCATGCCCTTGCGCGCGTCGTCCCAGTACGGGTTGTCGAGCGACTTGGGCAGGAAGATGTACAGGTCGCCGGAGGCGCCCTTGGCGTCGGGTATCTCCAGCCGCTTCGTCAGGTCGTGCACCGCGGACAGGTCGGCGGGGGCTGGGCGGCCTGCCCGCCGCCGTTGGCCGACTCGGAGTTGGACGCGCACGCGGTGGCGGCCAGGGTGAGGGCGGTGAGCGCGGCGAGGCCCGCGCACAACCGGGTCGTACGGCGCTTCGATCCTCGGCAGCCTGCGCCGCTCGGCGTTCAGCGCGTCACGGGCGCGGGTCGCCTCCTTCTCCTTCTCCAGCAGCGCCCGCCGCGCCGCCAGCCACTCCTCATGCGAAACGATCTCGGGAAGGCTCATCCTGTTCACTCCCTCACTCGGCCGATCACCAGGGGACGCGCCCCCGTACGCGGGCGCGCAAGACCCCTCTCGAAGGGCAGACACGCGGGAACTCCGAGACTCATCGGTCAGCTGGAGCCGCTCGCCACTCCGTTTCGAGCATCGCGTAGACGAGCTCGTCGTTCCATTCGCCCTTGACGAACTCGTTCTGCCGCAGGTGCGCCTCGCGCCGCATGCCGAGCCGCTCCAGCACGCGGGCGGAGGCGATGTTGCGGGCCTCGAGCCTGCCGTACAGCCGGTGCAGCCCGAGTGCGTCGAAGCCCAGCCGCATCATCTCCCGGGCCGCCTCGGTGGCGTAGCCCTTGCCGCCGTGGTCCGGGTGGAAGATGTAACCGATTTCGCCCTGGCGGTGGTCGGCGGAGGCCAGCGACACCATGACCTCCCCGAGCATCGGCCCGCCCGCCTGCGGCGTCACGGCCAGGGCGAGCCGGTCGCCCTCCTCCCGGATGGCGGTCTGCCCGATCTTGAGGGTGAGCGCCTCCAGGGCCTCCTCACGGGACCGCGGCTCCCAGTACAGGAAGCGCGCCACCTCGGGCCGGGAGTGGATGTCGTACAGGGCGTCGAGGTCGTCGGCGATGAACGGGCGCAGCAGCAGCCGCTCGGTGCGGAGGGGATAGTCAGGGTCGAGCACCCTCGTACCCTAAGGCGCCCGCACACCGCCCGCCCAGCGCGTTTTCGGCGCCGGCGTCGCCCGTGTCACCGCTGATGGAAGCGTTATCACGACCTCCAGGCCGCCGCCGGGCAGTGGTTGGGCCGCGCACCGGCCGCCGAGAACGGCGGGCCGGGCTCGCGGCCGCCTCCGCCGCCCCATGACACTCCGACGGCGATCCAGCCGCCCTGCTCGTTGTGCCGGACCGCGTTGTCGAGCAGGTTGGACACCAGCCGTTCCAGCAGCATCCGGTCGCCGGGGACCACGCACGGGCTGAGCTCGGCGGAGATCCGCAGGCCGCGTGCGCCGGCCGCGGGCCCAACGGCCGCGAGCGCCTCGCGGACGACCTCGGCCAGGTCCACCTCCTCGTACCGTTCGATCCCGCGCTCGCTGCGGGCCAGCATGAGCAGTCCGGCGATGAGCCGCTCCTGCCGGGACGCCGCGGCCCGCACCCGGACCGCCATGGTGCGCAGCGACTCCACGCTCGGGTCGGGGTCGGCGAGCGCCACGTCGACGGCGGCGCGCTGGACGGTCAGCGGCGTACGCAGCTCGTGCGACACGTTGGCGTGGAACCGGCGCTGCGCCTCGAACGCGTCCGCCAGCAGGCCCAGCATCGCGTCGAAGGTGTCGGCGAGCCGCTTCAGCTCGTCCCGTGGCCCGTCGAGGTTGATCCGTTCGTCCAGGTTGCGCGTGGAGAGCCGGCGCGCCACCGCGGTGATGTCGCGCAGCGGGGCCAGCACCCGCCCGGCCATCAGCCAGCCGCAGGCCAGCGCGAGCACCGACCCGATCGCCAGCGCCAGGGCGGACTGGGCGAGCAACTGGTCGAGCGCCTCGGAGCGCTGCTTGACCAGCGCGTCCGCGATGCGGGCCCGCGGGTCGCCGAGGCCGAGCGGGTCGCGGAGCGGGCGCAGCGGTGCGACGAGGCGGGGTGGTACGGCCGAGAACCGGCGCTCGAACAGCGCGTACGTGATCCCGAGCAGCAGGGTGCCGACGGCGAGGAACAGGCCGCCGTACACCGCGGTGAGCCGCGGCCGGATGGACGCCGGGGGCCGCCTCCGCCAGGCGCGCGGCAGGACCGCCGGAACCTTCACGGCGCGGCGGTCCCGGACGCTGCCGCGCGTGGCGGCGGCGTGCATGGCGGAGCCGGCTCGGGTGGCACCGCGGCCGTGCGCGGTGCCGCGATGCGGTAGCCGGCGCCGGGGACCGTGTCGATCAGGCCGGGCTCCCCGAGCTTGCGGCGCAACCGCATCAACGTCACCCGTACGGTGTTCGTGAACGGGTCCGCGTACGCGTCCCACACCCGTTCCAGCAGCTCCTCGCTGCTCACCACCGCGCCGCCCGCGCCGAGCAGCACCTCCAGCAGGCCGAACTCCTTGGGCGTCAGCGCCACCGCCCGGCCCCCACGCGAGACCGAACGGCGCGCGGTGTCCACGATGAGGTCACCGTGCACGAGTACGGGCGGCAGCGCCGGCCGGGACCGCCGGGCCAGCGCCCGGATCCGCGCCACCAGCTCGTCGAAGGCGAACGGCTTCGGGAGGTAGTCGTCGGCGCCGAGGTTGAGCCCCGCGACCCGGTAGCCGGAGGTGCACGGCGACGCGGTGTGCGAGGAGCTGGTGATGACCGGATCAGCTCCAGGGCCTCCGCGCCGGTCAGCGCGGTGTCCACCGCCAGCCCCTCGGCGCGCAGCCCGTCCCGGCGTGGAGGGTTGACCTCAACCTTGGTTCAAGACCGACGATATCAACAACGTCGAAACAAGGAGGAGATCATGGTGTTCACCCAGACGGAGATCGACTACCTGGAGTCGCAGCCGCTCGGGCGGCTCGCCACGAGCAGGCCCGACGGGACATTGCAGGTCAACCCGGTCGGGTTCCGCTACAACCCGGAGCTGGGCACGATCGACATCGGCGGGCACGAGCTCACCAAGAGCCACAAGTTCCGCAACGTGGCGGACAACGGCCGGGTCGCGTTCGTCGTCGACGACCTGGCGTCGGTGGACCCGTGGCGGCCCCGCTACGTGGAGATCCGCGGGCACGGCGAGGCCATCCCCACCGACACCGGCACCGGGCACATGCCGGGCCCGATCATCCGCGTGCACCCGCGCCGCATCATCAGCTGGGGACTCGGCGAGGAGCGCAACGCCCGGAACGTGGCCTGAGATCACGGGAACCGTACGGCCTCGCACCGCGTCCATGTCTCCCGTGATCGTGCGTTGGCGGCACCATGATCGCTGCTAATGTCGTACTTCTGGGGCCTGCGTCTGCATCTGGTGTGCACCCTGGGCGGGCTGCCCGTGCTGTTCGCACTCACCGGCGCGAAGGCAGACGAACGCGAGACCCTGCGCGACCTGCTGGACACCACGCCCGAGGTGACCACCACACACCCGGGCCAGACGATCATCGGCGACAAGAACTACTACGGCCGCGAGTTCGAGCAAGACCTCACCGAACGTCACCTCACACTGCTGCGGCCAGCCCGCAAGGGCGAGCCCGAACGCGCCGGCGCGCACCTGTTCAAACCGCTGCGGCAGACCATCGAGTCGATCAACCAGACCTTCAAAGGCCAGCTCGACCTGGAACGACACGGCGGCAAGAGCCCCGCAGGAGTAGCCGTCCGCGTCCTGTCCCGCGTCCTCGCACTGACCGCCGCGATCTGGCTGAACGACAAAACCAGCCAACCCATCAAACGATCACTAACCGCCTACCGACCACTAACCGCGACCACGCCCCTTGGACTCAGTCATCTAGGCGGACCCAAGGGGCCCTCGCCCCTCACTCGGCGGGTGGCTCCTCGGGGGCGCCCGAGTAGGCGGCGAAGGTGCGCTCGGCGGACGCGCGGGCCACGGCCTCGGGCGTGCCCGCGGCGATGTTGGCCTCGCACCATGCCTCGTTGCCGCGGTTCATGAACTCCAGGCCCTCCGCGGACGTCTGCCAGGCCATCGACCCCTCCGGGTCGTTCGCGGCACCGGTGGACAGATGCAGGGCGAGCCCCATGAACATCAAGTCCCAGCCGATCCCGACCGCACCCGGCCCGAACTGGTCCCAGGTCGCGTCGTCCACCTCGGCGATGTGCTCGACCCGCACCTGCGTGCCGCCCTCGGCGGGCATGAGCGCGACCTCGATCCAGCTCATCCCGCCATCGAACTCCCACGTGGCGGTGAAGCCCTTCGGCGGGTCGCAGGTCTCGATGGTGCCGCCCGCGTTGCCCTCGAGCTGGTAATGGCCGCCGAGGCGCAGATCGCCGGTGATGGGCATGAGCCAGCGCGGGATGCGCTCGATGTTCGTCACCGCGTCCCAGACGTCCTCGATCGTCGAGTCGAACGTCTGCTGGACGATGACCGTACGGGCCTCGCCGGCCTCCAGCGCGCGCCGCCCGACCTGCCGGCTCACCGCGTTGATCTGCGTACTCACATCGATCATGGTCATCTCATCTCCTGAAGGTCATGTCTCACTCGCCCGCGTCCTCCCTGAGCCGCCGCTCCCGCTTGCCCCGCGCGAGCTCGGTGCCCAGCGCGGCGAAGTGCGGTGCCCAGAACCCGCGGAACCTGTCCAGCCAGGCGTCGACCTCGCGCAGCGGCGTGGAGTCCACCGCGTAGAGCCGGCGCCGGCCCTCGGCCCGTACGGTCGCGAAACCGGCGTCGCGCAACACCCTGAGATGCTGCGAAACGGCCGGCTGGGAGATGCCGAACTCCTCCTGGATGGCCGCGCAGACGGCACCCGAGGTCATCTCCCCATCGGCCAGCAACTCGAGGATGCGACGCCGGACCGGGTCGCCGAGCACATCGAAGGCGTGCACGAGAGGAACGTACCGGTCCAGACTTATATAAGTCAACGCCTATAGATATAGGGTGGGGAATGAGCCTGATCCGGCCGGT
>WHSL01000369.1 GCA_009380095.1 Streptosporangiales bacterium | reverse complement strand
GCCCGCAGCTCGCCGGGCAGCGACAGCGGCGTGTAGTCCCCGCTGAGGAAGACGAGCCGCAGGTGCTCCGAGCCGCGGCCCGGCGGGAACGGGCTGAGCTGGGCGAGCGTCGTGGGCGCCGAGTTCCAGAAGGTCACCGGCATGCCGGTCAGTATGTCGAGCAGCAGGGCGGGGTCGCGGCGCTGCTCCTCGTCCGCGACGTACACCTCGGCGCCGCAGCCGAGCAGCCCGAAGATGTCGAACACCGACAGGTCGAAGCCCAGCGAGGTGACCGCGAGTCCCAGGTCGCTGGGGCCGAACGCGAACGTCCGCCGCGCCCAATCGATCAGCGCCGCCACCGCGCGGTGGCTTACCGCGACGCCCTTGGGACGGCCGGTGCTTCCGGAAGTGAAGATCACGTACGCGGTGTCGTCCGGTGTGGCTTCGTAGGGCGGCGGGCCGTCGGGGTGGGTGTCCGGGAGGCCGTGGGTGATGTCGAGGGGTGTCACGCCTGGTGGCGGGCGGGTCCCGTCCGGACCGGTGATCAGCACGTCCGCTCCGGTGCGGGTCAGCATCTCCGCCGCCCGTTCGGCCGGGAGGGAGGGTTCGACGGGGACGTACGCGCGGCCGGACTTGAGGACGCCGAGTACCGCGGCGATCATCGCCGGGCCGCGGGTGGTGCCGACGCCGACGGTGGTGGCGGCGTTCAGTTCCCTTAGCCACCAGGCGATGTGGTCGGCGGCGGCGTTCAGGTGGCCGTACGTGGCGCTGCCCGCCGGGCCGCGGACGGCGGCGGCGTCGGGGTGTTCGCGGGCGCGGTCGGCGAACATCGCGTGGAGGGGGCGATGGGTGGCGAAGTCCCGGCCTGGGGGGTTGAAGCCGTATACGACAGATCGATACGTGGCGCGGTCAGGAACGTCGCGCTCCGGGTCCGGCGGAGTGTCGGCCGGGTCCGGCGGTGCGCCGGCTGAGGCCACGGCGGCGGCGTGCGGTGCGGTCCCGGACGGCGAGATTCCGTTCGGTGAGGCCGAGGCCGCGAGGTGGGCGCGCAGGAGGCGGCCGTAGCGGGCGAAGACCGCCTCGGGCCAGCCCGGCGGGTACGCGGCGAGGTCGACGTCGAAGCCGTACTCGAGGTCGTCGCCGTCGATGACGCCGACGCAGTCCAGGGTCACGCCGGGGGTACGGCTGGCCCACGCCCCCTCGGTGATGCCGTGCGGCAGCGGATGCGCGGTGAGGTCGGCGACGGCGCTGTACACGACGGGGAAGGTCAGCCCGTGCCGGAGCGCGTGGCGGCGCATGGCCTGGAGGCCCTCGGCGGCGTCGGCGCGGCGGTCCTCCGCGAGTTCGCGCGCGGCGTCCGCGCCGGGACGGATCCAGCTGAGCCGGGTGTGCTCGCCGGGTACACAGGCGTCCTCCGGCCAGCGCACCACGGTCACGGCGAAGTCGTCGTTCCCGTACTCCTCTGCCAGCGCTGTCGTGAACGCCGTTAGCAGTTGCGCGTCGCCGAGTACGGCTCCCCTGGCCAGCCGCGCCGACAGCCGCACCCGCCGCTCCCGGTTGTCGTCCCCGGGCAGCGGCCCGCCCGGCATCCCGTCGACCCGCCGCCGCCAGTACGCCTCGGCCTCCGCGCGCGTCATCGCCCGCTCGGCCTCGGTGGGCGTCAAGGCCGGCTCGGCTCCTGAACCCCCGTCCCCGTCTCGCGACCACGGCCGGGGCAGGAGGCGAGGTTCGGCGTCGGGGTCCGTGTAGAAGCGCATCAGCTCGCGGCAGAGGACGTGCACGCTGGGAGCGTCGAAGATCGCGACGTCGAACGCGGCGTGGACGGTGGGCGGCCCCGCGCCCTCGGTGATCCGCAGCGCGAAATGCGGCCAGCGGCCCAGGGGGAACGCGCGGCCGGTCAGCTCCTCGGCGATCTCCGCACGAGCGGCGGCGGTGTCGGCCAGCCCGCCCAGGTCGATCACCGGTATATGCCACCGCCCCGGCCACCCGGGACCGCCGTCAGCCAAGGGGTCCGTGCCCGGCGGGGACCAGGTCCGGGTGGTGCCGTCCGATTCGATCCAGGTGCGGAGCGGGGTGTACGCCGCGATGAGCCGGGCGGCGGCATGCTCCAGACGCGGGACGTCCAGGCCGGGGACCCGCAGCGTCTTGTGGATCTGGCAGCCGCCACCGTCGGGCCGTGCGACGAAGTACGCCTGCTGTAGCGCGTTGAGCGCCGGCCCGGGTTCGCTCCCGGGAGCCAGGGCGGTCAGGCGCAGCAGGTTCAGGAAGGTCGCGAAGGCGGTCTCGGCCGCGCCCGCGGGGAGGGCGTCGATCGCGGTGTCCCAGCGAAGGCGGAGCGTGTCGTCGTGCTCCGCGACCTGGCAGTCGATCAGCAGCCCGGACGTACGGCCCAGCTCGTACGTGACGTCCGCGCCGAACCCTGCGTCGGTCCGCCCGTCGGGCCCGAGGCCGAGCAGGCTGGTGAACGCCACCGGCAGCGTCATCGGGCGCCCGGCGGTCCGGAGCGCGCGCAGCACCTCCACCGCTGAGGCGGCCGAGTGATCCAGCCCCTCCCAGACCTGCCGGTGCAGGTCCGCCTCGGCCCCCGGTGCGGCGGGGTCGGCGACGACGATCTGGGAGGAGGTGAAGGGACCGGGTACGCCCGCCGCCGTGGCGGGCAGCCGTGTGCGGGCGCTCACGGTGACGGCAAGCGCGAACGGCTCCGCTACCGGAAGCGCCCGCGTGAACGCGGCGAGGATCAGCGAGGCAGGTGATAGCCCTCGCTCAGCGGCGCGGCGCTGGAGTGCCGTCCACGTCGCGGCGTCCAGTGTTCCGGTCAGAGGGACCCGCCGTGGCACGTCGCCGGGCCAGACGACGGCGTGCTCGGCGCGAAGGGTCCCGTCGAAGCGGGGCCCCTGGGGCGCGTCGCTCAGCCGGTCCAGCCAGTACGCCAGGTCGGCCGCGTGGTCGTCGCCCTCCCCGAGCCGGGTGATCGCGCCGACCAGGTCCCGGACGCCGGGGCCGGCCACGGGTTCAAGCCGCTCCCCGTGGTAGAGGCGTTTCAATTCGTCGAGGAGGACGGCCGTGCCGTGCCCGTCGATGAAGAGTGCGTCCAGGTCGAGACAGACCCGGCCGGTGCCGTCAGGGAGGAGGCAGATCTCGAGCGTGAAGTGCGGCCAGGCGCCGGGCTCGTACCGGAACGTGGAAAGCCGGGAACGCACCTCGGCCGGCCGGGTGGAAGGGCGGGGCGTCGCCGGATCCGGGTGGTCGGCGGGGGTGGCCGGGTCGGGATGGTCGT
>WHSL01000347.1 GCA_009380095.1 Streptosporangiales bacterium | reverse complement strand
CGCGGAGTCCGGTGACCTTCGCCGACTTCTCCGGCCGTAGCGTCTACCACTGCCACATCCTCGACCACGAGGACGCCGGCATGAGGGCCACCATCCAGGTCGCATGCTGACTCTCGCTCCAGGTTCTCTCCGGAACACGCGCTCCTGCGCCGACCCGCCCGTGACCGCGGCGGCATGGCCAGCGCAACGCCGGGCGTCTTCGGGTAGTCCGGCGGGAAGCCGACCGTTTTGTTGCCCCTGGCCGGGCGCGCCGGGTCGACCCCCCAGGTCTCCGGCGGTGTGGTGTGTGCCGCAGCCACTCGTCTTTGCATACCCCCTGGGGTACGGTGGAGAGCGAGTGGTCGTCGAGTGAAGGAGACGCACGGATGTGTCGTCGTGTCACGTGTTCGCGGTGTGGGAAAGCCACCTACGCCGGGTGCGGTCAGCATGTGGAGCAGGTGCTTGCCGATGTGCCGGCCTCGCGGCGGTGCACCTGCCCGCCCGAACCGGGCGCCGCGGCCCGCGTATTGCGCCGCCTGTTCGGCCGCGGCTGACCCGTCCGTCCGCGATGCCGGACACAGCTGGGCGAGGCCGCGCAATCACTACCCCCCGGGGTATGTTGAAGGCTGTGGAGGTGGAACATGGAGATGACACCCGAACTGGTGGGTGACGCGCTGGTGCGGTTGCGCCGGGCGCAGGGGCAGCTGGCTGCGGTGATCGGCATGATCGAGACCGGGGACGACTGCGCCACGGTGCTGACCCAGCTGGCCGCGGTGTCGCGGGCGCTGGACCGGGCCGGGTTCAAGATCGTGGCCAGCGGGATGCGGCACTGCCAGGCCGCCCGCGACCGGGGCGAGGAGCCCCCGATGACCGAGGCGGAGCTGGAGAGGCTGTTCCTGGCTCTGGCCTGACCAGTTCGGCTTGGAAATTCCCAGTGCCGACGTGTGCTTTATGGATACCCCCAGGGGTACCTGAGGGAGTGGTGGAGGTACGACGTGGCAGTACGCGAAGCGACGGTGGAAGAGCTGCGGCGGGCGCTGGGCGAGGGTGTGCGGCTGGTGGACGTGCGCACCCCGGGCGAGTTCGCCGATGGGCATGTGCCCGGTGCGGTCAACGTGCCGCTGGAGCAGGTCCCGACGCGGGGCGGGAGTGGAACGGGCAGCGGGTGTGGCTGATCCGCCAGTCCGGGGCACGCAGCCTGCGCGCGGCGCAGGCGCTGGATGCCTGGACGTGGCCGCGGTGTCGGTGGCCAGCGGCACCGCCGGCTGGCAGCGCAGCGGCCGGCCGGTGCAGGCCGGAACGAACTGAGGCAGCTACCGCACTCGTGCGGGAAGGGAGCAGGACATGCTGGACGTACAGGTGATCGAGACATCGTCGCTGGGCGACCGCAGCTACCTCGCGCACGACGGCGAGGTCGCCGTGGTGGTAGATCCACAGCGCGACATCGACCGGATCGTCGCCCTGGCGGGCCGACTGGGGGTGCGGATCGAGTGGGTGCTGGAGACCCACGTGCACAACGACTACGTCTCCGGCGGGCTGCAGCTGGCCCGGCTGACCGGCGCCCGCTACGGGATCGCCGCGGCCGACGACGTGCCCTACGACCGGGTGCCGTTGCGCGACGGGGACGTGCTCGAGGTGTCGCAGCGCATGCAGATCCGGCCGGTCGCGACCCCGGGCCACACCTTCCACCACCTCTCCTACCTCCTCGACGGTCCCACGGGGCCAGAAGGCGTGTTCACCGGCGGCTCGCTGCTGCTGGGCACCACCGGCCGCACCGACCTGCTCGGCCAGGACCACGCCCACGAACTGGCCCGCCGGCAGCGCGCCTCCGCACAGCGGCTGGCGCAACTGCTGCCGGACGGGGCGAACGTATGGCCCACCCACGGGTTCGGCAGCTTCTGCTCGGCCACCCAGGCCAGCGGTGACGCCTCCACCATCGGCCGGGAGAAGCAGATCAACCCGGCACTGACCCTGGCCGAGACCGAGTTCGTCGAACAGACCCTCGCCGGCCTGGACGCCTACCCCGCCTACTACGCCCACATGGGCGCACGCAACACCGCCGGGCCCGAACCGATCGACCTCACCCCAGTTCACACCGCCGACCCCGCCGAGCTACGTCGCCGGATCGATGCGCAGGAATGGGTGGTCGACCTGCGCTCACGCAAAGCGTTCGTGCACTCGCACCTGGCCGGCACGATCAGCCTCGGGCTGGATGGGCCGATGGCGACCTGGCTTGGCTGGCTCATCGACTGGGGCTCGCCGATCACCCTGCTCGGCGATTCCGCCGAACAGGTAACCCAGGCGCAGCGGGAACTCGCGCGCATTGGTATCGACCGGCCCGCCGCCGCGGCCACCGGCGACCCCGCCCAGTGGGCGGGTGACCGGCACGAGCAGGTAGCCACCATGGCGACCGCGTCGTTCACCGACCTCGCCCACGCCCTGCGGCACGGCCACGCCGACAGCCTGCCGGCTCCGACCGTGGTGCTCGACGTTCGGCTGGCCCACGAGTGGCGCGACTCCCACGTGCGGGACGCCGTGCACATCCCGCTGCCCGAGCTCCCGCGCAGGCTCGGCGAGGTGCCCGCGGGCCCGGTGTGGGTGCACTGCGGCAGCGGCTATCGGGCCGCCGCCGCGGCGTCCCTGCTCGCCCGCGCGGGCCGGACGGTGGTGCTGGTCGACGGCGCCTTCGCCGACGCCGCCGACGCCGGCGTCCCCATGGCGGCCTGACTCATGCTGGTGGCCGCCGCCCTGGCCGGGCTGCTGATCGGGCTCGCGCTCGGACTGCTCGGCGCGGGCGGGTCCATCCTCGCCGTGCCCGCTCTCGTCTACGCCGCCGGGCAACCCCTCGCCTCGGCCATCCCCGCATCCCTGCTGATCGTCGGTGTGTCCTCGGCCGCAGCGGTGATCCCGCGGCTGCGGGCCGGCACCGTGCGCTGGCCGGTAGCGCTGGTTTTCGGCGCCGCCGGTGTCCCCGCCGCCTTCGCCGGGGCGGCCCTCGGGCGTCTGGTGCCGCCGCGGTTCCTGCTGCTCGGGTTCGCCGTCCTGATGGCCGTGGTCGCCGTCCGGATGCTCCGCGAACCCACCGGCACCGGCACGGCGGCGTGCCGGACCAGCGGCGGCCGGGTCAACTGGCGGGCGTGCTTGCCCAAGGCCCTCGCCGCCGGGATCGCCGTCGGGGTACTGACCGGGCTGTTCGGCGTGGGCGGCGGATTCCTGATCGTGCCCGCCCTCACCCTGCTGCTCGGCCTCGACACTGGCGAAGCAGTCGCCACCTCGCTGGTGATCATCGTGCTCAACTCCGCCGCCGGGCTCGCCGCCCACGCCGGCGCCCCACTCGATTGGGCCACCATCGGCATTTTCGGCGGCGGCGCCGTCCTGACCGCGCTGGCTGGTGGCCGTGTGGCCCGCCGCCTACCCGCCGACACGATCCGCCGCGGATTCGCCTACCTCGTCCTGGTCACCGCCGCCGCCGTCGCGGTCACCGCCATCGTCGCCCCGGCTACCCTGCCGACCCATTGAGGCCGCCCAGGAGGTCCAGGTGGGTGGCGTACGGCGGGTGGCACCGGCGGAGCCGAGCAGTGCGGTGAGCGCGAGGAGGACGAGCCAGCTCACCAGCAGCCAGGTGATCTCGAAGACAAGCCCCTTGACGGTTCCGTTGGTGCTGATCAGCAGGATGATGACGGCGACCACGGGGAACGGCGAGACGATGAGCCCCAGGGTGTAGGGCAGCATGTCGATCAGGGCCCTAGT
>WHSL01000334.1 GCA_009380095.1 Streptosporangiales bacterium | reverse complement strand
TCGTGGGGGCGGTCGGTCACCCCGTGAGGGTAGAGGCCGGTGGGCTTGTCAGGGGCGATGGTCGGGGCCTTTCCGGCTGCTGGTTCGTATGGCGGTTGGTGGGCGCGGGGCGGTGGCCTGAGCCGGTGAGGTCGCGGTGGTGGCGGGCGTGCGGGAGGGCGGCCGGCGCCGCGGGCGCGAACGGCCGAAGGCCGCATGCGCAAGCCCGTGCGGTGCCGGTCCGCCCCGGCCCCGGCATGCGCAGCCGCCGGAGGCGGCCCGCCCCGCGCGGGCGCGCGACGCGCGCCCATCCCGGGCCGTACGGCCCTAACTCTTGGAAGGTCCGGGACGGGCGCCGGTGGGTGCTCTTCCGGGCCGCGTAGCGGCCGGGCTTGACCTGCTAGGGAAAATTCGAACACACCGCCGGTTTACGGGACGCTCTGCGGTAGAGAGGGGCGAGTGGTGTGTGCTCGTGAGGTGCGTGCGTGCTGCGATTTCTTCGGCATGCCGTCGAAGGTAGAAAGACTGCCCGGGGTGCTCGATGGCACTTTGGGCGAGGCGGTTCCCGAAGTGCCACAGGGCGTCACATAGGCAGGCGGACGGCGATTGCGAGGGTCCGCATCTCAGGTGTCAGGCTGCGACGACGCTGGACGATCCTGTCCATGATGTCCTTGGCGTAGCGCTGGTTCGGCAGCCATTCGGGCGAGGTCTGATGAATGCCGGTGAGGACGTCGATGGCCTGGGCATAGTCCCGGGTCTTGGCGTGGGCATCGGCCACATCAAGCAGATGACGGTTCCGGTTGTTGCTGGTCGGACGCCTGGCGCTTGAGGGGATGCGGGCCGCGAGGCGCAACACGAGGTCAGGTCGATCGGTGATCATGGCGTTTTCTGTGCGCTTGAGCGCAACCGTGACGGGGCCGAAGGTTCGAACGAAGCAACATCCAACCACCTCATCGAAACCGGCTGGAACGCCATGACCAGCCAAAACGCCCACACTGGGCCTGCTGCGGGCCAAACCGCCGCACCACTGGCCGCATAACCGTGAAACCCCAGGTCAACCCACCACAACCCCCGAACCTGGGGGAAGGATTTTTTGGAGGAAACCGCAGGTGGGGGTGGCAAAATCCTTCGACAAGTTGGGGAGAGGGGCGGGGGGTTAGGAGGGGTCGGGGGTTGGGGTGGGGTGGTGGGACCATTCGGGGCCGATGCGGGTGATGTCCCAGCCGTGGGGATAGGTGCGGGCCTTGAGTTCGTACGGGCGGTGGTCGGGGCGGGCGGGGAAGAGGCGCAGGGCGCGGGCGCGGGCCTTGAGGGCCAGCGACGCGGCGGATTTGATCGCCTGCGGTGGGACGGGCAGGCCGAGGGCGCGGGCGAGGTGTTCGTCGAGCAGTGCGAGCGGGGCCTTGGCGGCGAGGCCCTTGAAGGGGTGCGGATACCAGGAGCCGAACAGCTTCAGCGTGGCCTCGGCGACCTTCTTGGAGCCGGGGTCGAAGGCGAAGTTGTCCCGCTCGTAGGTGTCGAGCAGTTCCTCGAACTCCGCGTACGTCTCCGGAATGTCCTTGATCCCCATGAGCTCGCCGATGCGCCGGAAGCTGTTCGTCGCGGCGCGCCGTTCCACGGGGTGGAAGGGCCGCCAGCCGTACGCGTCGAGCCAGCGGCCGGGCATGACGACGAACGTGGACAGTACGTACCGGTAGTCCTCGTTGGAGATGTCGTAGCGGCCGTGGATGCGGTTCAGCTGCCGCATGGCGGCCCGCCCGCCGGGCTCCTCCAGTCCCTTGGTGCCCGCCTCGTAGAGCACGATGCCGGTGTCGTCGTAGCGCTTCTGCGGGCGGTCCTCGAACTCGCGGGTCTCGTTCAGCAGCCGGCCGATGCTGGGCACCGCGTACGTGCGGAACAGCGCGAACTCCAGCGCCTTGGTGAGGTCCCAGGGGAACTCCAGCTGGAGGTCCATCCGGTAGATGCGCTCGTAGTCGACCTCGGGGTCGAGCCGGGTGATCTCCGCGAGCCGTGTGTAGCGCCCCATGTTCGCGGTCCTCCAGCGGGATGTCAGCGACGGCTTACATCCTGACCCCTCGGCGGCACGGAGCGGAAGATCGTATGGCGAAGGGTGACGCACCGCTCACGGCTTGACACGGATCGCCGGTTGACCGAAGGTACTGCCGACCGCGGGGATCGGGGAGAGCTGGAGGATCTCGCCGTGTCCCGTACCGTACGCGCCACCCACCACCCGCGGCACGGCGTGGGCTCCGCCTGGGGTGCGAGCGCCTGGTACGGATACGTCAGCAAGGATCTGCGCGCGCTCTCCGGTGAGCCGGTCGAGGGGGCGTGGCACCGCTCGTACCGCGGTGACGGCTCGCTCGCGGAGTGCCGTACGGCGCTGCGCGGCTCGCTCGCCGCCGCGGTGGCCCGGGCCCGCGCCGCCCAGGACGGCGCGCCCGCCGCGGACCTCACGTACGACAAGCACACCGACGACATCGTGTCCACCGCGGCCGGTCTCATCGGCGTACGGCCGATCGACTGGCAGAACCGCCCTACCCTCCAGCAGGCCGTCACGTTCCACGCGCACCGGCCACGCTGACCGTCCGGAATGAATTCGCCGTGGCAGGCTGTCGAGAGCGGCGCGGCTGCTCCGACGTCTCCGGTGAGAGGCGCCGAAGGGCACCTCCGGACGAGGGAGTGGACATGAAGTACATGATCATGATGTACGGCACCCAGCGGGACTACGCCGCGATGTCCGGCGAGGAGACCGGCACGGGCTGGACCGCCGAGGACTTCACCGCCATGTACGAGTTCATGGCGCAGTGGAACCAGGAGCTCGTCGACTCCGGCGAGTTCGTGGACGCGCGCGGGCTCGGCGCACCGGTGCTCACCCGCCGGGTGACCGGCCTGAAGGACGGGGTGCCGGTGGTGACCGACGGCCCGTACGCGGAGACCGCCGAGGTGCTGGCCGGCTACACGATCGTGGAGTGCGCCAGCTTCGACCGGGCGACGGAGATCGCGGCCAGGGTCACCCAGTGCCCCAGCCCGCCCGGCGCGGAGGTGAACGCCGCGTACGTCGACGTCCGGCCCATCCTCGAGGACCGCGCGGCGGACCTGCAGGGATGACACCGGCCACCGGCGATGTCGAGGGCCTGCTGCGCGAGCTGGCGCCGCAGGCCCTCGGCGCCGTCGTGCGCCGGTACGGGCACTTCGAAGCGGCCGAGGACGCCGTACAGGAGGCGATGATCGCCGCCACCGAGCAGTGGCCGGGCGGCGGGCTGCCGGATGACCCGAAGGCGTGGCTGATCCGGGTCACCGAGCGGCGGCTCATCGACGCCCTCCGCGCCGAGCGGGCCCAGCGGCGGCGCGAGGACACGGTGGCGTCCTGGCGGCTCCCGGAGGACTGGCTCGCCCCGGGCGCGGACCGGCCGCCGGACGGTGACGACACGCTGATCCTGCTGTTCATGTGCTGTCATCCGGCGCTGGCTCCGGATCTGCGGATCGCGCTGACGCTGCGTTCCGTGGGCGGGCTCACCACGGCGGAGATCGCGCGGGCCTTCCTGGTGCCGGAGAGCACGATGGCGCAGCGGATCAGCCGGGGCAAGCGGCGGATCCGGGCCAGTGGGGTGCCGTTCCGGCTGCCGGCGCCGGCGGAGCGCTCGGAGCGTTTGGCGGCGGTGCTGCATGTGCTGTATCTGATCTTCAATGAGGGGTACAAGAGCAGCTCGGGGCCGTACCTGGTACGGGTCGAGCTGGCGATGGAGGCGATCCGGCTGGCGCGCCTGCTGCATCGGCTGCTGCCGAAGGATCCCGAGGTCACCGGGTTGCTGGCGCTGATGCTGCTGACCGACGCACGGCGGCCGGCGCGGACCGGTGCGGACGGCGCGCTGATCCCGCTGGCCGAGCAGGACCGGACGCTGTGGAACGCGGCGTACGTGGCCGAGGGCGTACGGCTGATCAGTGATGCGCTGCCGCGGGGTGAGGCCGGGCCGTACCAGGTGCAGGCGGCGATCGCGGCGGTGCACGACGAGGCGGCGTCCGCGGAGGACACGGACTGGCCGCAGATCGTGGCCCTGTACGAGGTGCTGCTCAGGTTCGGCGACAACCCGATGACGGCGCTCAACCATGCGGTGGCCGTCGCGATGGCGCGGGGGCCGCGGGCCGGGCTGGAGCTGCTGGACGGTTTGGCGGGAGATCCGCGGGTCGCGGACCATCACCGGCTGCATGCCGCGCGGGCGCATCTGCTGGAGCTGGAGGGGGATGCGGCCGGGGCGCGGGCCGCGTACGTGGCGGCGGCCGAGCGGGCCGGGAGCGTGCCGGAGCGGCGCTACCTCAGCGGGCGTGCGGCGCGTCTGCGCTGACTCTGCGGCCCGACGGGGCCGCGCTCCCCGGCC
>WHSL01000057.1 GCA_009380095.1 Streptosporangiales bacterium | reverse complement strand
CATGCGCGACCACCTCTTCACGCCGCTCGGGCTGAGACACGCGGCGAACAACGCGTACGAGGCCATCCTGCACCGGGCCGCCGTCGGCCACATCAAGCCCGGCCCGGACGCCGACCTCCAGCCCGCGCCGGTCTGGGCGCTCGCCCGGTCCAACGCGCCGGCCGGGGCGACCGAAGGCGCCCGGCATGCCGGCCAAGGTGGTGCTGAAGGTGGTGGCCAACGAGACCACGGCCACCAACCTGCTCCTCAACGACCAGATCCAGATGGTCCGGATCGTCGGGCCGGACCAGCGGCGGCTCGCGACGATGGAGGACCTGCACCGGCAGGAGGTGCTGGCCCCGCTCGGCCTGCTCTGGTTCAACCAGAAGAAGGGTGAGCCGACCACGGAGGAGGAGGTCCGCCGCGCGCTGGTGCGGGCCCTCGACCTGAAGCAGGCCGGCCAGGTGACGCCGCGAAGGCCGCGCTGGACGCGGCCGGGTGGAAGCCGGGCGCGGACGGGGTGCGGGCCAAGGACGGCACGAGGCTCGCGCTCACGTTCTACTACGGGTCGAGCCTCGGGCCGTCCGTGAAGGCGGGTGCGGAGCTGGTGCAGAAGGCCTGGCAGGCGGCGGGAGCCGAGGTGACGCTGAAGGGCGTGACCGACACCCAGGTGGCGCAGACCATCGTGGCCGGTGACGGCGCCTGGTCCACGGCCTCGGTCCCGTTGACGGTCAGCGTGCCCGCGCAGCTCGTGCCGTTCCTCTCCGGGCCGTCGGCGCCGGACGGCACCAACTTCAGCTCCATCGGCAACCCCGG
The DNA here is from genome assembly GCA_009380095.1 of Streptosporangiales bacterium. Classification (GTDB taxonomy): domain Bacteria; phylum Actinomycetota; class Actinomycetes; order Streptosporangiales; family Streptosporangiaceae; genus WHSL01. The sequence continues at coordinate 28,584 of WHSL01000057.1, read as the reverse complement.
CTACACGGCGGCGGTCGAGAAGGCCCCCGCCGGCTCACCCGGCTGCTGGTCTCGGTCTGGGTGGTGATCACGGCCTCGTTCGTGATGATCCACCTGATCCCGGGGGACCCCGTACGCGCCGTGCTCGGCCCGACCGCGGCGCCGGAGCTGGTCGCGGCGCGCCGCGAGGCGCTGGGGCTGAACGACCCGCTCTGGCAGCAGTACCTCGCCTACTTGAGCGGCGTGTTCTCCGGCGAGCTCGGCACCTCCCTCACCTCGGGGCTGCCGGTGGTCCAGGTGGTGGCCGCACGGCTGCCCGCCACGCTGGCGCTGGCCGTACCGGCGTTCGTGCTCGCGGTCGCGGTGGCGGTGCCGCTCGGCGCGTTCATGGGCGGGCTCACCCGGCGCGGGCGGGCCCGCCACGCGGAGCTCTCGTTCAGCGCGACCAGCGTGGTGCTGGCCGCGATCCCGGAGTTCCTGCTGGCGGTGGCGCTGGTGTACGTCTTCGGGGTGGAGTTCGGCTGCTGTCGGCGGCGGGCCGGAGCGGGCTGGACTCGTACGTGCTCCCGGTGCCGGCGCTGGCGATCGGCCCGGCCGCGGTGCTCGCCCGCATCGTGAGGTGACCGGCATCTCGACCGAGCGGCTCGCGACCGGGCCCCGCCATGAACGACCCCGGGCGGCGGGGCGCTGGGCGGCGGTCCTCCGTACGCCGCTCGGCCTCGGCGCGGGCCTCCTCGTCGCGCTCGTCCTCGTCCTCGCCGTGATCGCCCCGATGCTCTGGTCGGAGCCGGCCAACGCGGACAACGTCGGCGACATGCTCCAAGGCCTCTCCGCGGAGCACTGGCTGGGCACCGACAACCTGGGCCGCGACCTGTTCCTCCGGGTGCTGGTGGCCTCCCGGCTCTCGGTGACCCTCGCGCTGCTCGCCACCGCCATCGCGGTCGTGGCGGGGCTGCTGCTCGGCACCGCCCCGGCCCTGCTCGGCCGCCGGCTCGGACGGCTCGCGGTCGCGGTGGTCAACATCGCGGTGGCCTTCCCCGGGCTGCTGCTCGCGCTCTTCTTCGCGGTCATCTTCGGCACGGGGACCACCGGGGCCGTGCTGGCCATCGGCCTCGCGGGCGCCCCGACCTTCGCCCGGCTGGCGCAGACCCTCGTCGCCGAGGTGATCGAGCGGGACTACGTGGCGGCGGCGCGGATCGCCGGGGCCGGCCGGTTCCGGGTGCTGGTCCGGCACGTGCTGCCGAACATCGGCGAGCCGCTCGTCGTCACGGGCAAGTCCACGCTGGCCCGGGCGCGGTGGGGCTGACCCCGCTCGCCTCCTGCCGGATCCTGCTCGGCGAGCGGCCGGTGCCCGCGCGGTCCGGTGTGTGGCGGCCGCTGCAGATGGTCTTCCAGGATCCGTACGCCTCCCTCGACCCGCGCATGACGGTGGGCCGGACCGTCGCCGAGGCCATCCCGCGCGGGCGCGTACCGGATCGGCGTGCGGAGGTCGCCCGTCTGCTGGCCCTGGTCGACCTGGACTCGGCGCGCGCGGCGCAGTATCCGGCGCAGCTCTCCGGCGGGCAGCGGCAGCGGGTGGCGCTGGCCCGCGCGCTGGCCGGCCGCCCGGAGGTGATCATCGCCGACGAGATCACCTCCGCGCTGGACGTCTCCATCCAGGGCACCGTGCTCAACCTCGTGCGCGACCTGCGCCGGCGGCTCGGCCTGTCGGTGCTGTTCATCTCGCACAACCTGGCCGTGGTGCGGTACGTCGCCGACTCGATCGCGGTGATGTATCTGGGGCGCATCGTCGAGTACGGCCCCACCCACCAGGTCCTCGCCGACCCCCAGCACCCGTACACGCGGGACCTGCTCGCCGCGATCCCCGGCGGGACCTCTTACGGCGACCCGCCCACCGGGGTCGCCGACGCCGAACCGGCCGACCCTCACCATCCCCCGCCCGGCTGCCGCTACCACCCTCGCTGCCCCATCGGGCCCGTGGCCCGCCCGGACGACCCGAGCCGGGAACTGTGCCGTACCGACGAGCCGCTACTCACCCCGGCTCGCGGGTGGTCGCCTTCTCCGGGCGGCAGGACGAGGCCGACGCGTCGCGGATCGAGACGATCCTGGGCCGTCAGGTCCCGGATCGGTACGCCCGCATGCTGACCGAGCTGGGGGTCTGGCGCGAGCTCTACCGGAGCGACCGGCCGGTCTTCGTGAAGCCGGTTGCGGGTGTGCCGGAGGAGTTCCAGATCCCGCGGGCCGCGGTCGCCGTACGGGCCGGCGACGAGATCCTCGGATCGATCTGGGCCGCCGTACGGGAGCCGCTGAGCGAGGAACCGGTCCGTCCCCGCGCTGAGCGCCCGCGGTCACCATCCCCAGGTCGCGATCCGGTGACGAGCCGGGCGCATCCGCCCCCCGGCCGATGATCGGGCGTAGCGTTCCTCTCTCACGCGCAGCGGGATCGGGAGGTAGCTCGACGCAGATGGCAACCGTTCAGCTGTACGCCCGCGACGTCGGGCACGGGACCCCGCTGGTGCTCCTGCACGCTTTTCCCCTGTCGCAGGCGATGTGGCTCGCGGCGCGAGAGGGGCTGACCGCCCGCTGCCGGGTGATCACGCCCGACCTCCGCGGCTTCGGCGGGTCGCCGCTCGGCGCGGAGGAGCCCTCGATGGACGCGATGGCCGACGACGTCGCCGCGCTGCTGGACGACAAGGGCATCGAGCGGGCCGTGGTGGGCGGGCACTCCATGGGCGGTTACGTGACGATGGCCTTCGCCCGCCGGCACCCCGGCCGGCTGCTCGGCGTGGTGCTGGCCGGTACGAAGGCCTCCGCGGACCCGGCCCCGGCCCGGCGTATCCGGGAGGCCATGGCGGAGCGCGCGCTCGCCGACGGGCCCGCGGTGCTGGTGGACGAGGTGCTTCCCGGGCTCGTCGGGCCGTCCACCCGGAGCCGCCGGGCGCTGATCTTCGGCCGGGTGCGCGGGCTCGTCCAGTCGGCGCCGCCGTCCGCGGTGGCCTGGGCCCAGCGGGCCATGGCCGGCCGCCCGGACTCCTTCGACACCCTGCGCGGCCTCGGCTGTCCCGCGCTCGTCATCGCCGGCGAGGAGGACACGCTGGCGACGGTGGACGAGGCCCGGGCGATGGCCGACGCCTTACCGGACGCGCGGCTCGTGGTGGTGGGCCAGTCGGGGCACCTCGCCGCGATCGAGCGTCCGGAGGAGTTCAACGAGGCGGTGGGGGAGTTCGTGGCTAGATGCTCTCCTGCCTCGGCATGATCACCTCGCGCAGGATCAACTGCAGCGCGGCGGCGGTGGGGATCGCGATGAGCGCGCCGACCACGCCGAGCAGCGTGCCGCCCACCAGCGCGGCGATGATGGTGACGGCCGGCGGCACGTTCACCGACCGCTTCATCACCCGCGGGTAGATCACGTAGTTCTCGAACTGCTGGTACGCCACGAAGAAGATCACGCAGGCGACGCCGATGGTGGGGTCGGTGAGGAAGCCGACCACGGAGACGATCACCGCCGCGATGATCGCGCCGATCATCGGGACCAGGTCCAGCACGGCGACGATCAGGGACAGCGCCAGCGCGTACGGCACCCCGACGATCTCCAGGAACAGGAACGAGGTCGTGCCCGCGATGGCGCCGATGGTGAGCTGGCCGCCGACGTAGCCGCCGATCCGGGTCAGGATCTCGTCGCCGAGCAGCGCGACCCGGGCCCGCCGGGAGCGTGGCACCAGGCGGTAAAAGTTGTCCTTGATCGTGGGCAGCGCGCTGAGGAAGTACAGGGTGAGGATCAGCACGGTGAGCGTGCTGAAGAACGCGCCGAGCACCACCCGGCCCGCGTCCAGCAGCCCGCCGAAGGCCTGACTGCCGACATCGCCGCTGGCCAGGTAGGACTGCGCGTTCTCCAGCAGCCGGTACTCCTGGTCCAGCCGCGCCAGCGTCTCGTTCTGCTGCAGCTGCTGGACGTAGCTGGGCAGATCCTGCGCGAGCTGGGAGACCTGCGCGGTGACCGGCGGCACGATGGCGAATCCGAAGATCACGAAGAACCCGATGACCAGGACGAACACGGCGCCGATGGCCAGCGGCCGCCACACGCCGCGCCGCCGCAGCACCTCCACCAGCGGGTTCAGGCCGATGGACAGGAACAGCGCCACCATGATCAGGACGAGCACCTGCCGGGCGTTGAGCACGGCCTGAACGAGCAGCCACGCCGTGAACGCGCCGAGCGCGCCGGTGAAGCCGAGCAGGAACGCGTGCGCCCGCAGCGGGCGGCCGGGGCGGCCGAACGGGAAGACGTCGTCGGCGCCCGCCTCCCGCAGCAGCCGCCGGTAACCGGTTTCGTCCGACCGCTCCTGCCGCTGGTCCTGGTCCTCCTCGTGGTGCCGCTCGTCCGCGGCGGGTCTTCGCCCCCCGGGCTCCTCGCCGAGCGTCTCCTCCTTGGGGACGCCCGCCGGCACCGGTGGCCGCGCCCTCTCCTGCTCGGTGGAATCGCCGCGATCCTGGCCGGACACTGATCCTCCTCATTTCCCCCGTATGGGACGCCAGCGTATGTAACGCCAGACGGCACAGGGCCCGGAGCCTTCCGGCTCCGGGCCCTGTGCCGCGAGTCGACGCGCGTGGTGCCGTTACTCCTGCCACCACTCGGTGTCGTCGTTGTTGCCGCCGCCCTTGCCGCCGGCCTTGGCCTTCACCGGCTGCTTCTGGGTCTTGGCCTCGCCCGGGTCCTCGGCCGGTGCGGCGGCCTCGGCGGGTGCGGGGATGGCGGCCTTCTCGGCCGGGGCCTGCAGGCCCGGCAGGCCACCGCCACCGCCGCCGAGCAGCTGACGCAGCTGGCTGAGGTGGCTCTCGATGCTGTCGCGCTGACGGGTGAGGTCGTCGACCTGCCGCTGCGCCGCGCTGCGTGCGCGCTCGGCCTCGGAACGGGTCTCCGCGAGCAGCTGTTCGGCCTGCGACTTGGAGTCCGCCACGATCCCGTCGGCGTTCTTCTTGGCGTTCGCCACGAGCTGCTTGGCGTGCTGCTCGGCCTCGCGCCGGGTCTGCTCGGCCTGCGAGCTGGCCTTGGTGGCGCGCTGCTCGGCGGTGGCAGCACGCTGCTCCGCCTCGGCGACCAGCTTCTGCGTGGCGGCCTGCGCGGCGGACAGCCGCTCGGCCTCCTGCCGCTCGGCCTCCTCCCGCCGGTTGGCGAGCTGGATGTCGAACTCGGCCTCGGCCTGCGCCCGCTGCGCTTCGCTCTCCTCGGTGAGCCGCTGGGCCTGGGCACGCATCTCGTCGGCCTGGCGCTTGGCGGTGGTGAGGATCTCGTCGCGCTCGCGCTTGGTGGACGCACGCAGCTGTGCGACCTCGCGCTCGGTGGTGGTGCGCAGCTTGGCGATCTCGCGCTCGATGCCGGCCCGCTTCTCCGCGATCTCGTGATCGGCGGTGGCCCGCTTCTTGGCGACCTCGCGCTCGGTGGTGGAGGTCAGCTCCTCCGACTCCCGAGCGGCCGTGGTGCGGATCTCCTCGGCCTCGCGCTCCGCGAGGGAACGCATCTCATCGGTCTCGCGCTGCGCGGTGGCCCGCTGCTCGGCGGCCTCGTTCTCCGCGGCGGCCCGGACCTCGGCGGCGTCGACCTTGGCGGCGGCCTTGATCTCGTTGGCCTCGGAACGCGCGGCCTGGACGAGCTCGGTGGCCTGCTCCTCGGCCAGCCGGAGGAGCTGCTCGATGCGCGCACCGAGCCCCGAGTAGGTCGGGCGCTCCTGTTCCTGGAGCTGGCGATGGGCGTCCGACAGCTCACGCTGAAGCGCCTGCACCTGCTCACGCGACTGCCGCAGGTCGGTATCGATCTGCTTGATGTGCTGATCGACCTGGTGCCGGTCGTAGCCGCGCAGCACCACGTCGAACTCGCGTGGGGGGGTTTCCTCGAAGAAGTTGCTGAGCTGGGCGTCGATGTCGGACTGCATGAGGCTCAATCCTGAGTGGTGACGAGACGACTACGTTTCCGGTCGGATCGCCTGGAGGCACAAACCGGAATTCGGAACCATGACCCTCTTTCGGTGGTAGGCAGAGTACTCCTGCGCTGCCGCGTGGGGGGCCCAGTCGGCCATCTCGAACCAATCCACGCGACGTGCCCTGGAACTTGCCTGCACAAGGGGGTCACCGGTCCCCGGTGACCCCGGTGACGGCGATCGCGTGCTCATCTCTGCTGACCTTATGGCAGCGGCGACGGCAGCCAGGCGACACTACCAAGATTCACCGGGGGTTGTCGGTTGAATGCGGAGGAGGATCACCCAAACGGAAGCGCCCGCGCGGTGCGCGGGTCTCCGCGGCGTGCCGGCCGCGTCCAGAGTGACCCGTGTTTCCAGAGGTCAGGAATGGGTCCCCGGGGATGGGGCCTGAACCAGCTCGGTCAGCACGCCGCCACAATCCTTCGGGTGCAGGAAAGTGATTTGTGACCCAAGCGTGCCCCGGCGGGGGGTGTCATAGAGCACCCGTACGCCGGTGTCGGCGATCGCCGCGGCCTCGCCCGCCACGTCGGCGGTGCCGAACGCGATGTGGTGCACGCCCTCGCCGTTCTTCTCCAGGAACTTCGCGACCGCGCTGTCCGGCCGGGTGGGCTCGAGGAGCTGCAGGTAGCTGGCCCCGCCGCCGTCCGTCTCGTTGATCTTGAGCATGGCCTCGCGGACGCCCTGTTCCTCGTTGATCTCCTCGTGGGCGACGGTGAAGCCGTACGTCCTGCGGTAGAACGCGATGGCCGCGTCGAGGTCGCGGCAGGCGATCCCGATGTGATCGATACGGGTCAGCACGGCGGCTCCTTTCGCTCTCTGTATGGTGACAGAGACGCCAGGAGATGCCTGTGGAGGGGCCGAATGTCCGGTTCAGTGATCGTCAGTGGTGCCCGTACCCCCATCGGCCGGTTGCTCGGCTCGCTCAAGGACTTCCCCGGGGTGGACCTCGGAGGGCTGGCCGTCAAGGCCGCGCTGGAGCGTGCCGGCGTCCGCGGTGACCAGGTCGACTATGTGATCCTCGGCCAGGTGCTGCAGGCCGGCGCCGGGCAGATCCCGTCCCGGCAGGCCGCGGTCAAGGCCGGCATCCCGATGACCGTGCCGTCCATCACGATCAACAAGGTGTGCCTGTCCGGGCTCAACGCCATCGCGCTGGCCGACACGCTGATCGCCTCGGGCGAGCACGACATCGTGGTGGCCGGCGGCATGGAGTCCATGACCAACGCGCCGCACGTCATGCGGGGCTCGCGCAAGGGCTACAAGTACGGCTCCATCGAGGTCCTCGACTCCACCGCGCACGACGGCCTCACGGACCCGTTCGACGGCATCTCGATGGGCGAGTCCACCGAGCACTACAACGCCCGCCTCGGCATCTCCCGCGCCGAGCAGGACGCGTTCGCCGCGACCTCCCACCAGCGCGCCGCCGCCGCGCAGAAGAACGGGCTCTACGCGGACGAGGTCGTGCCGGTGGAGATCCCGCAGCGCCGCGGCGAGCCGGTGGTCTTCGACGCCGACGAGGGCGTGCGGCCGGACACCACGGCCGAGGGGCTGGCCAAGCTGCGGCCGGCGTTCTCCGCCGACGGCACGATCACCCCGGGCTCGTCCTCGCAGATCTCCGACGGTGCCTGCGCGCTCGTGGTGATGTCCCGGGCGAAGGCCGAGGAACTGGGGGCGCCGATCCTCGCCGAGGTCGGCGCGCACGGCAACGTGGCCGGTCCGGACAACTCGCTGCAGTCGCAGCCCTCGAACGCGATCAAGCACGCGCTGGGCAAGGCCGGCCGTACGGTGGCCGACCTGGACCTCCTCGAGATCAACGAGGCGTTCGCGTCGGTCGCCGTCCAGTCCATGCGCGACCTGGGCGTGGACGGCGAGCGGGTGAACGTTAACGGCGGCGCGATCGCGGTGGGCCATCCGCTCGGCGCCTCCGGCGCGCGCATCGCGCTGCACCTCATCCTGGAGCTGCGGCGGCGCGGCGGCGGGCTCGGCGCGGCCGCGCTGTGCGGCGGCGGCGGGCAGGGGGACGCGTTGCTGTTCGACGTCCCGGGCGCCTGAAGGCCGCGCGCGCGTACGGTGGCTCGTGCGGATCTTGAGCGAGGGAGGGGCCCGTGGGCAGGCCGGTGAACGTCGGCGAGCTCGTCGAGCGCGCGGGTAAGGGCGAGCCGCGGGCCGTCGCACGGCTCATCTCGCTGGTGGAGAACGCCTCCCCGCAGCTCCGGCCGGTCATGAAGGCGCTGGCGCCGCTGGTCGCCGCGGACGGCGGCGCGCACGTCATCGGCCTCACCGGCTCGCCCGGCGTTGGCAAGTCCACCTCCACCTCGGCGCTGGTCGGCGCGTTCCGTTCGCAGGGCAAGCGGGTCGGGGTGCTGGCGGTGGACCCGTCCTCGCCGTTCACCGGCGGCGCGCTGCTCGGCGACCGGGTCCGCATGCAGGACCACGCGACCGACCCCGAGGTGTTCATCCGCTCCATGGCCACCCGCGGGCACCTCGGCGGTCTGGCCTGGGCGACGCCGCAGGCGCTGCGGGTGCTCGACGCGGCCGGGTGCGACGTGATCCTCATCGAGACCGTCGGGGTGGGCCAGGCCGAGGTGGAGGTCGCCTCGCTCGCCGATAGCACGATCGTGCTGGTGGCGCCGGGCATGGGCGACGCCATCCAGGCCGCCAAGGCCGGCATCCTCGAGGTCGGCGACGTGTTCGTGGTCAACAAGGCCGACCGGGACGGCGCCCAGCAGGCGGTCCGCGACCTGCGCAACATGATCGCGCTGGCCGCGTACGGGCCGGACGACTGGAAGCCGCCGATCGTGAGCACCGTGGCCGCGCGCGGGGAGGGCATCGAGGAGCTGGTGCGGCGGCTCGCGGAGCACCACGACTGGCTGGTGGGATCGGGCCGGCTGCGCGAGCGCCGGGTGGCCCGGGCCCGCGACGAGGTGGCGGCGATCGCGCTGACGGCGGTCCGCGAGCGCTTCGGCGACCTGGACGGCGACGACCGGCTGGACCGCCTCGCCGGCCGCGTGGCCGAGGGCGCCCTCGACCCCTACACCGCCGCGGACGAGCTCGTCGAGGCCGTCGCCCCCTCCTGAACGGAACGGGGAACGTCTGGGTCAGCGCCGCTCTTTGACGGGGAAGTCCCCGGCGGCGACCCGGAGGTGGCGGAGCACGTCGAAGATCTCGGCCTGCCCCGTCTCGTCGTAGGCGCCGAGGCCGAAGTCGATGGCCATGAGGTCGCGGGTGGCGGCCTCCACGACCTCCGCGCCCCGCTCGGTGATCTCGGCGAGCGTGCCCCGGCCGTCCCGCGGGTTGGGCCGGCGGCGGACCAGGCCCTGGCGCTCCAGCCGGTCGATGGTGTTCGTGACGCTCGTCGGGTGCACCATGAGCCGCTCGCCGATCTTCCCCAGCGGCAGCGCTCCCGAGGAGCTGAAGGTGAGCAGCACCAGGGCCTCGTACCGGGCGAAGGTCAGCTCGTACGGCTTCAGCGCGGCGTCCAGCTCGCCGAGCAGGATCTGCTGCGCGCGCATGATCGAGGTCACCGCGGTCATCGACGGTGAGGCGCCCCACCGTGCGGTCCACAGTTCGTGAGCGCGTTCGATGGGGTCGAACGGCAGATTCAACGGCCTGACCACCGGGTCACAGTATCGCTCCGTATGCACCGGCCGTTCGCCGGTAGCGATAGTCGGACGTCCTACTAGCGGCCGGATAGTCGGACATCCTACTATCGGAGGAGGGGGTCTCCACAGCCTGTGGGCCCCGGTCCCCGAACCCGGAGGTGCACGCCGTGGATGCCGACGAGGCCGAGGAGGGCCGGCGGCGCTGGCAGGCGCGTTACGACGCGGCCCGCAAGCGCGACGCCGACTTCACCACCCTGTCCGGCGTCGAGGTCGACCCGGTGTACGGCCCGTCCGGCGCGCCGCCGGAGGGCTTCGAGCGCATCGGGTGGCCGGGGGAGTTCCCGTTCACCCGTGGTCTCCACCCGACGGGGTACCGCGGCCGCGCCTGGACGATCAGGCAGTTCTCCGGCTTCGGCAACGCGCGCCAGACCAACGAGCGGTACAAGATGCTCCTGGCCGCGGGCGGCAACGGGCTCTCCGTCGCGTTCGACATGCCCACCCTGATGGGCCGGGACTCCGACGACCCGCGCTCGCTCGGCGAGGTGGGCCACTGCGGCGTCGCCATCGACACCGCCGCCGACATGGACGAGCTGTTCGAGGGCATCCCGCTGGCCGGCATCACCACCTCGATGACGATCAGCGGGCCCGCCGTACCGGTCTTCTGCATGTACCTGGTGGCCGCCGAGCGGCAGGGTGCCGACCTCTCCAGGCTCGACGGCACCCTGCAGACGGACATCTTCAAGGAGTACATCGCGCAGAAGGAGTGGCTGTTCCCGCCCGAGCCGCACCTGCGCCTGATCGGCGACCTGATGGAGTACTGCGCGGCCGGGATCCCCGCCTACAAGCCGATCTCGGTCTCCGGCTACCACATCCGCGAGGCCGGCTCCACGGCCGCGCAGGAGCTCGCGTTCACGCTCGCGGACGGCCTCGGCTACGTCGAGCTGGGGCTGTCGCGCGGGCTCGACGTGGACCGCTTCGCGCCCGGCCTGTCGTTCTTCTTCGACGCGCACATCGACTTCTTCGAGGAGATCGCGAAGTTCCGCGCCGCCCGCCGCATCTGGGCCCGCTGGCTGCGCGACAAGTACGGCGCGACCACCGACCGGGGGCAGTGGCTGCGCTTCCACACCCAGACCGCGGGGGTCTCGCTCACCGCCCAGCAGCCGTACAACAACGTCGTACGCACCGCCCTAGAGGCGCTCGCCGCCGTGCTCGGCGGCACCAACTCGCTGCACACCAACGCGCTGGACGAGACGCTGGCGCTGCCCACCGAGCGGGCCGCGGAGATCGCGGTGCGCACCCAGCAGGTGATCGCGGAGGAGACGGGCGTGGTCAACGTGGCCGACCCGCTCGGCGGCTCCTGGTACGTCGAGGCGCTCACCGACCGCCTGGAGGCGGAGGCCGAGGCCATCTTCGCCAAGATCCTCGACATGGGGGAGGGCACGACGTCCGCGATCGGCCCGATGACCGCGGGCATCCTGCGCGGCATCGAGAACGGCTGGTTCACCTCCGAGATCGCCGAGGCGGCGTTCACGTATCAGCGCGCGCTGGAGAAGGGCGAGAAGCGGATCGTCGGGGTCAACGTGCACACGGCCACCGACGAGGAGCCGCTGGAGATCCTGCGCGTCGGCCACGAGGTGGAACGGGAGCAGAACGCCCTGCTCGGCCGCCGCAGGCAGCAGCGGGACGCGGCGGCGGTGGACCGTACGCTGCGCGACCTCGTCGCCGCGGCGCGCGGCGAGGGCAACATGATCCCGCCCATGCTGGAGGCCGTACGGGCCGAGGCGACGCTCGGCGAGATCTGCGGCGCGCTGCGCGAGGAGTGGGGCGGCTACATCGAGCCCGCCGCGTTCTGATTCCCGGGAACGGGTTCCGACCCCCCGGGAACGTGGTGGCGCATGCGGGGCGCTCGTGGTGTGCGGCAGGATGGAACCATGCAGCCTTCGGACTTCTCCATCCATGGCGCCGTCGACCTCGGCGCCCGCAAGGCCGCCATGGAGCGCGCCGCGCAGCGGCGTGAGGCGGCGGCCGCCGGCCCGGGCCCCGGCGGCGGCCCGGGGCAGGCGCAGATCATCGACGTCACCGACGACACGTTCGCCACCGAGGTCGTCGAGCGCTCCATGCGGGTCCCCGTCATCGTGGACCTGTGGGCCGAGTGGTGCGGTCCGTGCAAGCAGCTCAGCCCGGTGCTGGAGAAGCTGGCCACGGAGGCGGCCGGCGAGTGGGTGCTGGCCAAGGTCGACGTCGACGCCAACCCGCGCATCGCGCAGACCATGCGCGCGCAGAGCATCCCGATGGTGGTCGCGGTGGTCGGCGGCCAGGTGGTGCACGGCTTCATGGGCGCGCTCCCGGAGAACGAGGTCCGGCAGTGGCTCGACCAGCTGCTCGGCGCGTTGCGCGAGCAGGGCCTGATGCCCCAGGGCGGCGAGGTCCCGGAAGGGGCGGAGGCGGCCGAGCCGGAGATCGACCCCGCGTACTCCGAGGCGCAGCAGGCCATCGAGACCGGCGATCTGGACGCGGCCGCCGAGGCCTTCAAGAAGATCCTCGCGAACGCACCCGCCGACGAGGCCGCCAAGGCCGGGCTGGCCCAGGTCGAGCTCGCGCGGCGGATCCAGGGCGCCGACCCGGAGCGGATCCTCGCCGACGCCGAGGCCGCGCCGGACGACCCGCGGCCGCAGACCCGCGCCGCCGACCTGGAGATGGCCCAGGGCCGGTTCGAGGCCGCGTTCGACCGGCTCATCGGTGTGGTGAAGCGCACAAGCGGCGACGAGCGCAACGCCGCGCGCGTGCACCTGCTGAGCCTGTTCGAGATGCTGCCGCCCGGCGACCCGCGGGTCACGGCCGCGCGCCGCAAGCTCACCAGCGCGCTGTTCTGAGGCCCGTCCGCGCCGGTCCGCGGGCGCGCCGAAGCGAGCCGGTGGCGTCTCGTACGGAGCCCGTGCGAGAACGCCCGCGCGGGCCCGGCTCAGTCCTCGCCGGTCACCGCGCCGTCGCCGCCGTCCTCACCCGCGAGCCGTTCCAGCGCGGGCAGCGCGCGGACCAGGGCGTTCCGGTCGGCCGCCGACAGGGCCGCGACGCGTTCGCGCAGCCGCTGGGTGGTCTCCCGGCGGACCCGGTCGAGCAGCCGCGCGCCGTCGGAGCTGAGCGTGACGAGGCTGGACCGCGCGTCCGCGGGATCGGTCCGCCGGATCAGGTACCCGCCCTCGTCGAGCGCCGTGACCAGCCGGGTCAGGGTGGACGGTGTGATGCCCTCATGGGCGGCCAGGTCCCCGAGGCGCAGGGGGCCGGACCGCTCGATCGTGACCAGCGCCGAAAGCTGGGTGGGCGTCAGCCCCGCCGCCGACTCCCGGCGCAGGCGTCTGGAGAGGCGCAGGATCACCAGCCTCAGCCGCGCCGAGTCGAGGTCCTCGGTCATTCGTCACTCCGTGCTTTCAGGGGCGTTCGCCGCACCGCGCTCGCGGTGCCGCCGGCGCGGGTCTCGCGCTGGGCCGTGGCGGTCTCGCTCGCCGGTGCGGCTCACTCCCCGGGGACGGTCTTCGGTGAACTGTCGGGCCGGCGGGCGGGGCGATCGCTCCCGGCGTGGATAGTGTTGGTGTCACGGTCGGCACGGGAGTGCCGCGCCGCGGTTAGGTTGTCGCGTCCTAAGGAGGCGTGGGCATGCAGGTCGTGACGGTCTCCGCGACCTACGGCGCGGCCGGCAACACGATCGGTCCCGCGGTTGCCGAACGGCTGGGCCTGCCGTTCGTCGACCGGGCCATCCCCGCCGCCGTCGCCGCCGAGATCGGCTGCACGCTGGAGGAGGTCCTGGCCCGAGACGATCGCGCGGAGACCGGACTGGGGAGGTTGCTGGCCAACGCCGCCCGGCTTCCAAATGTGACACTCGGTGGCATGGACGTTTATCTGCCCGATCCGGAGCACCGAATCGTCCAGGAAGAGGAATTCGTCGCCCACACCGAACAGGTGATCCGGGACATCGCGCAGCGCGAGGGCGCGGTGGTGCTCGGCCGCGCGGGCTTCGTCGTGCTGGCCGACCACCCGGGCGCGCTGCACGTACGGCTGGACGGCCCGAAGGCCCGGCGCGTCGCACGGGTCGCCGAGACCAACGGCTGGGACGAGGCGCGCGCCGCGCGTGAGCTGGCGGACAACGACCGCGCCCGGCAGGCGTACGCCAAGTACTTCTACCGCGTCGACCCGGCCTCACCGCACCTGTACCACCTGGTGCTCGACAGCACGTCGTTCCCCGTGGAGACGTGCATCGATCTGATCGTGCGAGCCGCGGAAAGCCGCCGAACGGCCGGGTGAATCTCCGGCATGCCTGATACTGGTCTGTGAGAACCCATCCGGGCGGACACCCCGACCGCCGACGAGCCGTCCTGGCACGATGAGGCCAGTGCCTGCCCGGAGTCCAGTAAGGGAGCACCCTGTGGCCACACCCAGCGTGTCGTATTCGATGACCGTGCGACTCGAGATCGCCTCACCCGGCCGTGCGGTGAGCGACCTCACCCACGCCGTGGAGGCGGCCGGCGGCATCGTCACCGCGCTGGACGTCGTACCGTCGGGCCACGAGCGGCTCCGCGTCGACGTCACCTGTGCCGCGCGTGACACCGAGCACGCGCAGGCCCTGGTGGAGGCGCTGGAGGCGGTCTCCGGGGTGACGGTCCGGAAGGTCTCCGACCGCACCTTCCTGATGCACCTCGGCGGCAAGATCGAGATGCAGTCCAAGGTGCCGCTGCGCAACCGCGACGAGCTGTCCATGGCGTACACGCCGGGCGTGGCGCGGGTCTCCATGGCGATCGCCAACAACGTCGACGACGCCCGCCGGCTCACCGTGAAGCGCAACAGCGTGGCCGTCGTCACCGACGGCTCGGCGGTCCTCGGCCTCGGCAACATCGGCCCGTACGCGGCGCTGCCGGTCATGGAGGGCAAGGCGGCGCTGTTCAAGCGGTTCGCCGGCATCGACGCCTGGCCGATCTGCCTGGACACCCAGGACACCGACGAGATCGTGCGCACCGTGCAGGTGCTTGCCCCGGCCTTCGGCGGCATCAACCTGGAGGACATCAGCGCCCCCCGGTGCTTCGAGGTGGAGCGGCGGCTGCGCGAGCTGCTGGACATCCCGGTCTTCCACGACGACCAGCACGGCACCGCGATCGTGGTGCTCGCCGCGCTCACCAACGCGCTGCGCGTGGTGGGCAAGGAGCTCTCGCACGTGCGGGTGGCGATGTCCGGCGCCGGCGCCGCCGGGTCGGCCATCCTCCGGCTGCTGCTGGCCGCGGGCGCCAAGCACGTGGTGGTCTGCGACTTCCACGGCGCCGTGCACCGCGAGCGCGACGACCTCGACGAGAACCTGCGGTGGATCGCGGAGAACACCAACCCCGAGGGCCACGCCGGCGACCTGAAGGGCGCCGTGCGCGACGCGGACGTGTTCATCGGCGTCTCTGCCCCGGGCATCCTCAGCGGCGACGACATCTCCGCCATGGCCGACGACTCGATCGTGTTCGCGCTGGCCAACCCGGACCCGGAGGTCGACCCCGAGTCGGCGTACGAGCACGCGGCCGTGGTCGCGACCGGCCGCAGCGACTACCCCAACCAGATCAACAACGTGCTGGTCTTCCCCGGCGTCTTCCGCGGCCTGCTGGATGCGCAGAGCCGTACGGTGACCACCGAGATGCTGCTCGCGGCCGCGCAGGCGCTGGCGGTGGTGGTGACCGACGACGAGCGCGGGCCCAACTACATCATCCCGAGCGTGTTCCACCCGGACGTGGCCTCCACGGTCGCCGCCGCCGTACGGGACGCCGCGGTGGCGCAGGGCGCGGGCAAGCCGCAGCCCAGCGGGTTCGGCGAGGGCTGAGGGCGGGCCTCAGGACGACGGCGCGGCGCGGACGGCCGGCACGCGGGGCCGGCCGACCCCGCTCATCGGCACCCCCGCCGTCTCCGGGATCTTCAGGATCGGCAGCAGCGAGATCGCCGCGGCGTCCATCAGGTAGTACGCGGGCATCAGGCCGTTGCCCGTGGTGTCGATGAGCGGCGTCACCATCAGCGGCGCGGTGCCGCCGAACAGCGACGTCGGGACGTTGTAGCCGATCGCCATGGACCCGTACCGCACCTTCGTGTTGAACAGCGCGGGCAGCGTGGACCCCACCACGGCCAGGTAGCAGACGAGGAAGAAGCCGAGCACGGCGAGCCCGATGAAGGTCGGCACCCGGCGTCCGGTCTCCAGCAGCCGCAGCGCCGGGTAGGAGAACACCAGGAACCCGAGGCGGCACGTGATGAGCAGCGGTTTCCGCGGCGTCGTTCTCCACGGTCGCCATGCCGTCCTTGTGCCCAACGCCGCGAACCGTAACGGTGCCCCTCGTCCGCGGCGGTCCCCGCGGGCAGCATGATGGACCCATGGACGCGGAGATCCAGGCCGGCCGGCTGCTGGTGGCGACCCCCAAGCTGGACGACGTCAACTTCCGGCGCACGGTCGTCCTCGTCGTGGAGCACGTCGAGGAGGAGGGCACGCTCGGAGTGGTGCTGAACCGGCCCACCGAGGTGCCCGTGGAACGGGTGCTCGCTCCGTGGGCCGAGCTCGTCACCGGGCCTCCGGTGATCTTCCAGGGCGGGCCGGTGGCGCTGGACGGCGCGCTCGCCCTGGCGCTGCGGCGCGGCGCGGAGGAGCCGCTGGGCTGGCGGGCGCTGGACGCCGTCCCCGGCATGGCCGAGCTGGGCCTCGTCGACCTGGACGCCCCGCCTCAGGTGATAGCTCCCGAGCTGGGCGGTCTGCGGGTCTTCGCGGGTTATGCCGGCTGGGGCGCCGGGCAGCTGCTCGGGGAGATCGATGAGGGCGCCTGGTACGTGCTGGCGGCCGAGCCGGCCGACGCCTTCCAGGCCGATCCCGGCGTGCTGTGGCGCAACGTGCTCCGCCGGCAGGGCGGTGACCTGGCCATCGTCGCGACGTTTCCGGACGACCCGACCCTCAACTGATCCCCGGTGCCTCCGGTTCCGCCGGTGACCGGCGTGTTGCCGCGGGGTGGCGTGGGGGGTTGCCCGGCGTCGTAGACTCGCCAGCGTGAGCACCAAGGTCCTTCCCGACAGCGACACCCGGCCGGATCTCTCGCACGGTGACGGCGACCATGAGCGGTTCGCCCACTACGTGGAGAAGAGCAAGATCATGGAGAGCGCCATGAGCGGCTCTCCGGTGATCGCCCTGTGCGGCAAGGTCTGGGTCCCGAACCGCGACCCGAAGAAGTTCCCGGTCTGCCCGGAGTGCAAAGCGATCTACGAAGGGCTGGACCCGGGAGGCGAGGACTGAGCGTCGGCGGGGCGAAATGCATCGCTGTGCGTTCCCGGTCCTTCCAGCCGGTGGGCGGCGTCGCGGCTGCGGCGCCCGGCACCGGTGTGGGCCGGTGTGGATCCGTCCGGTCCGTCCGAATGAGCCCGGCCCGGCCGTCGTGCACCCCTGGTGCGCCTGCGTCGGCGCCGTGGACCGCGGCGCCCGTGCCCGGCACCGTGGGCACGAGTAGCCGCGGGGCCTGATCTCCGGAACGGACCTGTCCCGGGCCTGAGCCCGGCGTGGCCGCGGCGTCCCTGAGGCCGCCGCGGAGGTACCGTGTGCCGTTTTCGTGTTCGTTGTGTCGACCGTGCGACGGTTGGGGGCTCTGTACCAGTTGGTGGTGACTTTGTGGAGGATCCGACTCCACCGGCATGTCTTGTCGGTACCCCCCGCTAGCCTTCCGTCATCGTGAGCACGTCATCGGTTCCCGAGTCCGCGCGGGCCGGCCGTCTCGCCGGGCTGCGCGAGTGGCAGGCACAGGCCCTCGAGGCGTATTTCCGGCGGTCGCCGCGTGACTTCCTGGCCGTGGCCACCCCCGGCGCGGGCAAGACGACCTTCGCCCTGACCGTCGCCGCCGAGCTGCTCGAGCAGCGCGTGATCAGCGCGGTCACCGTGGTCACCCCCACCGAGCACCTCAAGCGGCAGTGGGCTGACGCCGGGGCGGTCTTCGGCATCCGGCTGGACCCGGAGTTCCGCAACGCCCAGGGCGCCACCTCGCGCGACTACACCGGCGTCGCGGTGACGTACGCGCAGGTGGCCGCGCATCCCACGCTGCACCGCAACCGCACCGAGGCGCGCCGCACGCTGGTCATCCTGGACGAGATCCACCACGCGGGCGACGCGCTGTCCTGGGGTGAGGCGACGCGCGAGGCGTTCGAGCCGGCCGCCCGGCGGCTCGCCCTCACCGGCACGCCGTTCCGGTCCGACATCAACCCGATCCCGTTCGTCTCGTACGTGGAGGGGCCCGACGGCGTCCGCCGGAGCGTCTCCGACTACTCCTACGGGTACGGGCCGGCGCTGGCCGACGGTGTCGTCCGGCCGGTGATCTTCCTCGCGTACGCGGGGGAGATGCGCTGGCGCACCCGCGCCGGCGACGAGGTGGCCGTCACCCTCGGCGAGCCGCTCACCCAGGACGCGCTGGCCCAGGCCTGGCGGGCCGCGCTGGACCCGCAGGGCGATTGGATCAAGTCGGTGATCTTCGCGGCGGACCGCAGGCTCACCGAGGTGCGCCGCGGCGTGCCGGACGCCGGTGGCCTGGTGATCGCCAGCGACCACGAGGCGGCGCGGGCGTACGCGGCGCTCATCCGGCAGGTCACCGGGCGTGGCGCCACCGTGGTGCTGTCCGACGACCCGGACGCGAGCAAGAAGATCAAGACCTTCGCGGAGTCCGAGGACCGGTGGATGGTCGCGGTCCGCATGGTCTCCGAGGGCGTCGACATCCCGCGCCTCGCCGTCGGGGTGTACGCCACGAGCACCAGCACCGCGCTGTTCTTCGCCCAAGCCATCGGGCGGTTCGTGCGGGTCAGGCGGCGCGGCGAGACGGCCTCGGTGTTCGTGCCCTCGGTGCCCACCCTGCTGCAGTACGCCGCCGACCTGGAGGTCGAGCGGGACCACGCGCTCGACCGGCCGATGCGGGAGGACGACTTCTCGCCGGAGGAGGAGCTGCTCCGCGAGGCGCAGCGGCGCAAGGACGGCGCGGAGGTGGGCGACGAGCTGCCGTTCGAGACCGTGGAGGCGTCCGCCCAGTTCGACCGCGTGCTGTTCGACGGCGGCGAATTCGGCACCATGGGCGCCCCCGGCTCCCCCGAGGAGGAGGACTACCTCGGCCTGCCCGGCCTGCTCGACCCGGACCAGGTGGCCACGCTGCTGCGCAAGCGTCAGTCGGAGCGGCTCGCGGCGGAGCGGAAGGCGCCGCGCCGGTCCGAGGAGGAGCAGCGTACGACGCACGAGTCCCTCGCCGACCTCCGCAAGGAGCTCAACGGGCTGGTCGGCGCCTGGCACCACCGTACGGGGCAGCCGCACGGCATGATCCACGCCGAGCTCCGGCGCAGCTGCGGCGGCCCGCCGACCGCCCAGTGCACCGCCGACGACCTGCGGAAGCGGATCGAGCAGATCCGCAAGTGGGCCACCGCGCGCGGCTGACGCCCGCGTAGATTCCCGGCGTACACGTCCCTTCTGCCCGAATCGGTTTCGCCATGCGGAAACCGGGGGCACCACCATGCGTGGGACGCAATGGGCCAACGGGGAGGCTGGGGCGCATGGGGCACATGAGGGGCATTCGGCACGTCGCCGCAGGAGCGGTGCTCATGACGGCAGGACTGGTCGCGGGGACGCTGACGCCGGCGACGGCGCACCCCACGGCGAGAACGGCGGACACCGCGCGTTCGGCCGCGGGGCAGGTGGCCTGTGCCGACGGCTCCATGGCGCGGACGCGTGGACCGGGTGCCCCGGATCCCAACACCTATACGCCGGAGGAGGCGGAGCGCCTCGACCGCGAGCTGACCCTGGCCCGGCTCCGCCTCGGGAGCGACGCGGCGCTGCGCGCGCCGGTCACCGTACCGGTGGCGGTGCACGTGATCGCCGACGAGGACGGCAGCGGCTCCGTCTCCGACACCCGCGTGAAGCGCCAGGTCAGCGCGCTGGAGCGTACGTACTCCGGCGAACGCGGCGGAGCGGACACCGGCTTCCGGTTCCGCCTCGCCGGCGTCGACGTGACCCGGAACGACCGCTGGTTCAACCGCCCGGACCGGTACGAACGGCATATGAAGCGGGAGCTGCGCGAGGGCGGCCCGGAGACCCTGAACATCTACACCGCGGACCTCGGCGGCGAGCTGCTCGGCTGGGCGACGCTGCCGCAGCGGTACCGGGGCGCGCCGGAGATGGACGGGGTCGTCGTCGACCACCGCTCACTGCCCGGCGGCGCGTTCGAGGGCTTCGACCTGGGGCACACGGCGGTGCACGAGGCGGGGCACTGGCTTGCGCTGTTCCACACGTTCCAGAACGGCTGCGTGCCGCCCGGCGACCGGGTGTCCGACACCCCGTACGAGCGGATCGAGGCCGAGGGCTGCCCGGACGGCCGCGACACCTGCCCGGCGCCCGGCGACGACCCGGTGCACAACTACATGGACTACTCCAAGGACGCCTGCATGACCGAGTTCACCGAGGGCCAGGGCGAGCGCATGCAAGCCGCCTGGGCCGCCTACCGCGCCGACCCGGCCCGCTGAGCGACGGTCACTGCACGACGGGCTTGCCCACGAGCTCCACACCCACGTCGCGGAGCTGGTCGAGCGCACGGTCCACGCTCGGCTGCGCCACGCCCGCGGTGAGGTCGAGCAGCACGCGGGTGCCGAAGCCCTCCAGCGCGGCGTCGAACGCCGTCGCCCGCACGCAGTGGTCCGTGGCGATGCCCGCCACGTCGACGTGCGTGATGCCGTTCGTGTGCAGCCACGGCTCCAGCCGGACGCCGTCGTCGGTGCTGCCCTCGAAGCCGCTGTAGGCCGCGGAGTGCTCCCCCTTGCTGAACACCGTGGTGATCCCGGCGAGGTTCAGCGCGGGGTGGAACTCCGCCCCGGGCGAACCGATGACGCAGTGCGGTGGCCACGTGTCCTCGTAGTCGGGCTCCTCACTGAAGTGCGTGCCCGGGTCCCGGTGAAAGTCGCGTGTGGCGACGACCGCGTCGTACGACGAGCGCGCGATGTGCTCGGAAATGGCGGCCGCCACGCTCGCACCGCCTGCCACGGCGAGGCTGCCACCCTCACAGAAGTCGTTCTGGACGTCGACGACGATCAAGGCTCTCTTCATCGATAACTCCCGTATCCGCCACTGCAATTATCACCGGAAGCGCCGCGGAACACAGCAACCTTCCGACTTCATGGCGGCGCTCGGCGCGCCCACAATGATCCGTGCGGGAGATCACGTCTCTTCGAACAGGGTGGGCACGGCCGGCTCCCCCCGCGACAGCTGGAACGCCGTCGCCGGCAATTCGGCCATGGCCCTTTCGTGCCGCTCGCGGATCTCCGCCAGCGGCTCCTCGCCGACGATCTCCCCGTCGCGGATCAGCGGCCGCAGCAGCGCGCGGTCGTGCGGCCCGGGGGACGGCTCGCTGGTATGCACGAGCTCCGCGACGGCGTGGCCCCGGTCGTCGAGGTGGCGCACCGCCCACTTACGGCCGCCGCGGCTCGGTTTGCCCACCGACCGCTTGGCCACCGGCCGCAGCCGCGCCCCGTCCGCGGCGGGGGAGTCGGCCCGCGCGACGATCTTGTACACCAGCGAGGCGGTGGGCGCGCCGGACCCGGTGACCAGCGCGGTGCCCACGCCGTACCCGTCGACGGGGGCGATCGCCAGCCGGGCGATGGAGTACTCGTCGAGGTCGCCGGTGACCACGATGCGGGTCTTGTCCGCGCCGAGCGAGTCGAGCAGCCGGCGCACCTCGGCGGCCACCGCCCCGAGATCGCCCGAGTCGATGCGCACCGCGCCGAGCTCCGGGCCGGCCAGCTCCACCGCCGTACGGACCGCGCGCTCCACGTCGAACGTGTCCACCAGCAGCGTGGTCTCCCGGCCGAGCGACTCCAGCTGGGAGGCGAAGGCGTGCCGCTCGCTGTCGTGCAGCAGGGTGAAGGAGTGCGCGGCGGTGCCGCCGGTCGGCACCCCGTACTCGTGCCCCGCGGCGAGGTTGGACGTGGTCGCGAAGCCCGCGATGTACGCGGCACGGGCCGCCGCCACGGCCGCGTACTCGTGCGTGCGGCGCGAGCCCATCTCGATCAGCGGGCGGCCGCCGGCCGCGCGGACCATGCGGGAGGCGGCCGAGGCGATCGCGCAGTCGTGGTTCAGCACCGACAGCGCGAGCGTCTCCAGCACCACGGCCTCGGCGAAGGTGGACTCCACCACGAGGATCGGCGACCCCGGGAAGTAGCAGTCGCCCTCGCCGTAACCCCACACGTCACCGGTGAACCGCCAGTCGGCCAGCCGGTCGCGGGTCGCCTCGTCCACCACCTCGTGCTCGGCGAGGAAGTCGATGACCTCCGCGTCGAACCGGTAGTCCGCGATCGCCCGCAGCAGCCGGCCGGTGCCCGCGACCACGCCGTACCGCCGGCCCTCGGGCAGCCGCCGGGCGAAGACCTCGAACACGGCACGCCGCTCGGCCGTCCCGCTGTGCAGCGCGGCCTGCAGCATCGTCAGCTCGTAGTGGTCGGTGAGCAGGGCGGTGCTCCGGCGGTTCCCCATGTCGGTCGAGGGTAGAGCCCCCGCCGGAGCGACTCGCGGGCGACGTCCCGAAGGGTGCACCATGGAACCTGGACGGTTGGGCGACCCAGATGCCCGGCGACGGCCGTCGAGAGGGGCGAGTCCATCGTGAACACGGCTCCCGTCGAGGTGGAACGACCGGAGTCCGCCACGGACGTACGGCCCGATCTGCCCTGGGTGACGATCGTCTGGAATGATCCGGTCAACCTGATGTCGTACGTGACCTATGTCTTCCAGACCGTGTTCGGCTACCCGAAGGCCAAGGCCAAGAAGCTGATGCTCGACGTGCACCACAAGGGCAGGGCCGCGGTGTCCAGCGGCACCCGGGAGGAGATGGAGCGCGACGTCGAGGTGCTGCACGGGTACGGCCTCTGGGCCACCCTGCAGCAGGACCGATAGACGGCGGCGGGGCGGCGTACAAGGCGATGACCTACGGATTCCGGCGGACCCGGGACGGCGGCGTACGCGTCCGGCTGGACGACAACGAGGTGCAGGTGGTCCGCTCCCTGGTGGGCCAGATCCTGGAGCTGTTGGAGGCGGACGCCAAGGAGGCGGGCGACGACTCCGGCGCCGCCGAGATCGGCATGCCCTCGCTCGGCATCTCCGGCCGCACCGCCACGCCTGACGACCCGGTGCTGGCCCGGCTCTTCCCGGACGCGTACGGCGACGACGCCGAGGCCGCGGGGGACTTCCGCCGCTACACCGAGTCCGGCCTGCGGGACGGCAAGCGTGCCGCCGCCGCGACCGTACTGACCGGCCTGGACGCCGGTCCCGGGCTGATCGAGCTGACCGCCGAGGAGGCCCAGGCCTGGCTGCGCGCGCTGAACGACGTACGGCTGGCGCTGGCCACCCGCCTCGGCCTCACCGACGGCTTCCACCTGTTCGGCTCCATGGACCCCACCGATCCGCGCAACGTCTACGACTGGCTGACGTTCCTGCAGGAGACGCTGGTCCGGGCGGTCCGCTGAGGCCGCGCCCGGAGGGCTCCGGTGGCCCGGATAATCTTCAGGACATGCTGAGGATCGAGCGCGCGATCTACGACCTGATCGTCGCCCACGCCCGTCGCGACCACCCCGACGAGGCCTGTGGTGTGGTCGCCGGGCCGGCCGGGTCCGACCGGCCGGTGCGGTTCATCGAGATGCTCAACGCCGAGCGTTCGCCGACCTTCTACCGGTTCGACTCGATGGAGCAGTTCCAGGTGTGGAAGGAGATGGACGACAGGGACGAGGAGCCGGTGGTGATCTACCACTCGCACACCGCCACCGAGGCCTACCCCTCCCGTACGGACCTCTCGTACGCCTCCGAGCCGAACGCGCACTACGTGCTGGTCTCCACGCGGGACCCGGAGAAGGCGGAGTTCCGCTCCTACCGGATCGTCGACGGCGAGATCACCGAGGAGCCCGTCGAGATCATCTGAAGGGTGTGCGGCCGCCGGGCGGGGCGAGCAGGGGAATGCCGCGAGAAGCCCGGCGGTTACGATGGTCGTTATGAGTGGTGTGGACACGAACACGGAGCCGGGCAGCCTGCTCGTGGCGCGTCTGCATGTCGACCTTGCCAGGATCGCCAGCGCGCTGTGTCGTCCGCGGCGCGCACGCGGCTGAGTGCCGGCCTGCTGAGAAGGCCCTTCCGGGTGCGCCGCCGCGTCTCACGTTGACATCCCTGTCCGTGACCCCCCACCAGCGTGATCTGGAGCGTTTCCGATGGCCATCGAGGTCCGAATTCCCACCATTCTTCGCAACCTGACCGACGGCGAGAAGGCCGTCCAGGGCAAGGGCGCGACCCTGGGCGAGCTCTTCACCGACCTGGAAGCGCGCCACCCCGGCCTGTCCGACCGCCTCGTCGAGGGCCCCGGCCTGCGCCGGTTCGTCAACGTCTACCTGAACGACGAGGACGTACGGTTCCTCGGCGGGCTCGACACCCCTGTCACCGACGGCGACACCGTGACCGTGCTGCCCGCGGTCGCCGGTGGCGCCGGTTGAGCGGTCACCCATGAGATACGACTCGCTGCTCGACTCGCTCGGCCAGACGCCGCTGGTCGGGCTGCCCCGGCTGTCGCCGTCCTGGGCGGGTGAGGGCGGGGCCCCGCCGGTACGGCTCTGGGCCAAGCTCGAGGACCGCAACCCCACCGGCTCGGTCAAGGACCGGCCCGCCGTCTACATGATCGAGGCGGCGGAGAAGGACGGGCGGCTCACCCCCGGCTGCACGATTCTGGAACCCACCTCCGGCAACACCGGCATCGCCCTGGCCATGGCCGCCAAGCTGCGCGGCTACCGGATCGTCTGCGTGATGCCCGAGAACACCTCCGCCGAGCGCACCCAGCTGCTCGAGATGTGGGGCGCCACGATCATCTACTCGCCCGCCGCGGGCGGCTCGAATGAGGCCGTACGGGTCGCCAAGGGCCTGGCCGAGGAGCACACCGACTGGGTGATGCTCTACCAGTACGGCAACGAGGCCAACGCGCGGTCGCACTACGAGACCACCGGGCCCGAGCTGCTCGCCGACCTGCCCTCCATCACGCACTTCGTGGCCGGCCTCGGCACCACCGGCACGCTCATGGGCGTCGGCCGCTATCTGCGCGAACATGTGCCCGGGGTGGGCATCGTCGCGGCCGAGCCGCGGTACGGGGAGCTCGTCTACGGGCTGCGCAACGTGGACGAGGGCTTCGTCCCCGAGCTGTACGACCCCGACGTGCTGACCACCCGGTTCTCCGTCTCCTCGGCCGACGCGCTGCGCCGTACCCGGGAGCTGCTCGCCGAGGAGGGCATCTTCGCGGGCGTCTCCACCGGCTGCGCGCTGCACGCCGCGATCGGCGTGGGCAGCAAGGCGCTGAAGGCGGGAGAGGCCGCGGACGTGGCGTTCATCGTCGCCGACGGCGGCTGGAAGTACCTCTCCACCGGTGCGTACTCCGGCACCCTGGACGAGGCGGAGGACGCGCTCGAGGGTCAGCTCTGGGCATGACCACATTCGAGGACGCCACCGCGGTGGCGAAGGCCGGCGAGGGACACTACACGGCCGAGCTGAGCGCCGGGTTCAGCATCGGGCACGCGCTGCACGGCGGTTATCTGATGGCCGTCGCGCAGCGCGCCGCGGTCGCCGGCTCGCCGCACGCCCACCCCGTCGCCAACAGCTGGAACTTCCTCCGGGTGCCGCGGCCCGGCCCGGCCGAGGTGCGCGTGGAGCGGGTGAAGACCGGCCGTACGGCCGCCGTCTCCCGCGCCACCCTCGTCCAGGACGACCAGGCCGTCCTGGAGGGCATGGTCACCACGGGCACGCTGGACCCGGACGCGGTGGCCTCGTACTCCGCCAAGCCGCCGATCATCGCGCCGGTGGAGGAGTGCCGGGGCGACCCGGCCGCGGAGAGCAACGCGGGCCGGCAGATCGGCCTGGCGCACCAGATGGAGCTGCGGTTCGATCCGGCCACCGCGGAGTGGGCGCACGGCCGTCCGGGCGACACGCTCGAGATGAGCGGGTACTTCCGGCTGCGCGACGGGAGCGAGCCGGACTCTTACGTACTGGCCGTGGCGGTCGACGCGTTCCCGCCGGTCGTGTTCGCGCTGGGCTCGTACGGCTGGGCGCCGACGGTCGAGCTCACCTGGCACATGCGCGCCGTGCCCGCGCCGGGCTGGCTGACCGGGCACCTCTCGGGGCGGCTGGTCAGCGACGGCTGGTTCGACGAGGAGGTCGAGCTCTGGGACTCCACCGGCCGGCTCGTGGCGCAGGCGCGTCAGCTCGCCCGGCTCGCCCGGTGACGTACGACACATAACAGGCCGACTTTCCCGGCCTTGGGGTACAACACAGGCACGACTGACCGCGTACGGAAGGCGTGCGATGTGCGACTGACGGTGATCGGGTGTGCCGGCAGCTTCCCTGGCCCGGAGAGCCCCGCCTCCTGCTATCTCGTCGAGGCGGAGGGCTTCCGGCTGCTCCTCGACCTGGGTAACGGAGCACTCGGGGCGCTCCAGCGGTACGTCGGCCTGTTCGAGCCGGACGCCGTCTTCCTCAGCCACCTGCACGCCGATCACTGCATTGACCTGTGCGCGTACTACGTGGCGCGGCGCTACCACCCCGCCGGGCCGGCGCCGCGCCTGCCGGTGTACGCCCCCGGCGGCGCGGCGGACCGGCTGGCGCGTGCGTACGACCTTCCGCTCGACCCCGGCATGCGGCGCGAGTTCGCTTTCCGCACGCTGCTGCCCGGGCGCACCGAGATCGGGCCGTTCACGGCCGTGCTGGAGCGGGTCAACCACCCGGTGGAGACGTTCGGCATCCGGCTGGAGCACGGCGGGCGTGCGCTGGCGTACTCCGGCGACACCGGGCCCAGTGAGAATCTCGTTACCCTGGCGCGCGGCGCCGACCTGCTGCTCGCCGAGGCGTCCTTCCTGGACGAGCCGAACCTGCCCACCGACCTGCACCTCACCGGCCGTGAGGCGGGCGAACACGCCGCCGCCGCCATGGTGGACTCGCTCGTCCTCACCCACCTGGTGCCGTGGAACGACCCGGTACGGCTCCGTACGGAGGCCGCCACCGCGTTCCCCGGCAAGCTCGAGCTCGCGCAGGCCGGGGCCGCGTACGAGCTCTAGAGCGTGGTTCGCCTCCCGGGCGCGTGCGCCGGTTCCGGTGAGCGGGCCGCTACCCTCGGCAGCATGACTCGCCCAGATGGACGTTCCAACGACCAGCTCAGGCCCGTCACGCTCACGCGCGGCTGGCTCGACCACGCCGAGGGCTCCGTCCTCGTGGAGTTCGGCGCCACCCGCGTGCTGTGCGCGGCGAGCGTCGAGCCCGGGGTGCCGCGCTGGCGCAAGGGCACCGGCCTCGGCTGGGTCACCGCCGAGTACGCGATGCTCCCGCGGTCCACGAACACCCGCGGCAGTCGCGAGTCGGTGAAGGGGCGCATCGGGGGCCGTACGCACGAGATCTCCCGGCTCGTCGGGCGGTCGTTGCGCGCGGTGATCGACTACAAGCGGCTGGGGGAGAACACCATCACCCTCGACTGCGACGTGCTGCAGGCCGACGGCGGGACCCGTACGGCGGCGATCACCGGCGCGTACGTGGCGCTCGCCGACGCGGTGGCGTGGATGCGCGGTCGCTCGATGATCACCGGCGACCCGTTGACCGGATCGGTAGCTGCGGTCAGCGTGGGCATCATCAAGGGCGAGCCCCGCCTCGACCTCTGCTACGAGGAGGACGTCGCCGCCGAGACCGACATGAACGTGGTGGTCACCGGCGACGGACGGTTCGTCGAGGTGCAGGGCACCGCCGAGGGCGAGCCCTTCGACCGCAAGCTGCTCGACGGCCTGCTGGACCTCGCCGTTGCCGGCTGCGCCGACCTCACCGCGATGCAGCGCGAGGTGCTGGGATGAGGGTGGTCCTCGCCACCAGGAACCGGCACAAGATCGTGGAGCTGCGGCGCATCCTCGCGGGCGCCGGGCTGGACGTGGATCTCGCCGGGCTCGACGTCTTCCCGGACGTGCCCGACGTACCGGAGACCGGGGCGACGTTCGCGGAGAACGCGCTCATCAAGGCGCACGCGGTGGCGAGGGCGACGGGCCTGCCGGCGATCGCGGACGACTCGGGCATCGCGGTGGACGCGCTGAACGGCATGCCCGGCGTGCTGTCCGCCCGCTGGTCCGGACGGCACGGGGAGGACCGCGCCAATCTGGACCTGCTGCTCGCCCAGACCGGCGACGTCCCCGACGAGCGGCGCGGCGCGTGGTTCGTGTGCGCGGCCGCCGCGGCCCGGCCCGACGGCGCGGAGCGCGTGGTCGAGGGCGTACTGGCCGGGTCGCTCGCGCACAAGCCCCGTGGCGAGGGCGGCTTCGGATACGACCCGATCTTCGTGCCAGAGGGGGAGAGCCGCACCACGGCCGAGCTCTCCCCGGCGGAGAAGGACGCCATCAGCCACCGTGGGCGTGCCTTCCGCGCGCTGGTGCCCGAGCTCAGGGCCCTGCTCGAGGGCTGACCACGGCGCCCGGCCTGGACCAGGTTTCGGAGGAATGCCGGGTGGGTAGGCCACGTTGGTACAACCGAAACGGTCCGCAGCACTGCTGCGGCGCGCTAGCATGGTCTCTCGCACGGGGAGTCCGTGAGCCGCTCGAGCCGAGCGGAGGGCGAGATCTCATCCCGTGCGCCCCATCTGGCGACGATCGCGTGATCGAGTCGCGTGCGCGTGCCAGAACTCGGAGTAGATGAAGCCCGGGCCTGTCAAAAGGACTCCGCGCGGCATGTATTCTGAATAAGCCGGACCGCGAGAAACCGGTCGATTCGCCTTCAGGGGCCGATTCGACAGGCGGAAAGCGGGGCGGTAAAGTCTTGAAAAGCCCCGGAGGGATCCTCGACAGAGGGTTCTGATGGTGGGCGTGCGTTTCTTGAGAACTCAACAGCGTGTGTAGAGCTAGTGTGATGATGCCTCTGTCCACTGGATGGTCCGGGCTCCTTTTCGGGGTTTGGGTTTCTGGTGGCTGTTATTCCTTTGTGAATGCCCTGACCT
>WHSL01000225.1 GCA_009380095.1 Streptosporangiales bacterium | reverse complement strand
GGTTGAAGAACGCGTCGAGCAGGTAGCCGGTGAAGATGTTGCCGCTCATGTGCTTGGTGGGCGGCATGTACTTGAGCGGCGCGTCCGGGAAGAGCTCCCGGACGAGCTGCGCGTGCGCGAGCTCCAGCCGGAACGACTCGGCCACCGCGGGGTCGATCTCGAACGCGTGCCCGAGCCCGAGCCGCGCGTCGGTGAGCCCGGCCTCGTGCCCGAAGTACTCGTTGAGCAGCTGGCTGACCACCACCGTGTGCGCGGCCTCGACGGCGTCGGCGGTGGTGAGGTAGTTGTCCTCGCCGGTGTTGATCATGATGCCCGCGCGGGCGTGGATCTGCCGGGAGAAGCGCTGGTCGACGAAGGTCCGGATCGGGTTGATGTCGCGGAAGATGATCCCGTACATGCAGTCGTTGAGCATCATGTCGAGCCGCTGCAGCCCGGCCAGCGCGGCGATCTCCGGCATGCACAGCCCGGACGCGTAGTTGGTGAGCCGTACGTACCGGCCGAGCTCGCGGGACACGTCGTCCAGCGCGGCGCGCATCAGCCGGAAGTTCTCCTGGGTGGCGTACGTGCCCGCGAAGCCCTCCCGGGTCGCGCCCTCGGGGACGTAGTCGAGCAGCGACTGCCCGGTGGAGCGGATCACCGCGATCACGTCCGCGCCCTCCCGCGCGGCGGCCTGCGCCTGCGGGATGTCCTCGTGGATGTCACCGGTGGCGACGATCAGGTAGATGAGCGGCGCGGGCGGGTCGCCGGTCTCGGCGATCATGCGGTCGCGCTCGGCCCGGCGCGCGTCCAGCCGCGCCACCCCGGCCTGGGCGGCCCCGCGGGCGGCGTCCCTGGCGGCCTCGGCGTCCGCCCCCTCCGGCTGCCGGAAGCGCACCTTGCCGACGGCCGCGGCCTGGGCGAGGGCGGGCAGGTCCGGCGCCTCGCCGCGGACCAGCGCGTCCCAGACCGGGAGCGCCACGCCGTGCTCCAGCCCGGCGTCGGCCCGTACGGCCTCGGCGAGCCGGTTCACCCACGGCATGCCCTCCGCGTCCGCGCCGGACAGGCCCGCCAGCCGCAGCACGGCGCGCTCCACCGAGACCGTGGAGTGCGTACGGGCCAGCTCGACGATGGGCTCGCCCGCGCGGGTCGCGAGCTCCCTGGCCCGCCGCACCAAGGCCGGGTCGAGTCCGAGCTTGCCGGTCGTCGTCATCGGGTCACGCTCCCTTCCGCGAGGCGGCCGCGCAGCAGGTCCCGTACCCCTGGTACGCGGCGCACCAGGTCCAGGGCGTAGTCGGCGTGGCCGGGCAGGTAGCCGTTGCCGATCAGCAACGTGACGTCGGCGGCCAGCCCCTCGGCGCCGAGCGCCGCGGCGGAGAACGAGGTGGCCATGGAGAAGAAGATCACCGTGCCGCCGTCCCGGGTGGCCAGGATCGCGCCGTGTTCGCAGCCCGGCACGTCGACGCAGACCACGGTGACGTCGGCGGGGCCGCCCGCGGCCCGTACGGCGGCCTCAAGCGCGACCGCGTCCCGCGCGTCGGCCACGGCGACCTCCGAGGCGAGGCCCGCGCGGCGCAGCGCCGCGGCCTCGCCCTGGTCCGGTACGACCCCGATGGTGCGCGCCGCGCCGGCGTCGTGGGCGGCCGCCACGGCCAGGCTCCCGCTCTTGCCGGCCGCGCCCAGCACCGCGACCACGGGCTTCGTGCCGCGCGCGACCCGCTCGGCCACGACCCGCCGTACCAGCGCGGGCGCGCCGCAGACGTCCATCACGGCGAGCGCCTCCGCGTCCGGGAGGTCGTCCGGCAGCCGGGCGGCGATGGAGCGGCGGAACAGGATGGCGTGCCCGGAGGCCGGCACCTGCTCGCTCCGGCCGTCCCAGCCGGCGAGGGCGTCGTCCAGCGCCAGCGGGGTGAGGGTGAGCGAGACCAGCGTGGCGATCCGGTCGCCCGGCGCCAGCCCGAGCGGCGACTCCGGGCCCGCCTCCTCGACCTCGCCGATCAGCATGCCGCCGGATCCGGTGACCGGATTGTGCATCTTGCCGCGTTCGGCGACGGTGCCGGCCACCGCGGCGCGCACGGCCGCCGGGTCTCCCCCGTGTTCCTCCCGCAGCTGCCGGTACGAGGCGGCGTCGAGGTTCAGCCGGCGCACGCGTACCCGGACCTCGCCGGGGTGGATCCGGGGGTCCGGATCCAGCCGGTACGCGGCCTGCGGCAGCACGCCCGGCGGTTCGATCACACGGTGCAGCCCGGCCGGCGATTCGACGGCCCGCTCCGGACTGTCGCCCATGCACACCTCCACACGACGAAGACATGACGCATATTAGTTGCGTAGATGGAAATCTTCCTGTCAAGACTTGGTTTCTCCGTAATTCCTTTTCTAGTCTTGGCCAGCGCGGCCCCGGCGGACCCCGGGCCGACGGGGAGGCGACTTCGATGGACACGAAGACGAGTCCGGCGTCCGAGCAGGCGGCGCCGCAGCCGTACCGCTACCGGCGTCGTACCCTCATCGAGCCCGACTGGCGCAGGCTGCCCGGCTGGGCGGACGTCACGGAGGAGGAGTGGCGGTCCGCGCAGTGGCAGCGGGCGCACTGCGTGAAGAACCTCGCGCAGCTGCGTACGGTCCTCGGCGACCTGGTGGACGAGGCGTTCTACGCCGATCTGGAGCGGGACCAGGCCGCGCACGCGACGATGTCGATGCTGCTGCCGCCGCAGATGCTCAACACGATGGTGCAGGAGGGCGCGGCGCCGGGGCGGGCCTACACCGACGCCCTCTACGACGATCCGATCCGGCGCTACATGCTCCCCGTGGCCTCCGACCGGCGCGACGACTGGCCCTCGCACCCGTACGCGCAGCGCGACTCGCTGCACGAGGCGGAGATGTGGGCGGTGCAGGGCCTCACGCACCGCTACCCCACCAAGGTGCTGGCCGAGCTGCTGTCCACGTGCCCGCAGTACTGCGGGCACTGCACCCGGATGGACCTCGTCGGCAACTCCACGCCGCAGGTCGACAAGCTGCGCCTCACCGGGAAGCCCGCGGACCGGCACGAGGCCATGCTCGACTACCTCCGCCGTACGCCCGAGGTCCGGGACGTGGTGGTCTCCGGCGGGGACGTCGCGAACCTGCCGTGGCCACGGCTCGAGTCCTTCGTCGCCGCGCTGCTGGGGATCGAGAACATCCGGGACATCCGGCTCGCCACCAAGGCGCTCATGGGCCTGCCGCAGCACTGGCTGCAGGACGAGGTACGGGCCGGCATGACGCGGCTCGCGCACACCGCCCGCGAACGCGGCGTCCAGCTGGCCATCCACACCCACGTCAACGCGGCGGCCTCGGTGACGCCGCTGGTCGCGGAGGCGGCGGCCGCGATGCTCGACGCCGGGGTGCGGGACGTGCGCAACCAGGGGGTGCTGCTGCGCGGCGTGAACGACTCCGTGGAAGGGCTGCTCGACCTGTGCTTCTCGCTGCTCGACGAGGCGCAGATCCTGCCGTACTACTTCTACATGTGCGACATGATCCCCGGCAGCGAGCACTGGCGGCTCGCGGTGTGGGAGGCGCAGGAGCTGCAGCACGGGATCATGGGATACCTGCCGGGGTTCGCGACGCCGCGGGTGGTCTGCGACGTCCCGTACGTGGGGAAGCGCTGGGTGCATCAGGTGGCGGGGTACGACCGGGTGCGCGGGATCTCGTACTGGACCAAGAACTACCGGACCGGCATCGAGACCTCCGACCCCGAGGCGCTGCGCCGGCGGTACCCGTACCACGACCCGATCTACACGCTCCCCGAGACGGGCCGCTCGTGGTGGCACGAGCAGGCCCGCACGGTCGCGGTCTGAGCGGAGCGAGCGACGATCTAGGGTGGTTCGGGTGAGATCCGACCTGATCGAGCGGTTTCCGGTGGGTGCCTCGGCGACGGTCGAGGAGCTGGACCGGGACCCGCATCCGCTGCTCGCCCGGCTGCGCGCCACCGAGCCCGTCTCGTGGCTGCCCACGCTGGACGGGTGGCTGGTGACCTCCCGAGACGCCGCGCTGCGCCTGCTGCGGGACTCCCGTACGTTCACCGTGGACGACCCGCGCTTCTCCACCGCCCGGGTGATCGGGCCGTCCATGCTCTCGCTGGACGGGCGCGAGCACACCCGGCACCGCGAGCCGTTCGCGCGCCCGTTCCGGCCCGGGGAGACCCGCGCGAGGTTCACCGGATTCGTCGAGGCGGAGACCGAACGGCTGGTCACCGTGATGGCCCCGGCCGGGCACGCCGACCTGCGCGAGGCGCTCGCCGGGCCGCTGGCGGTGGCGGTGGTCACCGAGGCGCTCGGGCTGCGCGGCGTCGATCAGGCCACGATCCGGTCCTGGTACGACGCGTTCGTCGCCGCGGTCTCCGGCATCACCGCCGGCGCCTCCGGCGCCGCCGAGCCCGGCCCGGCCGCGCGCCACGCCCACGAACGCCTCCGTGCCGCCGTCCTCGGCGCCCTCGAGGACCCGGGCGGGCAGGACGCGCTGCTGGCCGACGTCGTACGGCACGCGGCGGGGCTCGACTCCGCGGAGATCGTCGCGAACGCGGCGGTGCTCATGTTCGGCGGCATCGACACGACCGAGGGCATGATCACCAACGCGGTGCACCACGTGTACGGCGACCCGGGGCTCGTCGCCGCGATCCGCCACGACCCGGCGCTGCTCGCCGCCGCGGTGGAGGAGTCCGTACGCCTCGAGCCCGCGGCCTCCGTGGTCGACCGGTACGCGACCGCCGACGCCGAGCTGGACGGCGCCGCGGTCCGCCGCGGCGACCTGGTCCGGGTCTCCATCGCCGGCGCCAACCGGGACCCGGCGGTGTTCACCGATCCGGACCGCCTCGACCCGCGCCGGGAGAACGCCGCCGAGCACCTGGCGTTCGCGCACGGCCCGCACTTCTGTTTCGGCGCCCATCTCGCCCGGCTGGAGACCGTGACCGTGCTGCGGACGCTGCTGGACCGCCTGCCCGGCCTGCGCCTCGATCCCGATCACCCGGCCGCCGCCCGGGGGCTCGTGTTCCGTAAGCCCAGGCAGCTGCGTGTGCGCTGGTAAGACAACGTTTGACGCCGCACGGCCACGGTCGTTGGGCACGTACCGGGCGCGGGGGCCTTTTCCGGTCATTCTCGCGGCGAGGCACGGGGTTATGTGAGGCAATGCGAGCGTTGGGTACCCGCGGGACCCTGGAAGCCGATCAGAGCCCGCGCCGCGCACGCACGGAAGGTTTCGTCTCGTGGTACGACTCATTGTCGCCGAAGGGCTGGACCTGGTGCGTGGCGGTATCGTCGCGCTGCTCGACCGGGAGGACGACTTCGACGTGGTGGCCGATCTCTCCAAGGGAGAGCAGATCCTGCCCATCGCGCGCGAGCTGGACCCGGACGTCGTCCTGATCGACTTCGACATCCCCGGCATGGACGGCGATGCCGCCGCGGCCATGCTGCGCAGAGAGTTACCCGGCTGCCGGATCCTGTTATTGGCCGAGCATCGCCGGCCCGGGCTGCTGTGCCGGGCCGTGGGGGCGGGTGCCGACGGATTTCTGATCAAGGACACGCTGCCCGGCCGGTTGGTGGAGGCCGTACGGAGGCTCGCCGCGGGTGAGCGCGTCATCGACTCCGAGCTGGCGGCCGCAGCGGTGGTCACCGGGGGGCGGCCACTCACCGAGCGGGAGCTGGAGGTGCTGCGGCTCACCGCCGAAGGCCTGTCGCCGCAGGAGACCGCCGAGCGGCTGTTCCTCGCCGCGGGCACCGTGCGCAACTACCTCGCCGGCATCAACGCCAAGCTCGGCGCGCACACCAGAATCGAGGCCATCCGCCGCGCCACCGAGTCCGGCTGGCTCTAACCCACGCCGGCGGTGTGGTGCCCGGACAGGGCGCGGTAGAGGGAGGACTCGATGAGCAGCGTGTCGTGGGTTCCGCACAGCGGCCGCGACCCGTCCATGACCAGTACGCGGTCGGTGCGCGCCGCCGATCCGAGGCGGTGGGCGACGATCACGAGCGTGCCGGTACGGGCCGCGAACGCCATCTCCGCCCGGTCCGCGGCGGCCGGATCCAGGTGGCAGGTGGCCTCGTCGAGCACGGTCAGCGGGGCGCCCGCGAGGTGCGCCCGGGCCAGTGCGACGAGCTGGCGCTGCCCGGCGGACATCTCCTCCGGGGCGATCAGCCCGTCCGCGTCGGTGATGCCGTCGACGTGCGGGGCGAGGCCGACCGCGGCCACGGCCGCCAGCAGCTCCCGGCGCGGGCGCGGCGGCCCCGGCCAGCACAGGTTCTCCGCCAGCGTCCCGGGGAACACGTACGCCTCCTGCGGCAGCACCACCCGGCGCGCCGCCAGCTCCGCCGGGGTCAGCGCGGACACCGGCTCCCCGTCCAGCAGCACCTCGCCACGCCCGGGGGTCAGCATCCCGGCGATCAGCGCCGCCAGCGTGGACTTGCCGATCCCGCTGGGCCCGACCACGGCAAGCCGCTCCCCCGGCGCCAGCTCCAGATCGAACCCCTCCACCACCGCACGCGCCGCTCCTCCATAACCGAACGACACCCCCCGCAACCGCACCCCCACCCCACCCCGACGACCCCCGTCTCGCCCCGACTCCGACTCGGCGGAGGGCCGTCCTGCCGTCGCGCCCCGGCGGCCCTCCTCCCGCCGCTCCGATTCGGCGGAGGGGGGCAGGGGTTCGGTGGTCTGGAGGAGGCGGCGGAGCGGGACGATGAGCCGCATTCCGGTCGCGCCGAAGCCCTGCATCAGCGTCTCGACCGCCGGCACGAGCACCTGCAGCACGTACGTGACCGCGCCGAGCAACGCCCCCGCCGATACGCCCCGCCCCCGCAACCACGGCGCCGCGACGAGCAGCAGCCCCAGCGGAAGCCAGCCCCCGACGGCGACGCAGAGGGTCCGAGCCCCGGCCAGCCACGCCAGCGTCCGCCCGGCCCGCGCCTGCTCGGCGATCCGCACCCCCGCCTCGGCCTCGGCCCGGTCCCGCGCGCCGCACCCGGCGATGTCCCGCAGCGCCCCGGCCAGCCGCGCGGTGGTGTCCGCGACGCGCTCCTCCGCCAGCACCGCACGGTGCTGGACGCGCGCCATCGCGACGAGCAGCAGGCCGTACGCCCCCAGCCCGGCGAGCAGCGGCGGCAGCACGAAGATCAGCAGCTCCGGCGCGAGCACGGCCAGCCCGGCGAGCGCCGCGCCCGTCTGCACGACGAAGCCGCGGGTCACCATGATCACTCCGGCCAGCGAGTCGCGGACCATCTCCACCTGCCGGGTCAGCCGCGCCACGCCCGCCTCGTCCGGCGCGGCGCCGAACCGTACGGAGCGGGCCACGCAGCCCTCCACCACACCGCCCACCAGCTCGTCCCGGAACGGCTCCACGATCCCCGCCACCCGCAGCAGCACGTTGCGCGCGGCGAGCGCGGACACCGGGGTGGCCACCGCCAGCGGGACCAGCCACAGCAACCCGGTGCCGATCCGCCCCGCCAGGAACCCGTCGTCCACCGCCCGTGCCACGGCCTGCCCCCACAGCAGCGCCGGCACCGCCTCCACCAGCGACCACCCCACCAGCCCGGCCAACTGCCCCGGCCGCCTGCGCACCGCCCCCACGAGCGCCGCCCGTACCCCACTCATCGGTCCCCCACCCCCGCCTGGAGCGCCGGGCCACCCGGCCACCACGCGCGACATCCCGACGGCCCGGCGAAGAGCCGCGGGCGGCGCCGCACCGCCGAAGCGGGCATAGGCGTCCGCGCCGGCGCGGACGACGGGGGTCGGGTCGAGGCCTTCACGGGAGGCCGACCGGGGCGAAGATGGCGCGGTAGTCGGGGTCCCGCCAGAGGGTGCCGTGCGGGGCGAGGGCACGCAGACGGCCGGCGTCGAGCCAGGCGACGAGGTCGGCGGCGGCCGCGGTGGCGGCGCGGTGCGCCACGATCAGGCGCGTACGGCCCGCCATGCCGGCCGCGACCGCCTCGTTGACCCGCAGTTCGGTGACGGTGTCCAGGCTGGAGGTGGCGTCGTCGAGCACCAGCACCCGCCCGCCGTGCGCGAACGCCCGCGCGAGCCCGAGCCGCTGCCGCTCACCGCCGGACATGTGCGCCTCCGGCAGCGGCGTGTCGTAGCAACCGGGCAGCCGCAGCACGAACTCCTCCGCGTACGCCGCCCGCGCCGCCGCTCGCAGCCGGGCCTCGGGCGGCACCCCGGTTCCAGGTCCGGCCGCGATGGCGTCCCGCACCGTCGCGCCGAACAGCTCGGGGCGTTCGAACGCGTACGCCACCGCGCGCCCCAGCGCGTCGCGGCTCAGCTCGTGGACGGGCACCCCGTCGATCAGCACGGTGCCCTGCTCCGGCTCGGCGAGCCGCCCGGGCAGCGCGGCGAGCAGCGACTTTCCGGACCCGGCCCGCCCGGCAACCGCCACCGCCGCGCCGCCCGGCACGTCGAGCCACACGTCCTCGAGTACCCGCCCGCCCGCGCCGCGCGCCCACACGCCCCGCAGCTCCAGCCGCCCCGGCCCGGACGGCAGCGACCGGGCCCCGTACGACGGCACCGGCCGGCCCAGCACCTCGGCGGCGCGGCGGGCGGCGGTACGGGCCCGGAGCAGCCGGTTCAGCCCGCCGATGGCCATGCCGACGCCGGTGCCGAGCGCCACGTACCGAGCCGCGGCGAGCAGCTCACCGGGCGTGATCCTCCCCCACGCCACCTCGGCCCCGGCCAGCCCGACCACCGCGACCTGCAGCCACGGTACGAGCAGCGCGCCCTGCGCGGTCAGCCGGGCCTGCGCCCGCCACGTCCCCGCGCCGTGCCGCCGCAGCCGGGCCAGGGGGACGAGCACGCGATCCGCCTCGGTCCGCGCGGCCGCCGCGGCGGCGATCGTACGACCCCCGCGCACCGCCCCGAG
>WHSL01000263.1 GCA_009380095.1 Streptosporangiales bacterium | reverse complement strand
GGGCTCGGATGCGGCAGCATCGTCGCCGGGCGGAGGTGGAGTCTGGTCGGCGGTACCGGGTGCCGCGTCGCCTGTGGGCGGGAGTTGGCTGCCGGTGCCGTGCGCGGGCTGGTCGCCCTGTCCAGGCGGCACCTGGCCGCCGGTGGCGAACGATGCCTGACCGCCGGTGGCGGAGTGCTCCTCGGGACTCACGGGGCCCCAGCTCGGCTGACCTCCTGCGGGCGGCTTCGCGCTTCCGGCGTCGTCGGGCGTGGAGAGCCGCGGCTGCCATGCGCCACCGAAGGCCCCCATCGGGCCGCTACCGGGCTGCTCGGGCGCGAACGCCCCGAGCGACCGTTGCTCCCCAGGACGCTCCGAACCGTACGGCGGCGGAGACCCGCCTGGAGGCGTCCCCTGGGGACCGCCGCCCGGCGGCTGCGACCCGCCCGGGGGCGTCCCGGGTGCGCCGGGGGGTTGCTGGCCCGCAGGGCCGCCCCTGCCGGGAGGTGGGGGAACGAAGAAACCGGGGGCCTCGCCCTCGTCGCCGGTGCCGGTCGGGTCGCCGGAGGGCGCCGGGCCACTGGAGGGTGCAGGACCGCCGGAGGGCGCGGATCCCGGACCGCCGGGGGGCGCAGGGTCGCCGGAGAGTGCCGGGCCGCCAAAGGATGCCGGGCCGCCGAAGGACGCGGGATCGCCGGAGGGTGCCGGGCCGTCGGAGGGCGCGGGACCGCGGGAGGGTGCCGGGCCGTCGGAGGGCGCGGGACCGCTGAAGGGTGCCGGGCCGCTGGGGGGCGGCGGGCTGTCCTGGAGGGCTGAGGCGAAGGGGGCCGGGCCTGGCGGCCAGGGGCCGGTGTCGGAGCGCTCCTCGCCGGCCTGGTCCGGCTCGCCCTGGGGGTCGTGGCCGGCTTGGGGCTCGTGCGAGGGGTGCGGGGACGGCTGTCCGCTGTCCGGGGCCGGGTCGGGAGGACCCGGGGCCTGGGACTCGTTCAACGCGGAGACCCCCTCCCATGGCTGTCGGTCGCTGGCACGTTTGCTCGTGCCTGTCTACCAGGTATCTCGGGATGGATTGTGTGACTTCGTGTCAATTCGTCGGCTTGCCGGTGGTCCGGCGGGCCTCGAGGGGCGCGTCGAGGGTCTGTGTCCCGACTTCGGCGGCGAAGCGGGAGAGCTCGTCGCGCTCGTCGCCTTCCGGGCGGTGCCCGTCGGCGAACTGAACCCACGTCAGTATGAGGTAATGGCCGCGGGCTTGTGCACCGGCCAGCGGGATTCCCTGTCCGAGTCTTCGTGTATCACCCGATCCCGGCAACGGTTCGAGGAACGATTCGGGCTGCGCCGCGGCACTCTCGGCGGCGCGCGCGGCGGCCACGTCCCGGAGGTTCGCCACGCCGAAGGTGCCCATCACGTCGCTTCCCCTCCGGTGGAAGCTGGCCCGGAGCAGCTGCGTACAGTCGCCGTCGTCCAGGGCCTCGCGTAACGCGGCGCCGGCCACCGCGTCCGTGCAGTCCTTCTCCTGATGCCGGCCGGTCATCTCGTACGCGTCCCCGCCCGATCGCAGGGTGCGCTGCTCGAAGACCTCGTCGAGGGTGAGCGGCTCGGGGTCGGTAGCGCGGGAGGCGAGCAGCCCCGGCCCCGGCGGCGGCGTACGGGACGCGGCCGTGGCCTTCGGGGAAGGGCTCGCCGACGATCCCCCCGTCCGGTCCTCCGGGCCACCCGGTCCCAGCGCGCCGAACAGTGCGGCCCCACCGGTCACCGCGACGGCGGCGGCGACGAGCCAGGGGATCCGCCGGGTCGGCCGCGCGGGGCGCCGGTACGGCCGCACGTACTCCTCGTCCCAAGGATCGCGCCGGACCGGCGGCGGCCGCCCCGCCCCCGGCAACCGCCCACGCGATAAGCCACCCCGAGGCGAATCCCCACTGCCCCGGCCACCGCTCGCCGAGTCCTCAGTGGCCCGGCCGCCGCTGGACGATCCGCCACGAGGCGATCCGCCACGAGGCGATCCACCGCTCGGAGATCCACCGCTGGGCGAATCGTCGCCCGATGGGCCGCTGCTGGACGAACCGGCGCTGGACGAACCACCCGTGGTCCAATCATCGCTCGGCGAACCGGCGCTCGGCGTGTCGGCCTGGGGATCGGCCACGGGGTCGTCATCCCCGGGAAGGCGCCGAGGCGGCCATTCGCCAGGCCCGCTCGGGTTCGTCACGGGCGAAGGGTAACGCCGCCCGCCCCGGGTGCGCAGCAGCCATGGACCCTCACGTCCAGGTCCGGCAGCTCGACCCACCGCCCCGCCCGGCGGGGAGGGGCAGAACTCAGGTCCAGCCGAAGTCTTGGGTCCACCAGGGGCCTCCGGAACCGGAGGAGCCGGCGACGCCGATGCCGATGGCCTCGAGCTCGCAGTTGAGGATGTTCTTGCGGTGCCCGGGGCTGTTCATCCAGCCCGCGACGACGGCGGCCGCGGTGGGATAGCCCTTGGCGATGTTCTCCGCGCCGGGGTCCGGGTAGCCCGCGGCCTTGATCCGGTCCCAGGGGGAACGCCCGTCCTGGGAGTCGTGCGCGAAGTGGTCGTTCGACGCCATGTCCGCGGAGTGCGCCTGCGCCGCACGCACGAGCCGTACGTCGACGCGCAGCGGGTCGCACCCGGCGGCGGTACGGCGCACGTTGGTGAGCCGGATCGCGGCCTCCTCGGCACCCCGCAGAACACGGGCCGCCTCGGGCGGAAGGGCGGCACGGGGTGACGCGTCCCGCGACGGATGCCGCGCCGAACGGGACGGGCTGGGCGTACGGACCGGCCGCGCACGATCGGTCGCGCGCGGTACGGGCTCGCGCCGCCGCACGGATCCGGGGATCTCGGTGGGGACCGGAGGGACGGAGGCCGACGCCGACGGTGCCGGTGTCTTGCCGGGCCCCGCCACGTCGAGGCCGCTCTGCGGGTCGCCGAAGGCGAGGCGTTCGAGCGCCAGACCCGCGGCGAGTATCAGTGCGGTGCCGGCGATGGCGGAGCCGCGGGCGACCGCGCGGCGCTTGATCGCGGCCCGTTCCCACTGCGGGTCCGCGTTCTGCCCGCCGCCGCTCCGGCGGTCATATCTCCTGCTCAGCGCCTTTTCTCCGATTCGTCCGGTCTGCACCTCAAGATGGTGGACCACTATATGAGCCGTACCCAGACCCGACTCCGGTCCCGCCGAAGTCCCATTTCAACGGCCCGCAACCCGCGTACGGGCGAACCGTCCCGAGCACTCCCCGGCACAGGGCATACTGGGATACGGACGAGGGCCTCCCGAGAAGCTTCGGGAGGGGCAGGCATCCCCCGCGGATGGACTGCCCGACCGTGGGCGCCACGGTTGTATTTTGACCCCCCGTCGGCGCCCCGGGTATGCTGCTTCGTCGCCCCGGGTGTGTTGTGCTGCCGTTTCAGGAGCGCGGCCGACGCGAGTCGGCCACCTGCGACTTCGACTCATTCGCATCCCGGTCACCGAGCGGCCACCGGGCCGACCGGTGGATTGCCAGTCCAGGACCGAAACGAAGGCTTACGACCGTGCGCACTTACAGCCCTAAGCCCAGTGACATCGAGCGTCAGTGGTTCGTCATCGACGCCACCGATGTCGTCCTCGGGCGGCTGGCCAGCCACGTCGCGACGTTGCTCCGAGGCAAGCACAAGCCGATCTACGCGCCGCACATGGACACCGGCGACTTCGTGATCGTCGTGAACGCCGACAAGGTGGCGCTGACCGGCAAGAAGCTCGAGCAGAAGCGGGCCTACCGGCACTCCGGCTACCCTGGCGGTCTGCGGGCCGTCGGCTACGGCGAGCTGCTGGCCAAGCGTCCCGACCGTGCGGTCGAGAAGGCCGTCAAGGGCATGCTCCCGAAGAACTCGCTGGGCCGGAAGATGGCCAAGAAGCTCAAGGTCTACGCCGGGCCGGAGCACCCGCACCAGGCGCAGAAGCCGGTGCCGTTCGAGATCACCCAGATCGCGCAGTAGTCGCCAGGCCCGCGCATCGCTAGGCAAGTACGAGGAGAATCGTGGCCGAGCCGACCGGCGCCGAGACGAGTGTCGAGGGCGCCCAGACCGAAGAGATCACCGAAGAGTTCTCCGGTGATTACACCACCGAGTCCACCGAGGCCCCCGAGGCCGTCGCCTA
Organism: Streptosporangiales bacterium; assembly: GCA_009380095.1. Classification (GTDB taxonomy): domain Bacteria; phylum Actinomycetota; class Actinomycetes; order Streptosporangiales; family Streptosporangiaceae; genus WHSL01. Next base: position 3,019 of record WHSL01000263.1, on the reverse strand, counting down.
CACCCCGACCGTGACCGGCCCCGGCGCCGGCACCGGCCGGCGCAAGCAGGCGATCGCCCGGGTCCGCATCGTGCCGGGCAGTGGTAACTGGAAGATCAACGGGCGTTCGCTCGACGCCTACTTCCCCAACAAGGTCCACCAGCAGATCGTCAAGGAGCCCTTCGTCACCCTGGGTGTCGACGACGCGTACGACGTGATCGCGCGCATCGACGGCGGCGGCGTGACCGGTCAGGCCGGCGCGCTCCGGCTGGGCATCGCGCGGGCGCTGACGCAGCTGGACATCGACAACCGCCCCCCGCTGAAGAAGGCGGGCTTCCTGACCCGGGACGCACGGGTCAAGGAGCGGAAGAAGTACGGCCTCAAGAAGGCCCGCAAGGCCCCGCAGTACTCCAAGCGCTGACCGTTCCCCCGATGCCTGTCCGGCGAGCCCGGCCGGCGCGGCCCGGACCCGTCAGGGTCCCAGGCCGCCCGCCCCGGGTGGCCGCCCACGGCAGGCACGGCGGGGATGGATCGGTCGCGGGCGAACGCGGCGAAACGGCCCGGTGCGGCGCCGCCACGACGGAAGTGGCGGCCGCCGGCCGGGCCGTCCGCGTTCCGGCGCTGTTGCGGTGGCCGGCACCAGGGCATCCGCGGCGGCGACCGGCGCGTCCTCCTCAGGGAAGGCAAATCTGTCGTCGAGGGAGAAGGCACCAGACTCGTGGGTCGACTGTTCGGCACTGATGGGGTCCGTGGGGTCGCCGGTCGCGACCTGACGGCCGGGCTGGCCATGGAGCTGTCCATCGCGGCCGCCTCCGTCCTCGCTGAGCGCGGGGAGTTCGCGGGGCACCGCCCGACCGCCGTGGTGGGGCGGGATCCGCGCGCCTCGGGGGAGTTCCTCGAGGCGGCGGTGGTGGCGGGGCTCGCCGCCGTCGGCGTCGACGTGCTGCGGCTCGGCGTGCTGCCGACGCCCGCGGTCGCCCACCTCACCGGCGCGCTCGATGCCGACCTCGGCGTCATGCTGTCCGCGAGCCACAACCCCGCACCGGACAACGGCATCAAGTTCTTCGCCCGGGGCGGCCACAAGCTGCCGGACGCGGTCGAGGACGCGGTGGAGGCCCGGCTGGGCACCGCCGCCGCCTACGCGATGGGCGACGCGGTCGGGCGCGTACGGGACGCCGAGCACGAGCGGGAGCGCTACGTCGAGCACCTGCTCGCCGCGGTGCCGCACTCGCTGGCCGGTCTGCGCGTGGTCGTGGACTGTGCGAACGGGGCCGCGTACCAGGTCGCGCCGGAGGCGCTGCGCCGGGCCGGCGCCGAGGTCATCACGATCGGGGACCGGCCGGACGGGCTCAACATCAATGAGGGCTGCGGCTCGACGCACCTGGACGCGCTGCGTGAGGCCGTCGTGGAGCACGGCGCCGACGCCGGCATCGCACACGACGGCGACGCGGACCGCTGCCTCGCGGTGACCGCGAGCGGCGAGACCATCGACGGCGACCAGATCATCGCCATCCTCGCGACGGAGCTGCGCGACGCCGGGCGACTCGCCGGGGACACCGTCGTGGTGACCGTGATGACCAACCTCGGCTTCAAGCTGGCCATGCGCGAGGCGGGCATAGCGGTGGTGGAGACCGCCGTGGGCGACCGGTACGTGCTCGAGGCCATGAAGGCGGGGTCGTACGCGCTGGGCGGCGAGCAGTCCGGGCACGTCGTGCTGCAGGACCACGCCACCACCGGCGACGGGGTGCTGACCGCGCTGAACCTGCTGGCCGCGGTGGCGCAGTCCGGCCGCCCGCTCGGCGAGCTCAGCAAGCTGATGACGCGGCTGCCTCAGGTGCTGATCAACGTGCGGGGCGTGGACAAGGCGCGGGCCGGTGAGTCGGCGGAGCTGGCCGCGGCGGTGGCGGCTGCGGAAGCACGGCTCGGGCACAACGGCCGGGTGCTCATCCGGCCGAGTGGTACCGAGCCGATGGTCCGCGTCATGGTCGAGGCCACTTCCCAGGATGAGGCCACCGCCGTGGCCGAGCACCTCGCCGAGGTCGTCCGCACCGCCCTCTCCTGATTCCCGGGCGTACGCGTGCCGGTCGGCCTTCCGTGGGCGCGGGGCCGGGGCCCGGTCGTGGGGGTTGCGCGGCGTAGGGTCGGGCTGGTTCGGGTGGAAGGAGGCGGCGGTGTTTGTGGTGGTGGCGCCTGATTCGTTCAAGGGGTGTCTCACTGCGGCTGAGGCCGCGGCGGCGATCGCGGGCGGTGTGCGGCGTGCTCTTCCCGGAGTAGAGGTCCGGGAAGTGCCGATGGCGGATGGCGGTGAGGGCACGCTCGACTGTTTTGTCGACGCGCTCGGCGCCGAGCGGATGAGGATGACCGCGACGGGGCCGCTCGGTGCGCCGGTCGAGGCCACGTACGCGATCGCCGGCCCACAGGCCGTGGTGGAGCTGGCCTCCGCTTCCGGGCTGCCGCTGATTCCGGTCGCCGACCTCGACGCGCCGCGCGCGACGACGCATGGCACCGGTGATCTGATCCGCGCCGCGATCGACGGTGGTGCCCGCGATGTGCTGCTCTGCCTCGGCGGCAGCGCCACCACCGACGGCGGCACCGGGCTGATGCGCGCCCTCGGCTACCGCTTCCTGGACGCGGACGGCCGGGACCTGCCGGAGGGCGGCGGCCCGCTCACCGGCCTCGAAGCGATCGACGACGCGGACGTGCCCGCCGAGGTACGGGCCGTCCGCTTCCGGCTGGCCTGCGACGTCGCGCACCCGCTGGTGGGTCCGTCCGGCGCCGCGGCGGTGTTCGGGCCGCAGAAGGGCGCGGACGCCGAGCAGGTGGAGCTGCTCGACGCGGCGCTGACCCGCCTGGCCGACGTGCTCGCGGACACGTACGGCCCGCGCGTGCACGACCTGCCCGGCGCGGGTGCCGCCGGCGGCACCCCGGCGGGCCTGGTGGCGGCCCTGGGTGCGGAGATGGCCCCGGGCGGGCGGCTGGTGGCCGAGACGGTCGGGCTGCCCGAGGCGCTGGCGGACCGGCCGGACCTGGTCCTCACCGG
>WHSL01000299.1 GCA_009380095.1 Streptosporangiales bacterium | reverse complement strand
GGGATCTCGTTGCTCTTCTCGTTCACGGCGACCTGGCCGAGGACCGCGCCGATGCCGTGCGCGAGGGCCGCGACCAGGTGCGGGGCCTTCCCGCCCTGGCACTTCGCGCCGCGGACGGTCTTGCCGTCGATCGCGATGACCAGCCGGCCGCCGGCCTGCACGGCCCTGGTGTGCAGCCAGGCACCGAGGGCCCGGTCGAGCGCATCGGCCGCTGATCAGGGCGTACGCGCGCCGGTACGTAGACTCCTCCGCCGGGCCGCGGGCCGCGCCCAGTGCGGCCAGCACCTCCGGGCCGGCATCACCGGCCCACAGGCCGATCGCGGCCAACGACTTCGAGCCGGCGATGACCGCCGCGATCCCGACGGCCAGAAGCCCGGCCAGTGGATGCCGGCGGCCCCGCTTCTTCCGCGGGTCCGGGACCCGGGCAAGGAGATCAAGAAGATACTGGCCGCGCGCAGTCGGCATCGGCGAAGATGGCATCGGCGGGCGGGCGTCCCTCGTGGCAGACGATGGTGAGCGTGAGAACCTCCATCGTCCCCGCCCGGACCCTGCCCGCCACTCGCAGACACGCCGGGCACATCAGCCTTTGTAACAACATCCCAGGTCACAGGCTCACGCCACGACTTTGCCGTGCCCTGCCCGATGCACGGACCTCGCGATAGCGAATTGTCTATCAATTGTGCATCTCGGACACCGCCGGGTCCAGGGAGAAAGGGCCCTTTATGGACATCTTGCTCCCGCCGAGCCCTGGTTGAGGATGTGCCAGGGGGTGGCGGGTCCTAGGCGGGACAGGGCGGTAGTGAATGGGGCGCAGCGGCACTGCGCGTTACCATTCTCGAAGGATCCTATGGTCACTTCCTGTCAATGGCAGAAAGCGACCTTTCGTGTTCGGCTTTGGGGTGCTTCAATGGCTTGCGCCGGGGGCGGGTGATCGAACGGGGGGGCGTTGCTGTGCCTGCCAGTGGCGAGTGCAACCACCACGGCGGGGCCTCGACCTGGGCCTACTGCGCTCTGCTGGCGCACTGCTCGGGAGCATGTCCGGATCCGTGCGCACGCTAATGCTCAAACGCGCGTCCGCAGCCCTTGCGTAGGTGTTCCATAGCCTGCCCGGGTATGGGGGCGCGTCTGAGGGCGAGATTCCCGTGGCCGGCGGGTCTTCCGCTCCTCCCGGCCACAACTCTTTACCGGCTCTTTCACGCTGCGCATGGGTCGTTTGGCGTCGTCATTCTCTATGGCTGTGAGGCGCAGGGCCTCTGCTGCGGGCCCTCGGGGGCTTCCTCGGCCTGGCGGTCACGTTTGGGCCGCTGGGTGGCCTGCCTCTATCGGCGCCGACCCCGGCGGCATCCTCCAAGACGCAGGCGGGCTCGCAGGCCACGGCCGCACCCCATCTCGCGGCTCGGGTGGGTGGAGTGGTGGCGGTCACCGTCTTCGAGTCCGGGCGACGTGTCTGTCAGGTCGGGGCGAGGAGGGTGGACAGCAGGTCGTCGAGGGTGATGAGGCCGGTGACGGTGCCGTGCTCGTCCCGCACGACCGCGACCTGGCTGTGCTCGCGGCGCAGCGTCTCGGTGGCCGCGGGCACGCTCGTCGCGGGCGTGAGCGCCGGGACTGTGTACGCGAACTCGCCCGCGGTCGGGGACCGTCCGTGCATGCGGGCGAGGTACGCGTCGCGCAGGTGCACGACGCCGACCACGCCGGAGCCGTCCCGTACGAGCAGCCGGGTACGGCCCGCCGCCGCGCACGCCTCGATCACCTCTTGCGACGTGGCCGACGCCGGGACGCTGATGATCTTCGAGGCCGGGGTGACGAGCGCGGCGATGCCCGTGTCGGGGGCGGCGAGCGCGCGGCTGAGCAGTCCGTGGTCGTCGGCCTCGATCAGGCCGAGCCGACTCGACTCCTCCACCAGGTGCTGGAGCTGGTCACGGGTACGGGGCCGGGCGTCCTCGCCTCCGGGCCGTACGCCGACCATCCGCAGCAGCAGGTCGCTGATCCCGTTGAGGAGTCGCAGCAGGGGCCGTACGAACCGGGTGAAGCCGCGGAACGGCGGCGCGAGCAGCGTGGCGGACCGCTCCGGGTGCGCGATCGCCCACGACTTGGGCGCCATCTCGCCCAGCACCATGTGCAGGAACGTCACCAGCCCCAGCGCGATGACGAACGCCACGGCGTGCGCGGCCACCTCGGGCAGCCCCAGCGCGTGGAACGGCGGGGTCAGCGTGTCGGCGATGACCGGTTCGGAGACGACACCGAGGCCGAGCGAGCAGATCGTGATGCCGAGCTGGGCACCCGCCAGCATCAGCGACAGCTCCTTGATCCCGGCCAGCGCGGACGCGGCGGCGCGACTGCCGTTGGCCGCGTCCGCCTCCAGCCGGTGACGCTTCGCCGCGACCAGCGCGAACTCTGAGGCGACGAAGAAGCCGTTGCCGATCAGCAGGCCGATGGTGAGCGGGATGCCGATGGTGAGGTTCATGCCCGCCCTCCGGTCTCGCTGGTGACCCGCATTCTCACGGTACCGGGGACGCGCCGCTGCAGGCCGGTGACCTCCAGGTCGACGTCCTGGTCCGGGCCCGGCGTCCTGGCCGGAGTGGCGGTGACGGTGACGTGGTCGCCGGGCGAGGCGAGGCGGCCGAGCCGGTCCATGATCAGCCCGGCCAGGGTGTCGTACTCGCCGTCGTCCGGCAGCCACAGGCCCGTGGCGGCCGCGGTCTCGTCGATACGGAGCCCGGCGTCAAGGTCCCATGAGCCGTCGTCCAGCCGTACGGCCCGGCGCTCGTCGGCGTCGTTCTCGTCGGCGATCTCCCCGACGAGCTCCTCCGCGACATCCTCGAGGGTGACCATGCCGGTCAGCCCGCCGTACTCGTCCACCACGCAGACGACCTCCTCGCCTGCGGTGTGCATCCGGGCGACGAGCTCGGGCAGCGGCAGCGTCTCGGGGACGAGCAGGACGTCACGGGTGATCGCGGAGACGTGGGTCGTCTTGGCGCGTGCGGGGTCGACCCGGGCGACCTCGCGCAGGCCCGCCACGCCGGTGACGTCGCCGACGCGCTCCCCCACCACCGGATAGTGGGTGTGCCCGTAGGTCTCGATGAGCCGGTCGAGGTCGGCCACCGTGGCCGAGGCGCCGACCGTGACGACCTTGGCACGCGGGATCATGACCTCGCCGGTGGTGTGGTCGGAGAACCGCAGCGCCCGCTCCAGCAGGTCGGCGTACGCGCCGCGCAGGTGCCCGTGCTCCTCGGACTCCCCGATGATGTGCCCGAGCTCCTCCAGCGTGGCGCCGTGGTGCAGCTCCTCGACGGGCTCGATGCCCACGGAGCGCAGCAGCCTGTTGGCGGCCGAGTCGAAGAGCCGGATGACCGGACCGGCGATGGCCAGGTACACGAGCGTGGAGGCGGCCAGCGCCTTGGCCAGCGGCTCGGCCCGGGCCAGCGCCAGGTTCTTGGGCATCAGCTCGCCGAGCACCATCTGGATCACCGTGGCCACGGCGAACCCGATGGCCAGCGCGATGCCGTCGATGGCCCCGGCCGGGACCCCGGTGGCCTCGAGCAGCGGGGCGAACAGCTCGGCCAGCGCGGGCCTGGCGATGAACCCCACCACCAGGGCGGTGACGGTGATGCCCAGCTGCGCCCCGGACAGCATGTACGAGAGCCGCTCCATGACCTTCACGGCCCGCGCGGCCCGCCGGTCACCGTCGGCGGCCTGTTGCGACAGCGCCAGCCGGTCGGCGGAGACGTACGCGAACTCCTGGGCGACGAAATAGCCGGTCGCGGCGGTCAGCAGGAACACCGCCACCAAGCCGAGCGCGACGCTCACCCGTGGCCCCGCGTCAGCCGGCCCGGCCTATGGCCCGATGAATCCACCATGCCTCCCACTTACCCAGCACATTCGCCACAGGTGGCCGCCCGCGTCAACGCCGTGTGGACGACACCTATACGAGCGGCGGCCGATCACGCCCGGTGCGTACCGGTACGGTATCGGATCTCCGTATCATCCAGCGGGGCGTGACTCGGAGGGTGCGGCCTTGATGCCCCCCTCCGAAGATCACAACGGAGAATATCGACTCGCGGTTCCCCCGGACCGCCGACGACGGGAGCCCTTCGCGTGCGGACGAGGCTGATGGAGCGCCTGCGGTACTGGTTCGACGGGACCATGGACCGCGGAACCCCCGCGTTGATCGGCTGGCTGGGGCTGGCCTCCCTCCTGCTCGTCAGTGCCATCACGGGTCTCGCCGTGGCGCTGACGAACGCCGAGGAACAGGGCGGCTGGGGCCACGTCGCCTGGATGAGCCTGCTCCGTACGCTCGACCCCGGAACGATGGGCGGCGACGAGGGCTCCTGGATCTTCCTCGCGCTGATGCTGGCCGTCACCGTCGGCGGCATCTTCATCGTCTCCAGCCTGATCGGCGTGCTGACCACCGGCCTGGAGAACCGCATCGAGCGCCTCCGCAAGGGGCGGTCGCGCATCATCGAACGCGGACACACCATCATCCTTGGCTGGTCGGAGCAGGTTTTCACGATGATCGAGGAGCTGGCCGCGGCGAACCAGAGCGGGCGGCGTTCCTGCGTGGTCGTGCTCGCCGATCAGGACAAGGTCGACATGGAGGAGCAGATCCGGGCGCGCCTCGGCGACACCGGACGGACTCGGGTGATCTGCCGCTCGGGCAACCCGCTCAGGCGGGCCGCGCTGGAGCTGGTCAGCCCCGATACCGCCAAGTCCATCATCGTGGTGTCCCCGCCCGGTGAGGACTCCGACATCGACGTCATCAAGGCCCTGCTGCTGCTCAACAACCGCACCTGGCGCAAGGCCCGCCCGCACGTGGTGGCCGCCGTACAGGAGAGTGAGAACCTCGCCGCCGCCCGCCTCGCCGGAGGCCCCGGAGCGCTCGTCATCGACGCCGACGACATAACGGTCCGGCTCGTGGTCCAGTCCCACCGGCAGACCGGCCTGTCCACGGTCTGCAGCGATCTCCTCGACTTCGCGGGCAACGAGCTCTACCTCCGCCGCCAGCCCGAGCTCGCGGGGCGTACGTACGGCGAGACCCTCAACGCCTTCGAGCTCGGCGTTCCCATCGGGCTGCGGCACGACGACGGGCGGGTGACCCTCAACCCCGAGATGAGCACGGTCGTCGCCGAGGGCGACGCCCTGATCACGCTGGCCGAGGACGACCTCATGATCCGCCTCGCCACGACCGTGCCGGAGATCAACGAGGAGGCCATCGACCCCTCACCGGCCCGTACGCACACCCCGGACCGCACCCTGCTGATCGGCTGGAACAGCCGGGCGGCCCGCATCATCACTCTGCTCGACCGCCTCGTCGAGCCCGGGTCCATCCTCGACATCGCGGCGCCTCAGGCACCCGCCGACGTGCTCGACATCCCCCGGGACAACCTCACGATC
>WHSL01000227.1 GCA_009380095.1 Streptosporangiales bacterium | reverse complement strand
CCGCGGCGCCCGAGCCGTTGCGGATGCCGTACCAGGACATTCTCGTCGGCGACCTGCTCGGCGCCATCGACCGGCACCGGGTGGAACCCTGATGCACAGCCCGGCCGGCCCGTCGATCGGCTACTTTCCCGCCGAGAGCACGGTCAAAAAGGTGCTCGCCGGCGTGGTGGCGGAGGCCGCCGCCGTCCTCAACTCCCTCAGGTGAGGGAGTTGAGGATGCGATCCGATCGGGCGTCAGCCGTTGCAGCCGCAGCTGCACCCCTTCGGGCAACCGCACGAGGATCCGTGCCCGCAAGAGCAGCCACTCATGGTCCGCCTCCTTCCCTACCCGGGTAGCACCCCCAACGTAAGGAGACGGCCACGGTCCGTAAAGACGGGCCTGGGTTACGGCCGGCTCAGGGGTTGGTGTACGTACGGACCGGGGTGAGGAGTACGGCCGTCCGCCGCTCCTCCGCCATGACCCGGTCGTAAACGTCCCAGTCCTCGTGGGTGCCGCCGGCGGCCTGGAAGATCTCCCGCAACAGCAGTCGCAGGGCCTCGGCGTCGACGCCGGTCCGTGGGTCATCGGGGCCGATCAGGTCGGTACGTCCCTCGACCGCCGCCCACTGCCAGCCCGCCCGGGCCACGATCGTGGCCCGGGGGGCGGCCCGCAGGTTGTGCAGCTTCCGCGACCCGCCGGTGGCCACGAGCCCGACGACCCGTTCCCCCGTCAGCGGGTGCGGCAGGACCCCGGCGTTGACCACGGACGCCTGGACGCTGCCGTCCCCGCGCAGGGTGCTCAGTACGCAGAGCCCATGATCGAGCGGCACCAGATCGGCGAAGGCGGAAACATCGGTCACGGTAGGACTCCTTCTCGGCACGACGCTGATCCGGCGGGATCGGTACGGCGATCATCTCGCGGTTCTCGCTCCCACGCCGGTCCCACGCGCAATCGAGGCCGGATCAGCGCACGGCGTTTTCCGGCTACGACCTCCTGACCGGCGCCGCGCCGCCGTCGGCGTGGCAACCGACGTCCTGACCTGCGGCGATGGACACTGTGCGCATAAGTGACCGGGGCACTCTCGCGCCCCGGTCCCGTTCGGTAGGGGGATTCTTTGTTCGGTATGACGATTCATCGGGGATGGATTCGATTGGGCGTCGGCCTCGTCGCGGGCGGCGCTCTGGTTATCGGCGCGGCCACCGCGGCGACCTCGGCGGGCGCGCGGGCGCCCCAGGCGTACCAACAGGTGTACACGGTGCCGTTGCACCAGTCGACGCCGATCACCGCCGCGGATTACGGCAACCAGGAGGATGTCTGCGCGGACATCCCGGACTCTCAGGACGGCTGGCACTTCGTGCTGCCGGGGAACGACACCGACTTCGTGACGCTCAAGGTCACGTTCGAGCCGGGCGGCCAGCAAACGATCAACAACTTCGGGCCGCCGAACGACAAGCACGCGTACGTGGCCTCCGAACCGGGGGCGCAGCTGACCGCGGCGGAGGCCGTGGTGAGAACCGCGGACGGGGCGGAGCGGGTCGAGTGGTTCAACCTCTCGCACACCTGCCCGGCGGACTCCAAGCCTTCGCCGACGCCCAAGCCGACGATCACGCCGGAACCCAAGCCGAGCCCGACCACTCCGCCCGGGCCGGCGCCGGAGCCGAGCCCCGTACCGGGCGATCTCCCGGTGACCGGCTGACCGAATGCCGGTGTTGCGGCGTGGCGCGGCGCTGCTGACGGCGCTGATCTGCGGCGTTGTCATGATCGCCGGCTGCGGTACGGCATCGTCACAGCGACGGTCGGAATCCGGCGCTGTGACGATGCCGTCCCCGGGGCCGGTCCCGTCGTACGGCGGCCTGCCGCAGGCGACCACGTTCGCGCGGCTTCCCGCGGCGCCACGGGACGCCGAGCCCGCCGCGCCAGGCGGTGGCACGGTGCTGCACCCGAACACGCCGGCGACCGTGCACGCCGCGCCGGGCGGGCGGGCCATCGCGGTGCTGCCGGCGACCCAGCTCGGCGGCCCGGCCTGGGTGCCGGTCGTACGCAGGTCGGGGGCGTGGAGCCAGGTCCTGCTCCCCAGCCGTCCGAACCACTCCACCGGCTGGGTCCGTACCGGCCACGCGCGGACGCCGGCCTTCGACGAACGCCGCAACCCCTACACGGTCCGCGTCGACATCGGCTCCCGCACCCTGGCCATCTCCCACGGCGGACACGTCACCGCCACCTGGCCGGTCGCCGTGGGAGCCGCCCGCACGCCGACACCGCTCGGCCGCACCTTCCTCCTGGCCTTGCTGGCCCCCAAGACCGGCCCAAGCCCCCTCGTCCTCCCCCTCGGCGCGCACTCACCCACCCTCGAGCACTACGGCAAGGGCCCCGCGACGATCGCCCTGCACGGCTGGCACGACCCGTCGGTCTTCCGCCGCGCGGTCAGCCACGGCTGCGTACGCGTCCCCGACGCCGCACTGCGGCAGCTGGCCCGGCTCCCCCTCGGCACCCTCGTGCTGATCACCCCCTGAGGCCGGGCCCTCGGCCGGGGGGCGTGGCGCATTCTTCACCCGGCGTTGGCCGCGTTCGATTTGCCGGCCTGAACAGGCAGGGACCGGTCCCGAAGGGGCGCCGCTAGGTTGTCGGCGGACCGGACATCATCATCACCCGCGCCATATAAGAGAGTCGACCAGACGCATGGAGCAGAGGTCCGCCGAGGACAGCTGGGTCGCGTCGTTCGCTCCGATTCTGATCGTGTGCGCTCCGGGGACTTGGTCCCTGATCAAGGAACTGACCACCAGGCACCCGCGCGACTGGCATCCGGATGTGGATGGGCCGTTCACGCCGCTCGATGAGTGCCCTGCTCGTGAACGAGCCGACGGCGCGCTGGAGATCGAGATGACCGCACGTGGGCTCGAGATCCTCTGGCGCGAGCTGAGGCCCCAGTCGCCGCCCGAAGCCAATTGGTACAACCAGGTACGGCCGGGCTTGGACGTCGCGACCATCGAGGCGTTCGCCGCCCGCGTGCACGCCCAGCTCGCCAAGCGCATTCTTCCGATCGGCCGGCACCAGCCGGATCGGACCAGCCCCATCCTCATCGATATGTGACGAGAAGGCTGCCGACATCGGCTCCCGTGACGGCCCGGAAACGACGCAAGGAGCCCGCGCCAACGGCGTGGGCTCCCTGGTCGGAAGCGGAGGCTCGGGGATTTGAACCCCGGATGGGCGGTAAACCCAAACCGCATTAGCAGTGCGGCGCCATAGACCGGACTAGGCGAAGCCTCCAAGCGGCGCTGAGCCGCACGTAAGAGTACCGACAAGCGTACCTCGGGGGCAAAGCGGTTGCCGGGGCGGTTCGGCGAGCGGTGGCGGGAGGGCGTCAGGCGATGGGCTCGGCGAGGAATCCTTCGCCGGAGCAGGTACGGCAGGCCTCGATGTTGCGGACCGTGATGGTGTTTCCGGCGGAGACGTCGAGCGCCCCTCGTAACATGATCTCGCGCCCGTCACCGCCGCAGGTCGGGCAGATGAACCGGTTGTGCCCAGCCTCGTCCACGGCCCCTCCATCGGGAGTGTGCCTGTCGCCTCGCCGCCTCATCGTACGGGCCCGCCGCCCGTCCGCGCATGGTGCCCGTCCGCGGGGCCCGTGCGCCCGGCGGCCGACCACGCCCGGCAGCCCGAACGGCCCCGCGGCAGGCGAGAGGCCCGGCTGTCGTCGTCACGTCTGTGTGCCTCCCCTTGGCCGACGACGACTCCCCTCCACGCCAGGGCCTCCCGCCGCGGGGGTCAGGCGATGCGGCGCCTGCGGCGTGTCGCCCGTTCGTGCTGGCCGGCGAGTTGTTCGGTCAGGCCGGGGAGGCTGTCGGCGACGACGGTCGCGGACAGCCCGGCAGTGAGTTCGGCGTCGGCGAGCGGCCGGCCCTTACGGCTGGCCCACCAGGTGCCCCGGTCGGAGCGCCAGATCCGCCAGCCGGGATAGGCGCCCGCCACGGTGAGCAGTCCGTCGTCGGCCAGGCCGGGACGTGGCGGGCCGATCGGCGCGTCCCCGCGCGTCCCCACGTCTGGTGCCATGGATCCTCCCCCTCACAGTCGGATGGAAGGTCCCAGGTTGCGCGAACCGGGACGGATGCGGAAGCGCGTGGAGGAGGGGCCGGTGTGTGCATAAGGGGACGTGAGTTCCCCGAAGCCGCCTGAATACTCCACGTGTCGTATGCGACACTGCCCGCAACCATCTCCGGGGAGGGGGGTGGCGATGTCGCCTGGGGAGGAATCGCTATGGGGCGCAGACCGAAACAACCGAATACTCGATTGCGCGGCCTGATTCTCGAGGCCGGCTTCTCCAACAAGGGGCTGGCCCGCCGCGTGAACGCGCTCGGCGCCGCGAAGGGCGTCCCCGAGCTGCGTTACGACCATAGCTCGGTCATCCGCTGGCTGGCCGGGGAGCACCCGCGGGATCCCGTACCGAAGCTGATAACCGAGGTGTTCACCATGCAGCTCGGACGGAGGCTCACCCCGGCGGACCTGGGAATGGAACCCGTCGAGGCGGACGCCGGCGTCGGGTTGGAGTTCCCGCTCAACTGGACCGACGGCGTCCGCGCCGTCATCGGCCTGTGGAGGGCGGACGTGGAGCGTCGTCGGTTTTTGGTGGAGTCCGGGTTCGCGGTCTCCGCATACTCCGCGGCGGCGTTGCGCTGGCTCACCGCACCCCCAGTGGACCGACCGACCTCGGCGGGGCGCCTCCGGGTCGGGCCGTCGGACGTGGAGGCGATCCGCGAGGTCACCCGTACGGCCCGGGCCCACGACAACCGGCTCGGCGGCGGCCGCTTCCGGGCCACCGTGGTGCAGTACCTCAACGCCGAGGTCACACCGCTGTTGCGGGACTCGCAGTACCGCGTGGAGGTCGGCGCCCAGCTGTTCTCCGCGGCCGCGGAGCTCACCCAGGTGGCCGGGTGGATGGCGTACGACCTCGAGCAGCACGGTCTGGCCCAGCGCTACATGGTGCAGGCGCTGCGTCTGGCCCGGACGGCCAACGACTCGGCGCTCGGCGGGGAGGTCCTCGCCGCGATGAGTCATCAGGCGGTCTACGTGGGGCGCGCGGAGGACGGCATCGACCTCGCCCGGGCGGCGCAGGCCAACGCGCGGCGCGCGGGCATGCCGCTGCTGCTGGCGGAGTGCCAGGTCGCGGAGGCGCACGGGCACGCGGTCCGGCGCGACCAGCAGGCCTGCAAGCGCGCGCTCTCCGAGTCGGAGCGCACCTTCACCAAGGCCTCGTCCTCGGGGCCGTCGTCGGGGCCCACCTGGCTGTCGTACTTCGACGAGGCCTACCTCGCCGCGAAGACGGCGCACTGCTTCCGCGAGCTCGGCCGGCCGGCGGAGACGGAGCGGTTCGCCCGCCGCTCGCTGCGCATGGACGGCCGATACGTCCGCGGTCAGACGTTCAACATGACCATGCTCGCGGGCGCGTACGCACGGCAGGGTGAAGCAGAGTCGGCGGTGCACGTCGGCCGGCAGGCCCTGGACCTCGCCTCCGGACTCGACTCCATGCGTACTCGCCGCTATCTGCGTGGCCTCCGTCAGGCCCTCCAGCCCTATGCCTCGGGCAGAGAGGTCCGGGAGTTCGTCGGCCAGCTCGACCTCGCGGTCAGCGCCGGTTCCGCACGTACAGTGCGGCAATGATCGTGCCGGCCCCGACGATCTCGCCCCGTTCGACCATGCCGGGGAGGTCGTCGACGTGGAACCACCCCGTACTGGCGGCCTCGTTCACGTCGGTGGGCTCGCCCACGTAGCTGGCGCCGTGCGCTAAGTAGAGGTCCTGAGGGTGATCGGCCGTCCCCACGAACGGCTGGAACGACATGATCCGGGTGGGCGGGCGGGGCCGCCAGCCCGTCTCCTCGATCACCTCGCGGACCGCCGCGTCCTCCGGAAGCTCGTCGGCGTCGGCGAAGCCTCCGGGCAGCTCCCAGACCCACCGGTCGATGATGAACCGATGGCGCCAGATGAGCAGGATGCGATGGTCGTCGTCGATCACACACGTCATGACGGCCCGGGGCATGCGCATCACGTACTGAGAGAACGTGGTGCCGTCCGGCAATTCGACGTCGGCCAGGCTGAGCCGCATGTACGGACCGTCGGCGACGGCCCGTTCCCGGCGCACCGACCATTGCGGGTGCGCGCGTTCTCCATCACCTGTCACGTGATCAAACGCTACTCGTCGGCCACGTCCGCGTCGGCGATCTTCATGTATTCATTCGTCGGTGATCCACGGCATTCCTTGCCTATCGCACGGTCAGTTCCCAGAGCGATGCGCGAAACGTCAGCTGATTGCGAAGTGTGCAGTTTGCGGGACACACCGTGACAAGCCGTGGCCCCGAGGGAGACCGGCACCCGTCGATCGGGGGGTTGACGATGGGGGATCTCGACCTCGGGGCCACGGGCTTCACTGCCGCCCGAACCGGTTCAGTCCAGGCGTACGACTCCCAGCTCACCCTCGGCGAACCGTTTGCGCAACAGCTTCTTGTCGAACTTTCCGACACTGGTGCGTGGAACCTCGGTGATGAAGGCCCATCGTTCCGGCAGTTGCCACCGTGCGACTCGGTCCGCGAGGAAGGCTCGCAGTTGCTCCGGCTCCACCTCGGCCCCGGGCCGGAGCACCACGCTGGCCAGCGGGCGCTCCTGCCACCGCTCGTCGGGCACCCCGACCACGGCCGCCTCGATCACATCCGGATGCGCCATCAGCGCGTTCTCCAGCTCCACCGATGAGATCCATTCGCCGCCGGACTTGATCACGTCCTTGGCCCGGTCGGTGAGCGTGACGAAGCCCGCCGGGTCCAGGATGCCGACGTCGCCGGTGCGCAGCCAGCCGTCGTGGAACTTGCCGGGGTCGTCGTCGCCGTAGTACGAGCCGGTGATCCACGCGCCGCGCACCTCGAGCTCCCCGACCGCCTTCCCGTCGGAGGGCAGCACCTGGTCGCCGTCCCCGACGACGCGCGCCTCCACGCCGGGCACCAGGCGGCCCTGGGTGACCCGGTAGTGCCACTCCTCCTCGCCCGCGGCGCCGGGCGGCGGGTGCGCCATGCTGCCCACCGGCGAGGTCTCGGTCATGCCCCAGGCCTGGACGATCCGTACGCCGTGCCGCTCCCAGAACGTCCGCATCATGGACTCGGGCACGGCCGAGCCGCCGCACGGGACGAGCCGCAGCGACGAGATGTCGCCGCCGTGCTCGTCCAGGTGCAGCAGCAGGTCGTTCCAGATGGTCGGGACCGCGCCGGCCACCGTGGGCCGCTCGGCCTCGATGAGCCGGACGATCGGCTCCGCCTGCAGGTACCGGTCCGGCAGAACCAGGCATGCGCCGGCGAGCATCGCCGCGTACGGCAGGCCCCACGCGTTCGCGTGGAACATCGGCACGATCGGCAGCACCCGGTCACCGGGCCCGATGCCCATCACCCCGGCCATGCACACCGCCATGGAGTGCAGGTACGCGGTGCGGTGCGAGTAGGCGACGCCCTTCGGGTTGCCGGTGGTGCCGCTCGTGTAGCACATCGCCGCGGCCGCGCGCTCGTCGATGACGTCGGGCCAGGCGAAGGAGTCGGACTCGGCGGCGAGCAGCTCCTCGTACGCGTGGATGGGCCGGCCCGCGGCGCGCAGCGGTTCGACGTCCCCCTCGCCCACCACGATGACGTGCCGCACCGTGCGCATCTCCGGGAGCACCCGGGCCAGCAGCGGGATCAGCGAGGCGTCGACGATGACGACCTGGTCCTCGGCGTGGTTGGCGATGTAGATCAGCTGGTCGGGAAAGAGCCGGATGTTGAGGGTGTGCAGCACCGCCCCCATGGAGGGCACGGCGAGGTACGCCTCCAGGTGCTCGGCGTTGTTCCACTGGAACGTGGCCACGCGCTGGTCGGAGTCGATCCCCAGCCGGCGCAGCGCGCCGGCCAGCCGGGACACGCGGCGGCCGAGCTCCGCGTACGAGATCCGCCGGCTGCCCCCCTCGGTTGCGGTGACGACCTCGCTGTCGCCGTAGACGGTCGTGCCGTAGCGCATGATGCCCCCTACGGTGAGGGGGAAGTCCATCATCGTGCTGTACACGGACACCTCCTGGGCAAGTGCAGGTGACCAAGATTCTGGTGTTCGCGCGGGCGTCTGTCAGCACCCGGCGGCGAGCTCGGCGTCGGCACGGAGCTTCGCCACCCCCCGCGAGACGGTGCTCTTGACCGTGCCGACGCTGATCCCGAGGGTGTCGGCGATCTCCGGCTCGCTCATGTCCACGTAATAGCGGAGCACGATCGCGGCGCGCTGGCGTGTCGGCAGCCGGCGCAGGGCGCGCGCCATGAGGTCGCGCAGTTCGCCGGCGATGGTGGGGTCCTCGACCCCGGTGTCCGGAAGTTCGGCGCTGGGGTATTCGTCGATCCTGCGCCGTCTCCACCATGAGATATGCGTATTGATCAGGGCACGGCGGACATATCCGTCGACCGCCGTGGGATCGTTGATTCGGCTCCAGGCGAGATACGTCTTGGCGAGTGCCGTCTGGAGCAGATCCTCGGCGTCGGCGCTGTTCCCGGTCAGAAGAATCGCGGTCCGGAGCAGTGCGGCGCGGCGAAGGGCCACATACTCACAGAAATCCCCCTGGTCCCCGCCCATGTGCTCACCGTACCGAGAAGGGTGCCGCGGGCCTGGAACGGCGACATCCCGCCATCGCGCGTCGTCTCCTCCGATGGTGATCATGGAAATTCGCCGTACGGCGCATAGGACGGGGCATTCGGCGCGACCTATGCCGTTTCGCCTTCTTGTTCCGCACTTTAGGTCCACCATGGTG
>WHSL01000401.1 GCA_009380095.1 Streptosporangiales bacterium | reverse complement strand
GCGGCGCGGAGCTCCTCGTTGGCCTGACGCAGCCCCGCGTCGGTGGCCAGCAGCTCGCGCAGCAGCGCGTCCTCGGAGTGGAACCCCTTGACGTTGATCTCCACCCGGTCCTCGAGGGCGTCGAGCCGCGCCGAGTAGTCCGTACGGTGCGCCGAGAGCTCGTCCCGCACCACGTCGTCGGAGTCGGTCAGGGCGCCGAAGCGCATCGGGAGCACGACCCCGTCGGTCGCGAGCGCGGCCAGTACGGCCTCGTGCGCCACCAGGTCGCGCCGCCTCGGACGCAGGCCCTCGGGGGCGTCGCTCACCACCGCGGTGAGCCCCGCCGCGGCCACGGTACGCAGCCGGGCGGGCGGGGCGCCCACACCCTCCCGGTCCGCGAGCCGCAGCGGGTGGGACTCCCGGGTGATGGCGTAGACGTACGTCGTCACGCCTAGCTCTCCTTCTTGGCCCGGCTCCGGGACTTCGACTCCTCGCCCTCGTCGCCGGATCGGCCGGTGGCCTTCTGCATGCCCTCCGAGATGCTCTCGGCGGCACCGGACAGCGCACCCTTGGACTTGCTCTTCGCGCCGCTCTCCTGCGCCCCGCTCACCATTTCGGGCAGCGTGGTGGACTGCCGGTTGGCGTTCAGGTCCAGCCGGTTGCAGGCCTCGGCGAACCGCAGGTAGGTGTCGACGCTGGCGACCACGACGCGCACGTCGATGGTCAGCAGTTCGATACCGACCAGCGAGACGCGGACGAACGCGTCGATCACCAGGCCGCGGTCCAGGATCAGCTCCAGGACGTCGTACAGGGTGCCCCGGTTGCCGCCGGTGCCCGCCTGCTGCTGTGCCATCACCGTCATGTTCGGTCCTTCCCCCTCCTCATCGGCTGTCGCCGGGATCCGCGCGTCCACGCGTGTAGCGACGGCGGCGTTCGTACGCGAGCACGTCCCCCTCGTCGCCGACCGTGACGGCGTAGCTGGCGAGCAGGCTCATCGTTTCCGGCACCCGCTCCAGCTCCACGACTTCGATCCGCAGCTCCCAGCCGTCCTCGGTGCGCGTCATCGCGGACACCGACTCCGGCTCGAGCCCCGTCAGCTCGGCGAACTGCGCACAGGCCGTACGGATCCGCTCCGGTGCGGACCGGCCCGGATCCCGGCGTCTCTCCGCGGCGCCATCCTTGGCGCCCGTACGGTGCTCGCTCATGGCCACCCGGCCTAACCCGGTGCGGCGAGCACAAACCCTCGCCGACCGGCGAACCTTCCGGTTGTGGCCGTGGTTTCCGTATTCGCCCCGCTCGGCGGGGCCGGGACCGGCATGATGGCGCGGGTGCAGACCCAGGTGCGTAACACCGCCGAGGGCGGGGCCGCAATCTCCGCGCACTGGATGCCGGTGCGCCCGCGGCTGATCCTCGCGAGCGCGTTCATGCTGTTCCTCGAGCTGGCGCTGATCCGCTGGACCGGCTCGAACATCGTGCACCTGAGCTACTTCACGAACTTCGTGCTGCTCGGCTCGTTCCTCGGCATCGGGCTGGGCTTCCTGCGGGTAAGCCGCACCACCCGCCTCCCGTTCTACTCACCGGTGGCGCTGTTCCTGCTGGTGCTGGTCATCCGGCTGTTCCCGGTCACCGTGAACCGCGACAACGACGAGATCCTGTACTGGACGAGCCTGGGCACCACGGGCCCGCCGGCCTGGCTGATCCTGCCGGCGATCTTCGCGGCGGTGGCGCTGGTGCTGATGGGCCCGGCCGAGCTGGTGGCCCGCTGCTTCCCCGAGCTGCCCCGGCTGGAGGCGTACCGCTACGACCTGATCGGCAGCCTCAGCGGCATCGCGCTGTTCACCGCGCTGTCCTTCCTGGGCGCCCCGCCGGTGGTGTGGGGCGTGCTCGCCCTCGTGGCGTACGCGGCGCTGCTGGTCTCCCCCGCCCGGGTGCGGTATGC
>WHSL01000063.1 GCA_009380095.1 Streptosporangiales bacterium | reverse complement strand
CCGCCGCCGTTGCCACCACCGCCGTCGCCGCCGTCGCCACGGGTATAGGAGTGCCGGTGGAGATCGACGGCGCGCCGATCCCGCTGCTCGGCTTCGCCCAGCTCACCCTGGTGTTCAGCGCGATCGGCCTGGTGCTGGCCAAGGCGCTGAGCCGCTGGGCCGCGGCACCCAAGCGCACGTTCACCGTGACCACCGTCGCCCTCACCGCGCTGTCGGTCGTGCCCGACCTCCTCGTCGGCGCGACGACCGCGACACGGGTCACCCTGATCCTCACCCACCTCGTGGCCGCGACCATCGTCATCCCCGCCGTCGCCAGCCGCCTCCCCGCGCGGAACCGCTAGCCGTACCGCCCTGGACTTCACCGCGACCTCCTCGCCGGCCACGCGGCCGGCGAGGAGGTCGCACGTACGTGGAATCTAGAACTTGTTCTAGCGCGCGCTTGGGTGGACCTTTGGGGGCATGGCCGATAGCCCTACAGTCGCCCATCTGCTGCGCGAGCGCGGCCCGGAGGATCACCCCGCGCTGCTGTTCGAGGACCGCGGCTGGAGCTGGGCGGAGTTCATCCAAGAATGCGCCGCCCGGGCCGCGCTCGCGCTCACGTGGCGCCGCGCCGGCCGCCCCTTCCACATCGGGGCGCTGCTGGAGAACGTCCCCGATTACCTGTTCTGGATCGGTGCGGCGGCGTTCAGCGGCGCCACCGTGGTCGGCATCAACCCGACCCGGCGCGGCGCCGAGCTCGCGGCCGACATCCGGTACACCGACTGCGACCTGATCATCACCGAGGACCGGCTCGCCGGCCTGCTCGACGGCCTCGACCTGGGCGTGCGGCGGGACAGGATCCTCGACATCGACACGCCCGCGTACGGTGAGCTGGTCGCCGGGCACCGCGGGGCGGACATCCCCGGCCGAGCCGGCGGCGGACGACCCGGCCACCACGCTGCTGCTGTTCACCTCGGGCTCGACCGGCCGGCCCAAGGCCGTCGTCTGTAGCACCGGGCGGCGGGGCGACGTACTTCAACTTCGTGGGGCGCTCGCTGGCGTACATCTTGGCGCGGCCGGAGCATCCGGGGGAGCGCGACAACCGGGTGAGCCGCTGTTTCGGCACCGAGGCGTCGGCGCATGACCGGGCGGAGTTCGCGCGCCGGTTCGGCTGCACGGTCATCGAGGGGTACGGGTCCAGCGAGGGACCGGTGTCCGTGGGCCGCACGCCGGACATGCCGCCCGACGCGCTGGGGCCGGCGCCCGAGGGCCTGGACCTGGCGATGATCGACCCGGCGAGCGGTGAGGAGTGCCCGCGCGCCCGTTTCGACGAGCACCGGCGGCTGCTCAACGCCGGGAAGGCCATCGGGGAACTCGTACACCGACAGGGCGCGCAGCTGTTCGAGGGCTACTACAAGAACCCGGAGGCCGAGCGGCAGCGGATCCGCGGCGACTGGTTCCTCACGGGTGACCTGGTGTATCGCGACGAGGCCGGCTACTTCTACTTCGCCGGCCGCGGCGGCGACCGGCTGCGGGTGGACAGCGAGAACTTCGCCGCCGCCCCGGTGGAGACGATCCTCGGCCGCTTCCCCGGCGTGTCGCTGGCCGCGGTGTATCCGGTGCCCGACCCGCGTACCGGCGACCAGGTCATGGTCACGCTGCAGATGGCGGAGGGCGCCTCGTTCGATCCCGGTGCTTTCGCCGCGTTCCTCGCGGAGCAGCGTGACCCTGCGGCCGAAGTGGGTGCCGCGGTTCGTACGCGTGGCCGGGACCGTGCCGGTGACCGCGACCAGGAAGATCGACAAGGCGCCGCTCCGACGTCAGCGCTGGGCTTCTGGACCGGTCGAGGGCCCGGTGTACTGGCGTGAGGGGCGCGCGCTCGCGTACCGGCCGTTGACCGCGGAGGACATCGGCGCCTTGGACAGGCAGTTCGACGCGTACGGAAGGCGTTCGGCCCTCGACTCGAACTGACCGCGGCTCGATCAGGCCGCCCGCTACGCTGGCCTCCAGTTCCGAACGCGGTCGCGCTCAGAGCCCGTGGCTTTCCGGGTGGTGTCGGCGCGGGCGTACGGCGAGTGCGCCCACGCGGGTACACGGACCCGTACGAGTGACCGGAGACGACATCTACGACCTCGACCGCGACGGAGACGGTATCGCCTGCGACTGACGGGCCTTTCCAATGGTCAGCCGGTGAAGGACTCCGGGCCGAAGCGGCCCCACGCCACGAAGGCGGCCATGGCGAGATAGACCAGATCGCCCACGATCGTCTTCCTCTCGCCACGGCGGAGGCGCGTGATCACCGCGCCGACGAACAACAACACCACCCCCGAAGCGGCCACCGGTACCATGACCGGCGCGATGTCGAGCACGGCGGGCAGGATCAGGCCCACCGAGGCCAGGAGCTCAAGAGCTCCGATCGCCCTGAGGGCACCGGGGCTGAAGTCCTCGACCCACCTCGTCTGCTCGCCCATCATGCCGGCCATCTTCTCCTTGGGCACGAACATCTTGGCGCTGCTGACCAGCATGACAACGGCCAACAGCCCGGCAACGACCCACAGTGCGACATTCACGCGGCTTCTCCTTGGTCACAGGTTCCGATAACGGGACGAGACCCGGCCGCGATCTGTGACACGACGCCATGCGTCGATGGCGGTCTGGACAAGGTGCTCCAATTGGGCGGCGACGTGGTCCAGAGGACTGATGCGCGTTTGCGTCATAGCCCATGCCTGGAGGTCTGGTGATGCGTGAACCGCGGTTCGTACGTAGCGGGCGATTGGCCTGGCACGACCGCGAACCTCCGCGCCTGGACAACGCGGGGGAGCCGGATCGACCGGGAGTGTGCAGGGGCGCTTGGGTGGGGTGCGGCGCTCATGTCCTCTCCGCGAGGTCGGGGGAGCTCGGCCCAATGAGGCCGATGTCAACCGGGTCTCGATTCCGGGTTCGGTGTCAGCGCCGTGCGATGACGGGGTGCGGGATGGCGCGGTAGGCGGCGATCGAGATGATGGCCAGCCATGCCCAGGTCGCGAGCACGGTGATCCAGATGAGCCCTACGCCGCCGGGAAATGCCGACAGTGCGCCACCGGCGATGAAGGCCACGATGATCACCACTCCTGCGACTCTCGGCCACATCGCTCCCCGCGTCCGGCGTCTGCTCAGCCAGGAGCCCGAGATGATCGCGGCAATGCCGACGCTCACGAATCCCACACCGCCGAACACGAAGTGAAGGATGCCCTGGGTCGTGAACTCTCCACCCCCAGCGCCAGGCGGGAAGCTCTCGGTCGCATCCGGCGGGAATATCGCGCTCAGCACCAGACACGCCCCGTACACCCCGACCAGCGCCGCCGCCGTATGGGACCATTCCGGAGTGCGGACCAGCCCGATCGCCGCCACGATCGTCATCAGGCCGGAGAGGACGAGGTTCAACCACTGCAGCCAGCCGAGGTCTCCGATGAGCAGCAGGCTCAGCGCATCCCGAGTCAGGTCGAAGCCCGGCCGAGTGAGGGCAAGGATGACGCCGAATATGAGATAGAAGGGGCCGGCGACGACACCCCACCCCAGCATCGAGCGTGTGACCGCTGCGCCACGATCGAAACCGGACGTGGCCTCTGGTTCTGTCATTTCGTACTCCACTCGTTCGTTTGGGGTGCATGCACGTCGGTCGGCCACACCCAGGGTTGGGTGAGCGCTAACGATCACGGCCGTAGGCCGCCAGGAACGTGCTCGCGGCGGCCTTCGCGACTCTGGCCCGCTCGGCCGGCTTCGGGGTCTGCCCGGGATGGAACATCGCGTGGTCCTGGCTGCTGCCCAGCGATAGATAGGCGAACTGAGACGCGGCCATCCTCAGGTCCGGCGCGACGATGAGACCCTGTTCGGCCCATCGCCGTTGCGCGGACTCGATCAGATCCAGCCCACGCTCCGGGCCCAGCTGGTGGTAGCGATGGGCCAGGTCGGGGAACTGGTCGGCTTCGGCGATGATCAGCCGCCGAAGCGAGAGCACGTGCGGCTCCATGACGGCGTCGAGATACCGCCGCGCCAGGCGTTGCAGCACCTTCCGCAGATCCTCGGTGGTGCCGACGGGCGTATCGACCACTGTGGCCAACTCGCCGAGGATGTGGTCGGAATTCGCGGTCACGCCACGCGCGATCTCCTGAAACAGCGTCTCCTTGTCGGAGAACTGCTTGTAAACCGTCTGCTTCGAGACCCCTGCGTCGGCAGCGATCTGGTCCATGCTCGTCTTTCCGTACCCGTTGCGCAGGAACAAGGAGAGCGCGGCCTCGGTGATCTGTTGTCGTTTGAGTGCCGTTCGCCGTTGGGCCAGCGCAGACAGCTCCAAATCGTGGCTCTCCGTGGTCATGCCACTCCTTCCTGCTCGGGCTCCACCAGCTGATGACGAGTACTGGACGATACAGTACCGACTGAGTACCATACCGTCCAGTACCGTTCATCCGAGCCGCCGGCGTCGCCTGGAACAGACCTTGGACGCCGAGATGTCACGCCGGACAGATGACTTTCGTCATCTCCCGCCGGCGACGGAGCGGGGCCAGACTGATCGTGAACCTCAACCGGAAGGCAACCGCCGTGCGCAAGATCATCAACTCCACCTACATCACCCTCGACGGAGTCATCCAGAACCCGCAGAACTGGCCTTCGATGGGCGGCTTCGGTGACGCCGGGAACAGAGTCCAGACCGAGCTCCTGGAACGATGCGACGCCGTGCTGATGGGCCGGCACACCTACGACGTTTTCGCGCCGGTGTGGACCACGCTCTCCGGCGACCCTCTCAGCGATCGCATGAACGCCCTGCCGAAGTACGTCGTCTCCACGACACTCACCGACCCGCAATGGCACAACACCACCGTCATCGACGGCGATCCTGTCCGCGCCATCCGTGGTCTCAAGGAGAAGCCGGGCATGGACATGGTGCAATACGGATTCGGACGCCTGTCTCGTGCGCT
This sequence comes from Streptosporangiales bacterium, assembly GCA_009380095.1. Taxonomy (GTDB): domain Bacteria; phylum Actinomycetota; class Actinomycetes; order Streptosporangiales; family Streptosporangiaceae; genus WHSL01. The sequence goes on along the minus strand of WHSL01000063.1, from coordinate 22,774 downwards.
CATGGCGGAAGGGCTGCTCGACGAGCTGCGGCTCTGGGTGCACCCGTTCTTCCTCGGCACCGGCACCCCCGACGACCTGCTCTACCGCTCGGGCTCGACGGGATCGTTCACGCTGCAGGACTCGGCGACCCTGCCGGACGGGATCGTCATCCTGACCCTTGCCGCGAAGACGGAAAGGGACGCGCAGTGACATACGCCGGACTCGTCAAGCGGCTACGCACTCCGCCGGATTGGTCCGCGCCGACGGTGTTGAACTACGAGGGAATCAGGGCCGAGGCGATCTCCCGCGACCACCTCGAGGATGACGTACGAGGAATCAACTCCAGCATCGAGCTGATCCGCCGGACACGAGGCGGAAAATGGCCGACCGGGCCCGTGACCGAGGACTTCAACTACGTCGACCTCGTCTGGCACGAATGCGAGTTCCGGGATCACGAATCGTTCACGTACGCCGTCTACGCCGGCGACCAGTATCTGGGCTGCTGCTACCTCTACCCGCTCGGCCGCCGAAAGCCCCTCACCGAGGAACTACTGGAATACGATGTCGACGTGAGCTGGTGGGTGACACCCGACGCCTACGCCAAGGGCCAATACGCCAAGCTTTACGCAGCGCTCCGCCACTGGGCCGTCACCGAATTTCCATTCAGCATGGTCCACTATTCCAACGTCGAGATCCCGCACGCGTGAATCCGGCCTGCGGCGGCGAGGGTTGAGGATGTCAGCCGCGGGAGAGGCCGGCGATGACGAGGTCCGTCACGTCTTGGAAGACCTTGTCGATGCGAGGGTCGGTCCACTCCGCGGCGTGCAGGGGGTTGTGGAACGTGGTCGTCGCTTGGAAGACCGTTGGTACCGCACACGCTGCCACGCGCTCCCGGCGTTCACGAAGCCGGGCCTGGTTTACGAACCGGCGGTGCGCTCGAGATCCAGCCCATCGCCGACCGCGGACCCGGTCGGCAGGAGGTCACCCATGGTGAGCCGCCGCATGCTGATCGTCCTCTCCTGGGATCCTGCGATGCGTCCGGTCAGCGCTCGTTGTCGAGTGCGGCCATCTGCTGGGCGGGGTAGCGGCCACCGGCCGCGGCCCCGGCGGGGACGGCGGCCTCGATCGCGCCGAGGTGATCCTCGCTGAGGACCAGGTCCGCGGCGGCGAGCGACTCGGTGAGCCGGTCGCGGCGGCGCGCGCCGATCAGAGGCACGATGTCCGATCCGCGGGAGGCGACCCAGGCGATCGCGACCTGCGCGACGGTGGCACCGATCGACTCGGCAACGGTGCCCAGTGCCTCGACCAGAGCCAGGTTCGCTCGGAGGTTCTCCCCCTCGAACCGTGGCACCATTCCGCGGAAGTCGTTGCCGGTCAGCTCCCGGCCCGGCTGCCAGTGCCCCGACAGCAGCCCCCGGGATAGGACGCCGTAGGCGGTCACCCGGTCCCCAGCTCGCGAGCGGCGGGCAGGATCGAGGCCTCGATCCCACGGGAGAGCAGCGAGTACTCGATCTGAAGGTCGCTGATCGGGTGGACCGCGGCCAGATCCAGCGCCTCCGCCCCGGCGGTCAGGAACGGCTGCACCATGACGACGCCGATGCCGATCAGGCCGCCGTACAGCAGGCTGTTCTGGTGGAGCACCTCCTCCTCCTGCTCGGCGACCCGCCGCCTCCACCAGGCTTCCTGAGCGGACGCATAACGCTTCCACCGCGCTCTGTCCTTCTGGTTCTCGTCCTTCTCGTTCTCGCCCACGGCGTCATTGTGCCGGGGTTGCTCGGAGACGTCGGGCCCGTTGGTCGTGTCGGGGATGTACGACGCTCCGGCCCGCTACGCGCGCTGTCTCATGAGGGGGGCTCGGTGGCGAATCGTTGCTCCAGCTCACGCACCTCGGGCAGGCCGATGAGGTCGGTGAACTCCTCGAACGACGGCAGTCCTGGCAGGGCGGCGGCGGGGGTGCCGTCCGCGCGCAGCGTGCCCAGCAGCACGCGGATACCGGCCGTGGCGGCGAGCAGCGTGCCGATCGGGAACAGTACGAGCGAGAACCCGAGCTCGGCGATCCGCTTCAGCGGCAGCGGCGGCGTCCGCCCGCCCTCGGCCCAGTTGAAGACAAGTGGCGCCGTCCCGTGCAGCTTGCCGGCCACCCGCTCGATGCCGGCCTCGTCGGCCGGGGCCTCGACGAACAGCGCGTCGGCGCCCGCGTCGGCGTACGCCTTCGCCCGGTCGATCGCGTCGTCCAGCCCGTGCACCGCCGCGGCGTCGGTGCGGACGATGATCAGGAAGTCGGGGTCGCTGCGGGCGGCGACGGCCGCGCGCACCTTGCCCGCCATCTCTTCGCGCGAGATGACGGCCTTGCCGCTCATGTGCCCGCACTTCTTCGGCATCACCTGGTCCTCGATGTGGATCGCGGCGACGCCGGCCTGCTCGTAGGCGCGGACCGTACGCAGCACGTTGATCGCGTTGCCGTAGCCGGTGTCGGCGTCGGCGATCACCGGCACCTCCACCGCGGAGACGATGCGGGCCGCGTTGCCGACCATCTCGGCGGCGGAGAGCAGTCCGATGTCGGGCCGCCCGATCAGCGACGCGGTGCTGCCGAAGCCGGTCATGTACGCGGCGTCGAAACCGGCCTGCTCCACCAGCCGCGCGGACAGCGCGTCGTACGCGCCGGGCGCGACGACCGGCTCCCCGGCGGCGAGCAACTCACGTAGCCGCGCCCTCGGCGTCCCGCGATCACCCAGCATGTCACCCACAGAAAACCTCCTTGCATACATTTGCCAGGAAATCACGCCGGAAACCTTGCTGGAAGAGCCCCGGGATCCTAGATTGCACACAATCAGGTGTGAGGTGATGTGTGACACAGCTGGCGACGTCGACGGAGCGGGCGGTGGACGCGCTGCGCGAGCTGGTGCTCGGCGGCGAGTTCGCGGCCGGCGCCCGGCTCGGCGAGATGGAGCTCGCCGCGCGCCTCGGCGTCAGCCGGACGCCGGTCCGAGAGGCGCTGACACGGCTGGCCGCCGAGGGGCTCGTCGAGCTCTCGCCCAACCGCGGCGCGCGGGTCAGAGCGTGGACCGCCACCGAACTCGAGGGCATCTTCGACCTGCGCACGTCACTGGAACCACGGCTCGCGGCGCTCGCCGTGCCGAACGCGGGCCCTGAGGACGTCGCGACGCTCGCACGCCTGGCCGACGAGATGCTGCGGGTCGGCAGCCCCGGGCCCGGTCAGGATCTGGACGGGATCGTCCCGCTCAACCGTGAGTTCCACGGCACGCTCGTCGCGCTCGCCGACCACCCCGCGCTGGCCAGTGCCCTGGCCGGCGCCGTGCACGCCCCGATCGTGCTGCGCAACTTCCACACCTACGACGAGGCGTCGCTGCGCCGCAGCCTCGCGCACCACGTGGAGATCGTGGACGCCGTACGGGCCGGCGACCCGGAGTGGGCGCAGGCGGTCATGACCGCACACATCCGCAATGCCCGGGCCGTCATGGTCCGTGCCGCCAAACACCAAGCCACACGGCAAGCCAGCACGCGGCAAGCCGGAGAGCAGGAGGCGCCATGACGTACCGGCTCGGTGTCGACGTCGGTGGCACGTTCACGGACGTGCTGCTCGTCGATGAGGCCACAGGCCTGACGTGGCGGGCGAAGACGCCCTCTACACCCTCCGACCAGTCCGTCGGCGTCCAAAACGGTGTGCAGAAGGTGTGCGCCGAAGCCGGGATCGCGCTGCGCGAGGTCGCCCAGGTGCTCCACGGCACCACGGTGGCCACCAACGCGATCCTGGAGGGCAAGGGCGCCGTGGTCGGCCTCGTCACGACGCGGGGGTTCCGCCAGGTGCTGCAGATCGCCCGCTCGTACGTGCCCGGCGGGCTCGCCGGGTGGATCATCTGGCCCAAGCCGGAACCGCTCGCCGCGCTGGAGAACACCGTCGAGGTGGACGAGCGCGTCGGCAGCGACGGCACCGTCGTCCGCCCGCTCGACGAGGAGGACGTACGCAGGCAGCTGAAACGCCTGCGCGGGCGCGACGTCCAGGCGCTGGCCGTCTCGCTGATCAACTCCTTCGCCGATCCTTCCCACGAGCGGCGGATCGGTGAGCTCGCCGCCGCGGAGCTGCCCGGCGTTCCGGTGTCGCTCTCCTGCGATGTGCTGCCGGAGCTGCGGGAGTACGAGCGGACCGTCACCACCGTCGCCAACGGCTACGTGCAGCCTCAGGTGCAGAGCTACGTACGGACCCTCGCCACCGCGCTCGGTGACGGTGGCGTGGCCGGCGAGCTGGCGATCCTGCGCAGCGACGGCGGGCTGCAGGCGGCGGAGGCCGCGATCGAGTCTCCGGTGACGATGCTGCTCTCCGGCCCCGCCGGGGGAGTGACCGGTGCGGTGTGGGTGGCCGAGCAGTGTGGCCACCGCGACCTGATCACGTTCGACATGGGCGGTACGTCCACCGACGTGGCGCTTGTGCAGGACCTCAGCCCGCGCATCGGCAGGGAGACGAAGGTCGGCGACCTGACCGTACGGGCGTCAAGCGTGGACGTCCGCACGGTCGGCGCGGGTGGCGGCTCGATCGCGCACGTGCCCGAGCTGACCAGGGCGTTGCGGGTGGGCCCGCAGTCGGCGGGCGCGGACCCAGGGCCGGCCGCGTACGGGCTGGGCGGCGCCGAACCGACCGTGACCGACGCCAACGTGGTGCTCGGCTACCTGCCGCCCGCGCTGGCCGGCGGCGAGATCCCCCTCGACGTCGCCGCGGCACGGGAAGCCGTCGGGAAGGTCGCGGAGGCCATGGGGCTGCCGAGCCCGGAGGCCGCCGCCGCGGGCATCGTGGACATCGTCAACGAGAACATGCTCGGTGGCCTGCGGCTGGTGTCCGTACAGCAGGGCTTCGACCCGCGGAACTTCGCGCTCGTCGCGTTCGGCGGTGCCGGCCCGTTGCACGCCAACGCGCTGGGCAGGTTGACCGGGGCGTGGCCGGTGATCGTGCCGCCGTCGCCCGGCGTGCTGTGCGCGCTCGGCGACGCGACGACGAGCATGCGTGACGCGGCCGCGCGTACCGTGCTCCGCCGGTTCGCCGCCCTGACAGGTCCCGAGCTGGCCGGGATTCTGCGGGAACTCGGCGATGAGGCAGGCGGGCGGCTCGCCGGCCAGGGCCTCGACCGCGCCGACCAGACGGTCACCTACCAGCTCGACGTGCGCTACCACGGCCAGGGCTTCGAGATCCCGGTGGCACTCGATCCGGAGTGGCTGGACGATCCCGACTCGGCGCTGGAGAAGCTCGCGGCCCGCTTCGACGCCGAGCACGACCGGCTGTTCTCCTTCCTGCTGCCGGTGGACCACGAGCTGGTCAACGCGCGCGCCACCGTCAGCGGGCCACGCCCGAACGTCGCCCCGGTCACGCTGCCCGAAGGGGATGGCGACCCGTCCGCCGCGCTCGTGGACACCCACCCGGTGCACCTGTCCGGCGAGCAGGTCCCGGCCAAGGTGTACGACCGGACCGCCCTGCGGGCGGGCGACGTCGTCACCGGGCCCGCGATCGTCACCGAGATGGACTCCACGACGCTCGTGCTGCCCGGCCACGCCGCGACCGTGCACCCCTCGGGGAGCCTGCTGATCAACCCCCTGCCGATCAACCCCCTGCCGATCAACCCCCTGCCGATCAACCCCCTGCCGATCAACCCCCTGCCGATCAACCCCGCGGAGGGCTGAACGCCATGGCACGCATCATCGAGACGGCGACCGGCGCCGTCGAGAAGGGCGAGGTCGACCCGGTCACCCTCGACATCATCGAGAACGGCCTGCGCAACGCACGGTACGAGATGGACGAGGTGCTGTTCCGCACCGCGCTCTCGCCGGGCATCCGGGAGCAACACGACGAGTTCCCGCTGATCGGCGATCCCGGCGGCAAGATGGTCGTCGGCCAGTTCGGCCTGTCCATTCCCGCCCTTCTGGACAATTTCGACGACACGATCGCCGAAGGCGACGTGATCATGACGTCGGACCCGTACGCGTGTGACGGCGCCATCAGCCACGCCAACGACTGGCTCCTGGTGATGCCGATCTTCCATGAGGGCCGGGTCGTCGGCTGGGCCGCGATGTTCGGGCACATGTCCGATGTCGGCGGTAAGACGCCGTGCTCGATGCCCACCGACGCGCGCACCATCTTCGAGGAAGGTGTGGTCGTCCCCCCGTTCAAGCTCTACCGCGAGGGCGAGCTGAACGAGGATGCGCTGCGGATCATCCTCAACCAGGTACGGATGCCGGCGTGGAACCGTGCCGACCTGAACGGCCTCGTCGCGGCGTGCCGTACCGCGGGCCGCCGGGTGGCCGAGATGTGCGAGCGGTTCGGCACGGCGACGTACCTCTCCGCGCTCGACGCCCTGCTTCAGCGCAACTACGACGCCATGAAGGTGCTGCTGGAGACCGTGTTCGAGGACGGCAAGACGATCGGCTTCACCGACTACATCTGCGACGACGGCGTCGGCAACGGTCCGTACGAGCTCAAGGTGTCGCTGACCCGGCACGGCGAGAAGGTGCACCTTGACTTCACCGGCAGCTCACCGCAGGCGGCGGGGCCGATCAACTACTACCTCAACGAGAACCTGGCCAGGATGTTCTTCGGGATCTACATGATCACCGTGGCCGACCCGCAGATCCTGTGGAACGACGGGTTCTATCCGCTGGTCGACGTGACGATCCCGGAGGGCTCGTACTGGAAGCCCAGGCATCCGGCGTCGCTCAACGGCCGCAACCACGGCGTCGGGCGCGTGTTCGACCTCTTCGGTGGCCTGCTCGGGCAGATGAACCCGGCGCTGCTGAACGCGGCCGGGTTCTCCTCCAGCCCGCACTTCATGTATTCGGGTTATCACACCTCTGGCGATCAGAAGGGCGAGTGGTTCCAGCTCTACTCGATCGGGTTCGGCGGCATCCCGGGCCGCCCGCTCGGGGACGGCCCGGACGGGCACTCGCTGTGGCCGAGCTTCGTCAACATCCCGTGCGAGTACCTGGAGTCGTACTATCCGCTGCGCATCGACCGCTGCGAGACCGTGGCCGACACCGGCGGCGCCGGACTGCACCGCGGCGGCAACGGCGTCGACGTCACGTACGTCTTCGCCGAGCCCGGGACGATCGCGATCCACGACGACCGCTGGCTGACGTACCCGTGGGGCGTCAACGGCGGTGAGCCCGGCGCGCGCGGCACGAAATGGATCGAGCGGGCCGCCGGTGGCCGCGAGGTGCTGCCGAGCAAGTGCCACGACGTCCCCGTGTACCCGGGCGACGTGCTGCACTTCGTGACGTGGGGCGGGGGAGGCTGGGGCGACCCGCTCGAGCGCGACCCTGAGCTCGTCGCGCTGGAGGTGGCGCGCGGTCTCGTCACCGTTGCGGGCGCCCGCCGGTACGGCGTCGTGCTCGACGTCGACGGCGCCGTCGACACCGCGGCGACCGAGGCGCTGCGTGCCGAAATGCGGGCCGCACGGCCGGCGGAGCCGCCGGTGTTCGACATGGGGCCGCCTGTCGACGAGCTGCTCGCGCGCTGTGAGGCGGAGACCGGGCTTCCGGCGCCGAAGCGGCCACAGTGGACGGTGACGCCGTGACCGATCCGCATGGCGCGTCATTCTCCGGCCGGGTCGGCTGGGGCGAGTGCCCGGCGGTGCTGGTGATCGACCTGGTGCGCGCCTACACCGAGCGGGGCGGGCCGTTCGAGCTGCCCGAGCCCGGCCCCGCCGTCGCGGCGACCGGCGAGCTGGTGGCCGCTGCCCGTACGGCCGGCCACCCGGTGCTGTGGACCGTCGTCCGCTACACACGCGGTTGTACCGACGCCGGACTGTTCGTACGAAAGGTGCCGGCCCTGGCGGCCTTCACGGACGACGCGGACGGCGACTGGGGCGAGATCGCGCCACCCCTGAAACCGGCATCAGGTGAGCCGGTAGTCGCCAAGCAGTACGCGTCGGCATTCTTCGGCACGTCCCTCGCCTCCACACTGCACGCACACGGCGTGGACACCGTCGTGATCGCCGGAGTATCCACCTCCGGCTGCATCCGCGCCTCTGCCACCGACGCACTCAACCACGGCTTCCGTCCCCAGGTAGTCCGCGAGGCCTGCGCCGACCGCACTCCGGCCCTGCACGGGAACAACCTGATCGACCTCGACGCGAAGTACGCCGACGTCACCACCCTGGCCGACGCCCTATCCCACCTCACAGCCGTCTGAAGCCGGCCAACCGGGCACCGTCGCGGCGCCTACCAGGCGGGCGACGAGTTCCCCATACGGAACTCCCGCAGCCGCGAACATCCGTGGTACCTGGGACTCGGCCGTCATTCCGGGCATAGTGTTGACCTCGTTGAGGACGGGGCCGTCATCGGTGAGGAAGAAGTCCACGCGGGCGACTCCGGAGCAGCCGAGTGCGTCGAACATGGCCAGTGCCGCCTGTGTGATCGCGGCGCGGTCGGTGCCGCCGAGGTCGGCGGGCACCGTGAACCGGGCGGTTCCGTCGTACTTCGTGGCCGTGTCGAACAGGCCGCTGCTGTGGATCTCCAGCGGGGGTGCGGCCCAGCGGCTGCCGTCGGCCTCCCGGAGGACGGCGACGTCGATCTCCCGGCCATGGACGACGTGCTCGATGAGAATCTGATCGTCGTAGCGCGAGGCCATGCGTACGGCCTCGTCCAGTTGGACGGCATCCCGGGCCAAGGTGACGCCGTAGCTGGACCCGGCGGATACGGGTTTGACGACGACCTCGGTCTCGAACTCGATGTCCTCCTTATCGGTTGCACGTACCAGACGTCCTGGGGCGACGCGGATCCCGATGGCTTCGGCGACGAGCTTGGTCACCCACTTGTCCATGCCGACCGCTCCGGCCCGCGGGCCGGAGCCGACCACGGGTCTCTGTGCGAGAGCGCACAGCGCTGCGAGCGTCCCGTCCTCCCCGAGGGGACCGTGAACCGCGGGGAAGACCACATCCGCCTGTTCAAGGAGCGGCAGCGCCGCGGCCAACGAGGCGGCGGCGCTCGTCCCGAGCGGTCTCTTCCCGTGTCTCCACAGCCCGTCGCGGCCGATGGTGATGCCGCTGACCTCGAACCCGCGGGAGCGCAGCGCGCCCGTGATGCCGGCGGCGGTTTCCAGAGAGATCTCGTGCTCGGCGTTCTGTCCGCCCCCGATGACCAAGACGTGTTGCGTCATGCGACTGTCCTTTTCACGCGTGGGCCGATGCCGGTGACGAGGGTGTGGGGAATGGTTCCGGCCCAGCGGGCCCAGTCGCGGATGGTCGGAGTGACCCCGTCCTGCGGGCCGAACACGGTCGCGGTCGTGCCGAGCGGAACGAGGTCGGCGCCGGTGTCGATGACGATCTGGTCCATCGAGACACGTCCGACCACCGGGTGGCGTCGTCCGTGGATCTCCACAGAGGCGTCGGGGGAGATCTCGCGCGGGATTCCGTCGGCGTACCCGAGGGGCAGGACGCTGAGGTTGGTGGGCGTGCCGGTGACGTAGGTGCCGCCGTAGCCGACCGGCGTACCTGCCTTGACGGTCGCGCTGTGCACAACCGGCGCGGTCAGACGAGACGCGCCGTGCAGTTCGGTGGTCTCTGATGGATCGATGCCGGCAAGGCCGGCTCCGAAGCGGACCATTCCGAAGTGGGTGGCCGGATCGGTCAGCGTTCCTGAGGTCGCGGCCAGGTGGGTGAGCGGGGGATCGAGGCCCGCTGCCATGACCGCTCTTCTGGCCTGGCGCATGCGCGACACCGCCGGCGCGTTCGCCTCGGAATCGGCTTGGTCGGCCAACGGCAGATGTCCCATGAGGCCCACGACGCGGACCTTGCCTTGCCGTTCCCCCTGCCGTGCGGCTGCGATCAGCGCGTCCCACTCATGTACGGGGCAGCCTTCTCGGGCCATGCCGGTGTCCATGTGCAAGTGGACCCGTAGGGCGGTAGGCGAGGTCTGCTCGAGTACAGCTTCCAGTTCGCCGACCGAGCCGACCGCGATGTCGACCCTGCCGGTCGCGGCGGCCTCGGCATCGACACCGGACGGGTTCAACCACGTCAGGATCGGTACGGTGAGCCCTGCCGCACGCAACCTCGGGGCCTCTGCGATGTCCGTCGTGCCGAGCCATTCCGCGCCGGCGGCGATCGCGGCCCGCGCGACCGTGACGGCGCCGTGCCCGTACCCATCCGCTTTGACCACGGCCATGATCCGGGAACGAGTCCGCGCGCGTGCGATCGCGATGTTCTTGCCGATCGCCTCGGGGATCGTCTGCAGCGTGGGCGGTAGCAGATCGACGGATCTGGGCTGGGATACGCCGAGCGTGCTGATCACCGCCGCATCCTTGGACCGTGCGTAGGGTCGGCGTACCTGGGCGGGCAGCCGTCATCGATGGCTTCGGGGTGGTACTCGAAGTGCCACCACTCGTTCTCGTACACCCGGTAGAGGCCGTATCGCCGGCCGTGGCGCTCCAGCCAGCGCGCCCCCTCGGTCGGGCGCACGTCCATCGCGGTCCCGGAGACGTGCCGCGACTCCTCGGGCGGCAGTACCCACCGCCGCGCGAGCTCCGGGGAGCCGGTGCGGCGAACCGCCTCCGCGAACAGGCGCGTCTGCTCGCGCGCGTCCCGGTGGCCGGAGGTCAGTCCGATGAGCTCTCCGTCCCGCCACAGCGCCTCCGTACGCGCCGCCTCGAACGCCGCTCGCGCCGCGGGAGCCAAGCCGGCCAGGCACTCGGCGGGAAACCGCGCGGACAGCGCCCAGCGGCAGGCCACCAGCCGGGACCGGCGCGGCGCGACCAGGAGCGCCGCCGGTAGCAGCATCACGGCGAGCACGCGGACGACGACCTGGTAGACGTGGTCGCGGCGCCGCAGGGTCGAGCCGGGCGTGTGATCGAGGGTGGTCGATCGGGTACGGCACGGTGCGGTTCGTGCTGGTCCGCTGTCGGTCATGCCTCAAGTCAAGGCAGCGCGGTGTTGCCGGCACGTATGCGGTTTGCGATATGCGGACGATATGCGCTGGCCCGGAGGATAGGGCTCACCTATGTGGGCGGGGCGACGGTGCCGTCCGAGTCGATCCGCGGAGCCGTGCCGGGGAAGTCGCGCCGGCTGAACGTGTCGACCAACCGAGCGGCTCGGCCGTCCGGGTCCGGTAGTGGCTTGCCGCCCCTGTGCTCGCGCAACGGCAGCATGGCGCGGCCGATCACGGATGCGTTCTCGCCGTGACGCTCGGCGAGCTCGATCGCGCCTTCCGTGCCCATCCCGAAGACCACGTGGTCGGCATTGCGCCATGGCGCCCCGAAGCCGGCCATCATTCCGCTCCGTGCCCCGGACGTGAGAACGCCGACCACCACGACGAAGGCGGCTCCGAGATGACCGCGATCGCCGCTGCGACGTACCTGCGGGCGTGGGTGCGCAGCGACGCGAGGAAGACCGTACGCATCAGGCGATCCGCCCGTCCTGCATGGTCACCACGTCGTCGGCGTACGCCGCCGCGTCCCGCTCGTGGGTGACCATCACGACGGTCTGGCCGAGCTCGCGCGCCGACCGGCGCAGGTGATCCAGTACCTCCGCCGACGTGGTGCTGTCCAGGTTTCCCGTGGGCTCATCGGCGAACAGCAGGTCCGGCCGGGTGATCAGGGCCCGGGCGATCGCGACCCGCTGCTGCTGGCCACCGGACAGCTCCGCGGGCCGGTGGCCGAGCCGGTCGGCCACGCCGAGGGTGTCGGCGAGCGCGTGCGCGCGCTCCCGCGTCGCGTCGTCGATCCGGCGGCCGCCCAGCTCGAGCGGGAGCAGGATGTTCTGGCCCGCGGTGAGCATCGGCAGCAGGTTGTACGACTGGAACACGAAGCCGATGTGCTCGCGGCGGAAGATCGTGAGCGTGTCGTCGTCGAGTGATCCGAGGTCGGTGCCGGCCACGGTGACGGTGCCGCCGCCGGCCTGGTCGAGTCCGGCCAGGCAGTGCATCAGCGTGGACTTGCCGGATCCGCTCGGCCCCATGATCGCGGTGAACCTGCCGCGTGGAAGGTCGAGGTCGATGCCGCGCAGGGCATGCACCTGGGCTTCGCCCCCGCCGTAGGTCTTGGTCAGGCCTCGCGCGCTGGCGGCCAGGGTTTCCTGAGTGGCCTGCCGGGTGGTGGTCGTCACTGCTGCATCCTCGGGTCCTGGGTGGGGTCGGCGTACATGGGCGGGCAACCGTGAACCATGGCTTCAGGGCGCAGTTCGTAGTGCCAGGGTTCGTTGCCGTAGGTCTGGCACAGCCCGTACGTGGCGCCGTGCTCGCCGTACTTCGAGACCGCCCTTTGGAGTAGTCGTTCCTGGTATTCCGGGGAACGCCAGCCACTGTTGACGACCAACTCGACCCCGTCGCCCGCGGCATCGGCCGCGGCTTGGCGCAGGGCACCGAGCAGATGGGGATCGAGGTTGGCCACGGCCGGAATCTCGTCATCGAAGACCGTCACGCCGGAGGGTGCTGCCACCGAGGAAGGTGAGGACGCCGGCGACCGGCAACCGGCCACGCCGATGAGCGTCGCGCTGACGACCGCAAGGGCGGCGAAATGGTCGATCGGGTACGGCGGGCCGCTGCTCGCGCTGGTCGGCTGTAGGTCATGCCGCCAGTCAAGACAGCGTGGTGTTGCCGGCACGTATGCGGTTCTCGATATGCCGGCGATATGCCCCGGCCGGGTAGCTTCGAGAGCGTGCGTGTGTTGATCGTCGAGGACGAGCCCTATCTGGCAGATGCGATCCGCGATGGCCTGTGCCTGGAAGCGATCGCGGCCGACATCGCCGGTGACGGTGACACCGCTCTTGAACTGCTGAGCATCAACACCTACGACATCGCCGTCCTCGACCGCGACATCCCCGGCCCCTCCGGAGACGAGATCGCCAAACGCGTCGTCGCCTCCGGCAGCGGCATGCCGATCCTCATGCTCACCGCCGCCGACCGGCTCGACGACAAGGCCTCCGGGTTCGGACTCGGAGCCGACGACTACCTCACGAAGCCGTTCGAACTCCGAGAACTCGTGCTCCGCCTCAGGGCTCTCGACCGCAGGCGCGCCCACAGCAGGCCGCCCGTACGAGAGATCGCAGGCCTGCGTCTGGATCCGTTCCGCCGGGAGGTCTACCGCGACGGCCGCTACGTCGCGCTGACTCGGAAGCAGTTCGCCGTGCTCGAAGTCCTGGTCGTCGCCGAAGGCGGCGTCGTCAGCGCCGAAGAGCTCCTGGAACGGGCGTGGGATGAGAACGCCGACCCGTTCACCAACGCCGTACGCATCACGGTCTCGGCACTGCGCAAACGGCTCGGCGAGCCCTGGATCATCGCCACTGTGGCCGGCGTCGGCTACCGCATCGACACGGCATCCGGCACCGGACGTGCGGGAGGGGACCGTGAATAGGGCGCCTGGTTTGAGCGTTCGCCTCAAACTGACCCTCAGCTACGCCGGCTTCCTCATGCTCGCCGGGGTCTTGCTCCTCGCGGTCGTGTGGGTGTTCCTTCTGCGTTACGTCCCCGACGAGGCGATCAGAATTCCCGCTCGCTTCCTACGCGACGATGGGATCAGAGCCCCCGATGGCTTCCCACCCGACGATGCGTTCAGACCCCGCCCCAGTCTCTTCATTCCGGGCCGGTACGACCTCTGGCGCGCTTTCGCTCCGAAGGCGGCCGCGCTGTTGGCGTTACTGCTGGTGTTCGGCCTCATGGGAGGGTGGCTTCTCGCCGGGCGGATGCTCGCCCCCATGATTCGTATCACTGAGGCCACCCGGAAGGCCGCGAACGCATCGCTTTCCCACCGAATCCGGCTACCGGGCCGCAGAGATGAGTTCCGTGAACTCGCCGACACCTTCGACACCATGCTCGCGCGACTCGAAGCACACATCGCCGAGCAGCAGAGGTTCGCGGCCAACGCCTCCCACGAACTGCGCACCCCATTGGCGATCACGCAGACACTTCTCGACGTGGCCCGCAACGACCCGAACCGCGACCCCAGGGAACTTGTCGACATGCTCCGCGCCGTCAACACCCGGGCGATCGACCTCACCGAAGCATTACTCCTCCTCAGCCGCGCCGACCAACGGTCCTTCGGCCGAGAACGCGTCGACCTGTCCCTCCTGGCGGAAGAAGCCACCGAAACGCTCCTCCCGCTCGCGGAAAAGCGCGGCCTCACCATCGAGACCTCCGGCGACATCACCCCCACCAGCGGCTCATACGCGCTCCTGCTGCAGATGACCACGAACCTCGTACACAACGCGATCGTCCACAACCTGCCCGAACGGGGCACCGTCTGGGTCACGACCAGCGCTCACCCCAGGACCGTGGTGCTCACCGTCGAGAACACCGGCGAGGGTCTCGCCCCCCAACTGGTCTCCACCCTCGCCGAACCCTTCCAGCGCGGCACACAACGCGTACACACCGACCACGCGGGCGTCGGCCTGGGCCTGGCGATCGTCAGAAGCATCACCCAAGCCCACGACGGAACGCTCACCCTCACCCCCCGCCCCACCGGCGGGCTCCGCGTCACGGTGCAGCTACCCGCCGCACCACCACACACCGGCAGATGACGCTCAGGGCCGAGCAGGCCGCCTTGGCGAGCTGACGTGAGCTGCGTACCGAGGCCGGACAGGTTATCCGCTCTGGACGTACCTGGACTGGGCCACTGGAGCGTGCTTCCCCGCCCTCACCTCGTCCATCCTCTCCACGGACCCGCTGCTCAGCCTGCGGCCGGTGCCGGCGGATCGAGGCTTATCGGAGTGTCGGGTCTGTCGGCAGGCACTCGCTCGACGCGGGTCCAGCCCTTCCAGCCCCGCTCCTCCAGGATCGCGAGGAGTCGCTCGGCGCCCGGTGAGGACTCGACCATGGTCGAGTCCAGCAGGTCGACGAACCGGTCGTCGAAGCCGTCGGCACCCAACTCACCGGCCTCCTCGGCGCGAATCGCCAGGCGCTCCAGGATGTCGGCGAACTCGATGACCCGCGGATCGTCGGCCTGCCAGTCGAGCGCTTCGCTGACAAGGCGATAGAGCTGCACCATGTCGGGGTTGTCCAGATCTTCGTGCTTCTTGGCGATCACAGAGTCGATCAGGTGCGGTGCCTGGGCGGCGATCATGATCCAGGCGTCCCGTTCCGGCTCGATGGCCCGCTCGTCCATGCCGAGACCGCGCAGCCGGTCGAGGTAGTCCACGACGCTCTGCGGGAGCGCCAGGTGCTCTCCGGCGGCGAGCCGGACGAGCCGTTTGCGGGGGAGGGTTGACCCACCGTCAAGGTCAAGCGGCCCGGATGTCGAGATCGTGGCGCCGGCTCCGTCCCAGGCATACCAGCGGCCATGACCGGCCGCACCGAAGAAGGGAACGACATGACGATTCTGCGGCTGGAGAACGTCGGCATCGTCGTCGAGGACCTCAAGGCGACGATCGCGTTCTTCGTCGAGCTCGGGTTCGAGCTCGAGGGCGAGATGCGGGTGGAGGAGAGTTGGGCGGCCCGGATCAGCGGGTTCGACGAGATCAGCCTCGACGTCGCGATGATGAAGACCCCGGACGGCCATGCCTGCCTCGAGCTGATGAGGTTCCACACGCCGGCCGCGGTCCACACCGAGCCGGCGAACGCACCGGCGAACGCTCTGGGCATCCGCCGCATCCTGTTCTCCGTCCAGGACATCGACGGCATGGTCGCCGGCCTCCGGGCCCGCGGCGTGGAGCTCGTCGGCGAGCTCACGCAGATCGAGGACAGCTGGCGGTTCGCCTACGTCCGCGGCCCCGAGGGCATCATCGTCGCGCTCGCCGAGCAGATCGGCTAGGAGGAGACCACCGATGAAACCGTACGAGGTAACCGAGGTTCTGAACCGGCCGCTCAGCCAGGAGCTGCTGGCTCGCGACCTGACCCGCCTGGCCTACGTCGCCAAGGACGGCACACCCCGCAACGTTCCGATCGGGTTCACCTGGAACGGCTCGGAGATCGTCATGTGCACGTCGAAGAACGCCCCGAAGCTCCCGCTGCTGCGCGAGAAGCCGGCGGTCGCCCTGACGATCGACACCGAGGTACACCCGCCCAAGATCCTGCTCATCCGCGGCCGTGCCGAGCTGGACGTCGTCGACGGCATCCCAGACGAGTACCTCCAGATGAGCGGCAGCTACACGATGACACCCGAGCAGCGGGTCGAGTGGGAGGCGGAGGTCCGCTCGCTGTATGACGGCATGGTCCGGATCGTGGTGACCCCGACCTGGGCGAAGCTGATCGACTTCGAGACGACCCTGCCGACCGCCGTCGAGGAACTGGTCAAGCAGCGAGCGGAACGGCAGGGCTGAGCCATGCGAAAACTCATCGGTGGCCACCGTTGCGCTGCCTGATGCTGGTCAGACCGCGAATCGGAACGCGTCGCCGTCGCGCACCACCCGGCCGGCGGACGGCTCGGCGAAGTGCGTGCCGATCACCAGCGTGCCGCGGTCGGCCAGCCAGGTGAACATCTCCCGCCGCGTACGGGTGGACATCTCCTGGTCCCAGTCCGGCGTGGCCGCCCAGTCCGGCCGGGCCAGCTGGCACGGATGGTGCAGGAAGTCCCCCGTGATCAGCGCCTCCTTGCCCTCGGAGGAGATGAGCACGCTGACGTGCCCCGGCGTGTGCCCGGTGGTGGCCACCAGCCGCACCTCCTCGCACACGGCATGCGTGTCGTCCACGAGGTCGACCAGCCCGGCCTCGTCCACCGGCCGTACGGAGTCGGCGAACACGAGGGCGCGCTCGTTCTCCGGCGTCTCCTCGTGCACCGACCGCCAGTGCGCGAACTCCTGCCGTACGAACAGGTACCGCGCGTTCGGGAACGTCGGCACCCACCGCCCGCCGCCGTCCAGCCGGGTGTTCCACCCGACATGGTCCACGTGCAGGTGCGTGCAGATCACCGTGTCGATCATCTCGGGTGGGTACCCGGCGTCACTCAGGTCCCGCAGGAACGGCAGGTTCAGCCCGTTCCACCCCGGCACGGCCCGCCCCTGTTTGTCGTTGCCCAGTCCGGTGTCCACGATGATGCGCCGCGTGGGGGTCTCCACGACCAGCGCGTGCACGCTGGTCTTCGCCCGCCCCTCATCTGTCGCGAAGTGCGGTTTCAACCAGTCCATCCCGGCCAGCGCGTCGCGTGTCGCCTGGGGCAACACGAACCCGAACCCGCCGGTCGCCTCGAGTTCGACGACCTTCGTCACGGTCACCGCACCGATCCGCCACTGCCGCACCCCAGCACCTCCGTCGACCGCCTGGACCTTCGAGGCGAAGTGTCTCATTCGCGCTCACGATGCCCAGCGCCAGCGCAGCAGGTGATCCCCTAAGATCGGGGAGTTTCTGGACGCGAGCCGGCATGGGGTGGGCGGATGGAGCACCGGGCGCTTGGTGGCAGCGGGCTGAAGGTCAGCGCGATCACGTACGGCAACTGGATCACGCACGGGGGCCAGGTCGAGGAGGAGACCGCGCGGGCGTGCGTACGGGCCGCCCTGGACGCGGGCATCACCACGTTCGACACCGCCGACGTGTACGCGCGCGGCGCCGCCGAGGAGGTCCTCGGCCGGGCACTGGCCGGCGTGCGGCGGGAGTCCGTGGTGATCGCCACCAAGGTGTGCAACCCGATGGGCGACGGCCCCAACGACCGCGGGCTCTCCCGCAAGCACATCATGGAGAGTGCGCACGCCTCGCTCCGCCGGCTCGGCACCGACCACATCGACCTCTACCAGGCCCACCGGTACGACCCGGAGACGCCGCTGGAGGAGACCGTACGGGCCTTCGCCGATCTCGTACGCCAGGGCAAGGTGCTCTACGTCGGGGTCTCGGAGTGGACCGCCGCGCAGATCGAGGAGGGCCACCGGCTGGCCCGCGAGGCGGGGATCACGCTCGCCTCCAACCAGCCCCAGTACAACCTGCTCTGGCGGATCATCGAACCCGAGGTCGTCCCCGCCTGCACACGGCTGGGTCTGTCGCAGGTGGTGTTCTCCCCGGTGGCTCAGGGCGTACTGACCGGCAAGTATCAGCCCGGCCAGGACGTGCCGTCCGGGTCGCGGGCGACCGACGAGCGAGGCTCCCGCTTCGTCGGCCGCTACATGTCCGACGCGGTGCTGGAGCGCGTACAGCGGCTGCGGCCGCTGGCGCAGGAGGCCGGGCTGACGATGGCACAGTTCGCGGTGGCGTGGGTGCTGCAGAACCCGAACGTCGCGACGGCGATCATCGGTGCGTCCCGGCCCGAGCAGGTGGCGGAGAACACCGCCGCCGCGGGCATACGCCTCGACCCCGCCCTGCTCAAACAAGCCGACGAGATCCTCGCCGAGCTCATCGACCGCGATCCCCGCAAGACGGCCGACATGTTCGCCGTCATGCCCGCCTGGCGCCGCTGAACGGCCTCGCCCTCCGCGGAGGCGGCGACACCTCCGCTGGGCGTGCGCCGTCAACGCTCTCATCCGCCGCGCCACTCTAAGCTGAACCGGTGACCTCCCAACCCGCTATCCGGCAGCGCGATGCGGACCGCACCAAGGCCGAGATCCTGGAGGTCGCGCAGCGGGAGTTCGCCCGGCATGGTTACGCGGGCGCGCGCGTGGATGAGATCGCCAAGCTCATGCGCACGACAAAGCGCATGATCTACTACTACTTCGGCAGCAAGGAGAAGCTCTACATCGCGGTGCTGGAGAAGGCCTACGCCGAGGTGCGCGAGGTGGAACGCACCGTCGACGTGGAACACCTGCCGCCGGTCCAGGCCATTCGCGCCCTGGCCGAGCTGACCTTCGATCATCATGATGCGCACCGCGAGTTCATCCAGCTCGTCGCGATCGAGAACATCCATCAGGCCGAGCACATCCGCAAGTCCGAGGTGCTGGCCAACCTGGGCACCCCGGCACTCGACCTGATCGAGCGCATCCTGGCCGCCGGACGGGCGAGCGGCGAGTTCGTCACCGACGCCGACGCCATCGACGTGCACATGATGATCAGTGCCTTCTGCTTCTTCCGCGTCGCCAACCAGCACACCTTCGGCGCGCTGTTCGGCCGTGACATGGCCGCACCGGCGCACCGCGCGAGGCTGAGGAAGCTGGTGGGTGACATGGCGGTGGCCTACGTACGCGGTGCGGACCCTCCGGACGGTCAGAGTCCGAGGTAGATGCGCCGGACCTGAGGGTCGCGGCGGAGATCGGCGGAGGCGCCGGTGGCGGCGATCTCGCCGTTCTCCATGACGAGACAGCCGGTGGTGACCTCGAAGGTGAGCTTGGCGTTCTGCTCGACCAGGACGATGGCCAGGCCGTCGTCGTTGAGCCGCTTGAGCACGCCCGCGATCTCGGCCACGAGGATGGGGGGACAGCCCCATGGACGGCTCGTCCAGGAGCATGACCTTGGGGCGGCACATGAGCGCCCGTCCGACGGCCAGCATCTGTTGCTGGCCGCCCGAGAGGGCCCCCGCGAGTCTGCCCCGCATCTCGCCCAGGACGGGAACAGCTCGTAGACCTCCGCGATGGGGGTGTGACGCCGGCTGCCGATGTAGGCGCCGAGCAGGAGGTTCTTCTCCACGGGGACCGGGTAGCGCCAGATCCACCACGTCCGGGTGCGGTCGAGGGCGAGCAGGATGTTCTCGCGGACGGTCAGGTCCTCGAACAGCCGCAGGTTCTGGAAGGTCCGTGCGACGCCGCGCTGGGCGAGCCGGTAGGGGGCCACCGATGTGACGTCGCGCCCGCGCAGCCGGACCCGCCCGCCGGTGGGGGTGTAGAAGCCGCTGATCACGTTGAACAGGGTGGTCTTGCCGGACCCGTTGGGGCCGACGATGCCGCGGATCTGACCGGCGGGAACCGACGGCGAGACGTCCTCCAGGGCGACGAGGCCCTTGAAGCGTTTCGTCACGCCCTCCACGTCCAGCACGGTGCCCTCGCCGGCGTCGGCCTGTTCGTACGGGCGGAAGGGCCCCAGCCGTGCCCGGCCGGTCCGCTTGCGGCGGGTGAAGAGCCCGGCCAGCCCCTTCGGGAAGAAAAGCACCACCAGCACGACGATGGAGCCGTATCCGAGCTGGGCGAAGGCGGAGACATCGAGCAGCAACTCGCGTACGAAAGCGAGCGCGAGCGCGCCCGCCAGGACCCCGACCATGCTCGCCCGGCCGCCGATGATCACCATGGCGAGCAGCAGGAACAAGACAGTCGGCCTCGTGGATCTCTTCCATCTAACGGTCCTTAGGGTCCGCGTCATGGATTAAGTAACCGTATGGTTCATTGTCTGGCGCCACGAGGGTCCATTCAATGGTTCGACTGGACCGCTGAATGGACCCGCGGATGCTAGCCTGGGACCGTGTCTTCGAGTAGCGCCGCGGCCTCGAGGGGCGCCGGGTCCTCGCACAACACCGCCGAGTCCGGTGTGCGTAGCGTGCAGCGCGCCTTCGACATCCTGTCGCTGCTCACGGAGGAGCGGCGGACCCTGACCATCCGCGAGGTGGTCGAGGAGACCGGCCTGGCCAAGACGACCGCGCTGCGGATGCTGCTGACCCTGGAGCAGATGGGCCTGCTGTGGGCGACGGCCAAGGGTTACACGGCGGGGCCCGCCCTGTGGCGCTGGGCGCATCTGGCCCGGTCGGCATGGGAGTTGCCGCCGGAGACCCTGGAGCTCATGCGCGAGCTGGGAGCCCGGCAGCGGGAGACGGTCAATCTCTACGTCGTCCGGGGCGTCCACCGAGTCTGCATCGCTCAGCAGGAGAGCCCGCAGCCGCTCCGCCACGTGATGCGGGTCGGCTGCGAGCTGCCGCTGTGGGGCGGCGCCTCGGCGAAGATTCTGCTGAGTGGCGCCCCGGAGACGCTGCTGGCCCGGGTGGCGCGCGAGTCGCCGTACGGCTCGGCCCACGTGGACACGCTGCGGGACTGGATCGCCCGAGCCGAGCAGGACGGGTGCGCCGTCAGCCATGGCGAGCGCGAGTCGGGCACCTCGGCGGTCGCCGTCCCGGTGACGGGCGGCTCCGGAGCCGTGCTCGCCGCGCTCACGCTGAGCGGGCCGACCGTACGCTTCGCCGAGGACAAGATCGACGGCTTCGCGGCGGATCTGCGGGATACCGCCAAGCGAATGTCGCAGCGCGGGTTCGATCATCCACTGCACTAGGCCGTGGGGGCTTGGTAGAGACGGTCGAGGTCGATCAGCACGATGCGGTCGTCCTCGGCGGCCGCTTCCCGCAGCCCGTCGTCGAATCCCACTCCGGAGTAACACGCGAGCCGCGCGTCCCGGACGTCGTAGCCCTTCGCGCCGAGCAGGTCGCGTGCCCGTCCCAGCCTCCGGACGTGATCCACGCCCATCCGCTCCCCCCACTTCGCCTCGCCGAGGGACAGCACCCGCCGTGGACCGTCCGGGTCCTGCACGCCCAGGATCGCGACATCGATCTCGATCTGTGTGCGTCGCTCCGGGTCGTTCACGACCCCGGCTCCGACCTCCGTCGCCAGGCCACCGAAGACGCTGACACTGGCCTCACGCGCGAAGTCGCGGCAGAGCGATTCGAAATGCGGGCCCAGCACCTTGGCCTGGAAGGTGTGCCTCTCCGCCTGCCAGACCGCCGGCGCGTCCCGTGCCTCCAGCGCCGTCCAGTTGCGCTGCATGATCGCTTCGTAGAAGGTGATCAACGGCTCGACCACGCGGTAGTACGCACGCGTCGGCCGGAAGAGATCGAGCTGACGCGTGACCAGCGCGCAGTCCTCGAGCACGTTCAACGGGTGCTTGATGTGATCGGCCTTGCGGCCGATGAAGGTGGCGATAGCCGTACTCGTGGTGCGTCCCGCAGCGATGGCCGCCAGCACCGAGTGGTAGAGAGCCGGCTCGCGAATGTCCGGCTCCTCCGCCAGGAGGTAGCGCGCCTCGCGGAAGAGCGCGCTCCTAGAGTTGAGCGCGGTCCGCAGCACCCATTCATCGAAGCCCGCGAGGTCCTCCGGGGGGTCACCCGCGGTGAACTCGTATCGATACGCGGGCGTGCCGCCCACGACCGAATGCACGAGGACGGCCAGCCGCGGGTCCGCGATGTCCCAGAACGTCGCGGCGTCGCGAAACCCGAAGGGCTTGACCACCAGTTCCAGCCCGGCGCGGCCCCGTAGCGGAGCCTGGCCCGCGAGCAGCCTGCCCATCACGGACATCGCGGAACCACAGAGGATCAGGCGAACGCCGCTTCCCTCGCCGGACCCTCCCGGCCCCAGCTCGCGTTGGATGATCGACGAGATTTCCGGCGACACCCGGGCGAGAAAGGGAAACTCGTCCAAGACCACCGGCACCGGCCGATCGCGATGACTCCTGAACAGGTAGGCGATCGCATCCCCCCAGTCCCTGAACGGAGGATCGACGGCCGTGCCCGAGTGTCGCGCCAGCGCGGACTCCAGGTTCCTCAGCGCCACCGCTTCGGTCGCCTCCTGGGCACCGAAGTAGAGCCCGCCGGTCGTCTGGGCCAGAGCTTGGAGCAGGTAGCTCTTCCCTTGGCGACGTCGGCCGCTGACCACTCCGAGCGTCGCGCGCGGGCCGCTGGGCCCCCGGCCGTGATGGGCCGCGAACTCTGTGAGGCCCTCCCACTCCCAGTCGCGGTCGAAGACATGTCCCGGTTTCGTCACCATGGCATGGAAGTGTAGTTCCTGGAACTACACTTCCATAGTGACTTGAAGGCTCACGCGGAATGGACCTCTCATGCGCATCGCCCTCACCGCGCTGCTGATAGGCCTGGTCGTCTCGCCGATGGGCTCGGCGCCGGCGGCCGAGCCAGCGGAGAACCTGGGGAACCCGGACTACGGCGTCTGCCGGGGAACCGACGTCCGCTGCTACCACGACTGGGGCAACTTCGATCCCGCCGAGGGCCACCGGCTGCTGCAGTACAACGCCGTGATGTTCCTCAGCACCACCCGT
>WHSL01000203.1 GCA_009380095.1 Streptosporangiales bacterium | reverse complement strand
GCCGAGGCCGAGCGGCTCACCGCCCGGGTGCGCGAGCTCGCCGTGGCCGAGGAACGCGCCAGGATGGCCCGGGACATGCACGACTCGATCGGCCATCGGCTGACGGCGATCAAGATCGGCCCTGGACAACGCCGAACGGCGGCCCGGCGATGTCTGGGAGGAGGTCCGGCTGGCCAAGGGACAGGCCGCGGAGGCCCTGACCGAGACGCGGCGCTGGGTACGGGCCCTGCGGCCGCTCGACCTCGATCAGGCCTTCGGGGGCGCGGCGCTGGAGCGACGTCCGGCGCCTGTCCCGGCACCATCCGGGCGTCGCGTCGCTCGTACTCAGCACGTTCGACGAGGACGAGTACATCTTCGGCGCGCTGGGCGCGGGGCGCGGGGCTACCTCCTGAAGGACTGCGCACCCGAGGAGCTGGTGGCGGCCGTCCACAAGGCACACCTCGGGGAGACCGTGCTGGACGGGCCGGTCGCGCGGCGCGTGGTGTCGCCCCTGCGCAGGAAGGATCCCCTGTCCGAGCGGGAGTCCGAGGTGGCGCGCCTGGTCGGCACGGGCGCGTCCAACCGGGAGATCGCGGCGCGGCTCTCCATCACCGAGGGCACGGTGAAGAACCACGTCTCGAGCGCCCTCCGCAAACTCGGCCTCCGCGACCGCACCCAGCTCGCCATCCACATCTCCCGAGGCGGCGCCTGAGCGCGTCAGGCCAGGGCGTCCTTGTAGACGATGCTGGCGAGGCGGCGGTTCGCGAGGCCGGAGGCGAAGCCGAAGCAGAGGCGGGGTTGTGGCGTGGAGCCGTTCGGCGCCGGCCAGATCGCCATGCCTTCGGGCTCGCGGTAGATGAGGTGCCGCAGCGCCCGGGTGCGGAACGTGTCAACGGTCTCGCCGGTGTTGGCGTCGACGCAGAGGATCCGGGTGTTGCCCTTCGTACGGCGGGAGGGGAACTCGCATCGGCCGTCGTCGTGGTCGCCCTTGTTGTGGCCGTACGGCCTGCCGTACATGAGATAGATGAAGCTGCCGTAGAGGGCGAAGCCCTGCGAGGGCTGGCACTGCGTGTTGGGGCTCGGCAGCTTGATGCGCCCGGTCGCGGCCGCGCGGGGATCGAGCCGCTTACCGGCCGCGGAGAGGGGCCATACCTGCGCGAACGGCCCGTCCTCGCCGCGCACGTTGTACTTGATGAGCACGCGCTGGAAGATCGGATCGATCGCGGGCCGCACGTTGTGGATGCCGTCGATGCGCGGCGTGTGGTCCTCGACGTCGCCGGTGGACACGGACCCGCCGTCGTCGAAGACGAAACGGCCGATCCGCCGCCCCCAGGCGACCCCTTCGTCGTTCACCTCCGGATCGGCCTCGGTCCACAGGTACGGAGCCTTGCCGGCGCCGCGCGGTTGCACCCCGATCTGCGATCCGTGGCCGAGGCCGTCCAGAATCATGGATCCATGGATCTTCCCGTCGAAGTCCATCTGCGTGACGACCAGGTCGCCGCTGCTCTCATCGCTGCCGTACTTGCGGCCGGCGAAGTAGACGCGCTCGTTGAGGTGATCGAACCCGAACGACTGGTGCACGTAGGACCGGTACCTGCCATCGGCTTTCACATCGGCCAGCTTGCGCTTCACGAGAAATCGACTCGACTCGTCCCGAAGGTCGAACCGTTCGGTACGCGGAATCGTCGCGACAACCGGCTTCGCCACGAGTAACTCCTCATTTTGAAGCAATGTGAAACAAGGGTGGCCACGCTAGTACGCGCCCAAGATCGTCACCACCGATGCGCTACGGCGCGATCGCGTTGGCCGCGGGGGTCGCCGGCCGCAGGAGTCGCCATCCCAAGGGCGCCAGGGCCAGCCACAGGCACAGGACCGCGAACGGCATGAGGGCCTGGCGGCCGGGTCCGTCCAGCATTTCGTAGCCGACGAACAGGGCCAGGGTGGCGAGGACGAGCATCAGGGTCGTCGTGCCGCTCGAACCGATCGTCGAGCGGTGGCTCGGCAAGCCCGAAAGGGAGGCCGGCGACCACCCGGACAGCGCCGATACAGACGACACGAAGGGGCCGGCATGAGGATCAACCTGACGAGCGTGCTCGTCGACGACCAGGAGAAGGCGCTGCGCTTCTACACCGACAAGCTCGTTTCGTGAAGAAGCACGACGTCCCGCTGGGCGGCGGTGCCCGATGGCTGACCGTGGTGTCCCCGGAGGACCCGGACGGCACCGAGCTGCTCCTCGAGCCCAGCGGCCACCCGGCGGCGAAGCCGTTCAAGGACGCGCTGGTCGCCGACGGCATCCCGTTCACCTCATTCGCCGTCGACGACGTCAAGGCCGAGTACGAGCGCCTGCGCGGCCTCGGCGTGCGCTTCACCCAGGAGCCAGCCGGCTGGATTTTCCGGCCTGCATGGGCGACATTCGGGCAGGGCCGGTCCGGCTATTAATAGGGACTCGAAGATCATCAAAAGATCGCAGGGAAAGGATGTCCCATTCATGTCGGGATTGACGGGCAAGGTTGCGATCATCACCGGTGCCGGGCGGGGGCAGGGCCGCGCGCACGCGGTGCGCCTGGCCGCAGACGGCGCGGACATCGTCGCCGTCGACGTCTGCGCGGACGCGGTGCACAGCGTGTCGTACGGGCTGGCCTCCCCGGCCGATCTGGATGAGACGGCGCGCCTGGTGCGCGAGACGGGCCGGCGGGTCCGTACCGCGCACGCCGATGTACGCGACGCGGAGGCGATGCGGAAGGTGACCGCCGACGCCCTGGCCGAATTCGGCCGTCTCGACATCGTGGTCGCCAACGCCGGGATCTTGTCGGTGTCACCGAGCGCGGAACTGACCGGCGAGCAGTGGCAGGAAATGATCGACGTCAACCTCACCGGCGTGTGGAACACCGTCCAGCCCGCGATCAAGCCGATGATCGAGGCGGGAAGCGGTGGCGCGATCATCATGACCAGCTCCACCGCCGGTGAGAAGGGTCTGCCGGGGCTACCGCACTACACGGCGGCCAAGCACGGGGTCATCGGTCTCATGAAAAGCCTCGCCATAGAGCTCGGCCCACACCGGATCCGGGTCAACGCCGTCCTGCCCGCCGCCGCCGACACCCCCATGGTGCACAACGCGGCCACCTACAAACTCTTCCGCCCCGACCTGGACACCCCCACCCGCAGCGATTTCGAGGAGGCCATCGTCACCGGCAACCTCCTCCCGATCCCGCTGGTCGCGCCCGAGGACATCGCGGCCGCGGTCGCGCACCTCGCCGGCGACGACGCCCGCACCGTCACCGGCCACGCGTACCGAGTCGACGCCGGCGCCCTCACCCAGTGAGGGCCCCGGGCCCGACCCCCCGAGGGGAGCGGTCCCCCGCCACCAGGCCGAACGGGAACGGCCGGGCGGCGGGGACCGCCGAGGGGGTGTGATCAGGGCCGGGTGACCTCGCCCGGCTCTTCGACCTTGGGGCGTTCCTGGAAGTAGGCGCGGGTCTCCCGCCACACCAGGGGGCCCAGGATGACCAGGCCGACGAGGTTGGGCAGAGCCATCAGCCCGTTCATGACGTCCGAGAAGGTCCACACCGCGGTGAGCGTGGAGACCGAGCCCACGTAGATCGCCACGATGAACACCACGCGGTAGGGCAGCACCGCCCGCCGGCCGAACAGGTACTCCATGCAGCGCTCGCCGTAGTAGGACCAGCCGAGCACGGTGGAGAAGGCGAAGAAGATGACGCCGAGGGTGACGATGAGGCTGCCCCATTCGCCGGGCAGTCCCTCGTCGAAGGCGCGGGCGGTGAACGTCGCCGCCTGCTCTTCGCCGCCGGTCGTCCAGACGCCGGTGACAATGATGGTCAGCGCGGTGAAGCTGACCACGACAAGGGTGTCGATGAAGGTCTGGGTCATCGACACCAGCGCTTGCCGCACCGGGTGGGTGGTCTTCGCCGCCGCCGCGGCGATGCCCCCCGTGCCCAGCCCGGACTCGTTGGAGAAGATGCCGCGCGCGACGCCGTACCGGATGGCGGCGGCGACACCCGCGCCGACGAACCCGCCGGTGGCGGACGTGCCGGTGAAGGCGTCGGTGAAGATGAGCCCGAAGGCGGCGGGCAGTTCCTCGATCCTGAACGCCAGCACGCCGGTCGCGCCCACGATGTAGAAGATGATCATGAGGGGCACGAACGCGCTGGTGACCCGGCCGATGCTCTTGATGCCACCGAGGATGACGAAGGCGGCCAGGAGCGTGACGATGAGGCCGGTGAGCCAGGGCTCCAGGCCCCACTCGCTCTTGACGTTCTCGGCGACGGTGTTGGCCTGCACCATGTTGCCGATGCCGAAGGCCGCGACGGCGCCGGCGACGGCGAAGAAGCCGCCGAGGAACCAGCCGAGACGCCCCTTGATGCCCTGCCGGAGGTAGTGCATCGGGCCGCCGCTCTGCTCGCCGGCGGCGTCCGTGCGGCGGAACCGCACCCCGAGGAACGCCTCGCTGTACTTGGTCGCCATCCCGACCAGGCCGGTGAACCACATCCAGAACACCGCGCCGGGGCCGCCGAGCGCGATGGCGGTCGCCACGCCGGCGATGTTACCCACGCCCACGGTGGCGGCGAGGGCGGTGGTCAGAGCCTGGTAATGCGCGATGTCGCCGTCGACGTCATCGGTCTCCTTGCGTTTGATGAACGCCAGCCAGAACGCCAGCCGGAAGTGCCGGAACTGCACGCCGCGCAGCAGGATCGTGAGGTAGAGGCCGGTGGCGAGGAGCAGCGGGATCAGCAACCACGGACCCCACACGAAGCCGCTCACACTGGAGAGGAGGTTCTCTAGTGATTCCATGGAAGACCCAACGTGGAGGATGCCCCGAACGACGAGGTTCGGTGGCCGGTCATGTTCATTGCGTCATGCGACATTGCCAGTTATCGCTTGCGAATGCGACGGCTTCGCCACGACGGGCGGGGCATGGTCGACCGTGGGTCCGCGGCGGTAGGGTCGCCGTTCTGGCGCCGCGGGAGCGGCGCGAGGAAGGCGGTCGATGAGGATGACGTCGGTGACCGGCGGGCCGCTGAAGCGCAGGGCGTTGCTCACGGCCGCGACCGCGGCCGCCGGTGCCGCGGTGATCGGCGCCGGGCGGCCGGCGGCCGCGGCTCCGCTGCCCGCACCTCCGAAACGCCTTCGCGCGGGTGCCACCGTACGGCCGCCGATGCTCCGTGCCGGCGATCGCGTGCGTGTCGTGTCGCCGGCGAGCCGGCCGAGCGAGGATCTGATGGCGCGCGGCGTCGAAATCCTGGAGAGCTGGGGGCTCGTCGTCGAGCTCGCCCCGCATGTCGACCTGGCCGCGGTACGCCGCAATCCAAAGGCGCTGGTCGGCTTCAGCGACATCACCTCGCTGCAGGCACTGCTGTGGGAGTCCACCCGCCTCGCCACCCTGCACGGCCCGATGGTGAACTGGAACGACGAACGCACCGGCCCCGAGTCGGCGGAGGCCCTGCGCTCGGCGCTGATGACGACCGACCCCATCGTGCTCAAGCGCGACCCCGACGAGACCACGGCCCCGGTCACGTTCCCCGGGTGGTGCGTCCGAGATTCGCGACGGCCTGATCGGTCGTGAGATCGCCTACCTGGTCCCGAAGAGGGCCGCGTGAGAGGCTGACGTCGCGTCGCGATACCGCCGCCCGAGGTCCTCGAGCGCCGGTCGGAGGGAGAGTTCACGGATGTCCATCAGCTCGGCCCGATCGGATGGGGACGTCGCCGCTGTCACCGGCGCGGGGCGCATGGCCGGTAGGGCGGTGCGTCGCGTCGAGGATCCCGAGCTGCTGCGTGGTCGCGGCACGTTCGTCGACGACCTGAGGATCCCCGGCAAGTTGTACCTCGCGTTCGTACGGTCGCCGATGGCGCACGCCAGGCTCGGTGGGATCGACGTGAGCCGGGCGCTGGAGGCGCCGGGCGTGGTGGCCGCGTACACCGCGGACGACCTGCGGATCCCGCGGTTCCATGGGTTCATCACGCTCAATGAGGCGTGCGCCCGGCCACCGCTGGCCGAGGACAAGGTCCGGTTCGTGGGCGAGCCGGTGGTGGCGATCGTCGCCGAAACCCGGGTCGCGGCGGTCGACGCGCTGGAGTACGTGGATGTCGACTACGAGCCGCTGCCCGCGGTGATCGACGCCGAGGAGGCGGTGGCCGACGGCGCGCCGTTGCAGTTCGAGGAGCTCGGCAGCAACGTCGCATCCGGCGTACGCGAGCCCGACGACGTGGATCCGCTGGACGGCGCCGATGTGGTGGTGCGCGGCCGGTTCGTGAACCAGCGGGTGGCCGTCGTGCCGATGGAGGGCAATGCGATCACCGTCGTACCCGGCGGTGAGGACGAGGAGTACGACGCCACCGTCTACGTCTCGACGCAGATGCCGCACGGGTTCCGTGGCCTCGCGGCGAAGCTGTTCGGCATGGAGCCGGAACGGCTGCGGGTGATCGCGCCGCATGTGGGCGGCGCGTTCGGCGGCAAGGCGGGCGTGGCGGCGGAGCACGCCGTCGCGATCGCCGCGGCGCGCCGGCTCGGCCGTCCGGTGAGTTGGGTGGAGACCCGTTCGGAGAACATGGTGGCGATGCCGCACGGCCGCGGTCAGGTGCAGTACGTCGAAATGGGCTTCCGCACCGACGGCACGATCGCCGGGCTGCGCTGCCGGATGGTCGGCGACGCCGGCGCTTATGCCGGGTTCGGCGGCGGGCTGGTGCTCGGCCCGACGTACACCATGGCGCAGGGCGTGTACCGGATCCCGAAGATCGGGTTCGACGCGGTGGCGGTGCTCACCAACACCACGCCGATGGGCGCGTTCCGCGGCGCCGGGCGGCCGGAGGCCGCCGCGTACCTCGAGCGGATCATGGACATGGCCGCCGCCGAGCTGCGGATCGACCCCGCCGAGCTCCGGCGCCGCAACCTGCTGCAGCCGGACGAGTTCCCGTACACCACTCAGGTCGGCACCACCTACGACAACGGCGACTACGCGCCCTCGCTCGCCGAGGCGCTGCGGCTGGCGGACTACGACGCGCTGCGCGCCGAGCAGCGGGCCCGGCGGGAGCGCGGCGACACACGGCTGCTCGGCATCGGGGTGAGCACGTACGTAGAGATCACCTCGGGCCGCGGCGGCGACGAGTTCGCGTCGGTCGAGGTGCACGAGGACGGCACGGCCACCGTCAAGGCCGGGACGTCCGCGCACGGTCAGGGCCACGCCACCTCGTTCTCGATGATCGTCGCCGACCGGCTGGGCATCCCGCTGGAGTCGATCACGTTCGCGCAGTCCGACACCGCGGTCGTGCCGAAGGGTGGCGGCACCGGCGGCTCCCGGTCGCTGCAGATGGGCGGCAACGCGGTGAACACGGCCGCGATCGAGGTCGTGGACCGGGCCCGGCGGCTCGCGGCGTCGCTGCTGGAGGCGAACGACGACGACATCGTGGTCACCGGCGACGGCGGCGTCAGCGTCAGCGGCGTGCCGTCGTCCGCGCTGAGCTGGTCGGAGCTCGCGACGGCGGCGGCCGCCGACGGCGAGCCGCTTGTCGCAGCGCTGGACTTCAGCCAGGACAGCGGCACGTTCCCGTTCGGCGCGCACGTCGCTGTGGTCGAGGTCGACACCGAGACCGGTCTTGTCGAGCCGGTACGGCACATCGCCGTGGACGACTGCGGGCGGGTGCTCAACCCGCTGATCGTGGCGGGCCAGCAGCACGGCGGCGTGGTGCAGGGCATGGCCCAGGCGCTGTGGGAGGAGTTCCTCTACGACGCCGAGGGCAACCCGATCACCTCGACGCTGGCCGACTACACCGCGCCGAGCGCCGCCGAAGTGCCGAGCCTGGAGGTGTCCAACACCGAGACGCCGACCCCACTCAACCCGCTCGGCGCCAAGGGCATCGGCGAGTCGTCCACGATCGGCTCCACGCCCGCGGTACAGAACGCGGTCGTGGACGCACTCGGCCACCTGGGCGTACGCCACATCGACATGCCGTGCACGCCGCAGCGGGTCTGGCACGCGATCCAGGACGCCCGGAACGGAACCCTGCCCGACCCGTGGCGCGAGCCGCCGGCGGTCTTCGCCACGTTGCCGGTACGCGGGGCCGCGAAACGGCCCGACGCAGCCGACGTCGACATCTGACGCACCCTTCACTCCTCAGGCGGACAGGAGATACCTGACCTCACCCCCGCACGGGCGATCAAGGCGTGGCGCGATTCTCCGCGACCATCCCGCGTC
This sequence comes from Streptosporangiales bacterium, assembly GCA_009380095.1. Taxonomy (GTDB): domain Bacteria; phylum Actinomycetota; class Actinomycetes; order Streptosporangiales; family Streptosporangiaceae; genus WHSL01. Next base: position 1,728 of record WHSL01000203.1, on the reverse strand, counting down.
ATGGCCTGGCACCGCTGGCGTCGCCGTCCCAGAACACACTCCAGAACCGCCGCCAGACCGCCAGGGCCTCACCCGGGCTTCACGGTCAAGGCCGACTCGGACCGCTGGATCCGGTGGACCACGACCGCCGCAGTGGCACTGCTGGCCGGCATCGCCGACCAGGTGTCCTGCGGCCACATGAACGAGCTCGCCCTCCGCGTCGGCGAAGACCGATGGTCAGCCTGCCTGATCCCGCTATCGGTGGACGGCATGATCCTCGCCTCTCCATGACCCTGCTCCTGGACTCCCGCCTCGGCCACCGCGGCGGCGTCCTGCCCTGGACGCTACTGCTCATCGGCTGCCTGGCCCCCCTGGCAGCAAACGTGGCGGCCGCGGAGCCGTCCCTGACCGGTCGGGTGATCGCGGCCTGGCCTTCATCCGCGCTGATCGGTGCTTACGAACTGCTCATGCGCCAAGTCCGTCAAGCAGCCGCCTGCGCATCGTGTGCGCATGAACCAGAGAGGGTCCCATCGAGGGCGACTGCTCACACTTCAGGAGCAGGCTTGGCAATGGGCCCTGGCCAACCGCAACGCCGATGGCTCCCTACCGAGTGGCCGTGCAATCGCCGAACACTTCGGCCGCCATGAACGCTGGGGCCGCCTCGCCAAGCAGCGCGGCCAGATTCCAAGTTCATCTCTACCTGTGTGAAGCGCGGCGACTCGGGATGCAGTTCCCCGGGGGCTTAGCGCGTAGCACAAGTAGGGCGTTGAAGACGCCTACCTGGCTTCCCGCCGGTCTCTGGTGTGCTGGACTCGGCCGGGCCGGGGCGGTCAGGGGTCCCCGGGCCAGCCGAGCAGATGTGCCCCGAGGACTGCCACCTGCAGTGTGAAGCTCTGCTGTGGGTCGTGGACCGAGTATCCGGTCAGTTCCTCGACCCGGTCGAGGCGGTATGTCACGGTGCGTACGCCAACGTGGAGTTCGCGCGCCGTGGCGGTCGCCACCCGGTTCGCGGCGAAGTACGCGGACAGGGTCTCCAGCAGTGCTCCGGGACCGGTTCGGGCCTTCCGTAGCGGTTCGAGGACGACCTCGACGAGGTCGGCGAGCGCGGTTCTGTCCCGGATCAGCACTTGATAGACGAGCAGGTCGGCCGCTCGGTACACGTGACCGGGCAGTTGCAGACGCCGGCCGATGTGCAGTGCCTGCCGCGCCTGTTCGAAGGAGTGGACGGCACCGCCGGGTCCACGCTGCGGGCGTCCGATGCCGACCCGCCAGGCGCCGTTCGGCCTCAGGGTCTCCATGACACGCGCGACGAACTCGTCCACCGTGCGGCGTACGTCGGGCGCAATGCACACCAGCAGCCCGTCCTTGGTCGTCACGAGGACGTCCCTGCTCGCCAGCCCGAGGCCGATGATCGACTCCACCTGACGGGTCATCGGGCCTCCGTCGACGGAGGGTTGCGGGCCTGCCGCGACGATCACCACGTAGCTGCCGGCGAGCCGTAGGCCGTACCGTTCGGCGCGTCCCACCAGGGTCTCCACGTTGCGACCTTCAAGGAGGTCGTCGACGAACTCGCGCCGAAACGACTCTTCCTGGCGCAGCGACCAGCGTTGGGCTTCCTCGTAGCCCTCCGTCACCGCGGTGATGGTCGCGTCGGCGGCACGGAATACGGCCTCGCCGACCCGGCGGAGCACATCCGCGTCGGCGGCGGCGCGCACACCGGGCAGCGAGGGCCAGGCGAGCCAGGTGGCG
>WHSL01000364.1 GCA_009380095.1 Streptosporangiales bacterium | reverse complement strand
GTTCTACGAGGGCAAGATCGCCGCCGCCGGGTTCTTCGCGCAGACCGTACTGCCCCGGCTCGCCGCCGAGCGGCGGATCGCCGAGACCACCACGCTGGACGTCATGGAGCTGGCAGAAGAGGCCTTCTGACGGGCGACAGGGCCCACGTCGCCCGGGGGCCGCGCCGGAGGGGACGCTCTCCGGCGCGGCCCTGTCAGCGCTCGCGCCGTTCACGCCGTTCGCGCCCTATGGCCGCCGGGTCGTTACGACTACGGTGGTAGGCGGCAGCCCCATGAGGACGGGAGATTCGGTAGGGTCTCCGGCAGCTCCGGTGATGATCCGGATGCTGTTGTGCAGATGACGGCCCCGGAAGGACTGAACGGATGGGCATCGGGCTCGGACTGTTCCTGGTCACGTTGGGCGCGATCCTCAAGTTCGCCATCACCGGCCAAGTCCCGGGCGTCGACCTTGAGGCGATCGGCGTGATCCTCATGGTGGCCGGCGGGGTGGCCGTGGTGATCAACCTCCTGCTGATGCTGCGCCGCCGCGACCAGCCCGCGCGGGGCGAGGAGTATCACGGGGAGCGCTGACCCGGTCAGCCGCCGCTGCCGTACGGGCGCGTGATGATCTCCAGGTTGTGGCCGTTGGGGTCCTCCCAGGACGTGAGCCCGCGCTCCTGGATGCGGCCGAAGATCTGGTCGAACTCCTCTCCTTCGCGCCGCCGTCCACGAAGTCGAGGGAGACCCCGTTGCTCATCTCGACGACGAGGAAGGGACCGAACGGCTCGGGCTTCGGCAGCCCCAGGATGCCGACGAGGAAGTCCGCCGACTCCCGCTTGTCCCGGCAGTTCACGATCATGTGGTTCAGTTGCACCGGCATGATGGTCTCCTCACGAGGACCCGGGCGTTCGAGCCTATAACCGATCTAAAACCTTGCCTCCTAGCATGCCCGGCATGCCTCGATCCTGGAGCGGCGCGGCGACGCTGGCCGCGATCACCCTGGCCGCAGCCGGCTGTGGGATCCCCGGAGCGCTCGGCCTCCGCGGCGGCGGTACGCCCAGCCCCACGGCCACGGCGAAGCAGACCGCGCCCGTCCCGGACGGGCCACGCGTGCGGCCGCGCCACCCGGTCCTGCTGAGCCTGGGCAAGCGGCTGCCGCGTACGCAGGACGTGGTGCTGAGCGGCGGAACCATCGAGTTCGACCAGAAGCCGGTCCGCTACCAGCTCGGCTTCGTCGCACCCCCGTGACCAAAACGGACTCGGGGCTCCACCTGGCGACGCGAGCCTTCGAGAAGGCCGGCGTGCGGCCTCAGCCCTTCGCGGCAGGGGAGGCGCGGGGCCACGTCGGAGAGATCCGCGGGTTCGAGCCTCTCGTCTCCATGCTCCTCGAGCAGGCGCAGGCCCTGTTCGCAGAGATCGGCGGCCGCTACGGCGTCGCCCGTGACGCTCGCGGTCAGGGCGAGGTTGCGCAGGCCACGCGCGATGCCCCGCTGATCCCCGAGCCTGCGCATGATCGCGAGGGACTCGGCGAAGTACTTCCGGGCCGCGTCGTTGTCCTGCTGGCGCCATGCCGGCCCGCCCAGCCCGGTGAGTGCGGCGGCGAGCAGCCGGTCGTCGCCGACGCCGCCGTCCGAGCGCGCGCCGTCCAGCAGCGCGGTCAGCCGGGCACGCCCGTCGTTGACTTTGGTCCGAGGCGAGCACCCGGCTCCACGCCGCGGCGAGCTCGATGGCCAGCGGCAGCCCGTCCACGCGGCGGCAGATCTGGTCGATGTGCCGGTGGTCGAGGTCGTCGGCGCTGACGGTGGGCATGACGAGGCGGGCCCCGTCGGCGAACTTGTGCGGTCAACCGAGCGGTTCACCGTCGACGACGGGCGCCCAGGATGTCGACCGCCGGTCAGCGTCAACGCGGACGGCAACAACCGGAGCTGCACGCCTCCGTGCTCGTAACGGTCAGTTTCGTGCGCACCGCGCTGGGGGAGGTGCCCGCACTCGGCCACATCGGGTGGGCGGCGGTCTCCCTTCCGCGGGACCGCCCCGGCGGCCGGGGCCAGCGGGCGGCTGCTGTATACAGGCGGGATGACCGGCCGTGACTCGGGAGGACCCGCGATGCCCCGCACTGTTGACGCCTCCGCCCTGCTGGAGTTCGCCGCAGGGACGGCCGAGGCGTGCGGGATCCGTACGGACGACGCGCGGCTGCTCGCGGACTCGCTGGTCACGGCGGAGCTGTGGGGACACCCCTCGCACGGCATACTGCGGCTGACCTGGTACCTGGACCGGGGGCGCAGCGGCGCGACCGACGTGCGCGCCGAGCCGGAGATCGTCACCGACTCCGGCGCGGTGCTGGTGGTGGACGGGCACGACGGGCTCGGCCAGATGATCATGGACCGCGCGGTGGCGTGGGGGGTGGAGCGCGCGAAGTTGCACGGCGTGGCCGTCGTCGGTGTCCGCAACTCGGGGCATTTCGGTACGGCCGCGTACTTCACCCGCAAGGCCGCGCGCCGCGGCTGCGTGGCGATCCTCGCCTCGAACGCGAGCCCGGCGATGGCACCGTGGGGCGGCCGGGAGAAGCGGCTCGGCACCAACCCCTGGTCGATCGCCGCGCCCGGCGGCCGGTACGGGACCGTCGTCATGGACATGGCCAACACCGCGGTCGCGCGCGGCAAGATCTATCACGCCAAGGAGCGCGGCGCGCCGATTCCCGAGGGCTGGGCGGCGGACTCCGACGGCGTGCCGACCACCGATCCCGCGCGGGCCATCGAGGGCCTGATCCTGCCGATGGCCGGCCACAAGGGCTACGCGATCGCATTCATGGTGGACGTGCTGTCGGGGGTGCTGACCGGCAGCGGCTTCGGGACCTCGATCGTGGGGCCGTACCGGCCGGAGGGCCGCAGCGCGGCCGGGCACCTGCTGATCTGCCTGGACATCGCCGCCATGGGCGACCCCGAGGAGTTCCGGCGCCGGATGGACGCGCTGATCGAGCAGACCAAGGACACCCCGACGGCCGCCGGGGTGCAGGAGATCTTCGTGCCGGGCGAGCCCGAGGCCCGGACCGCCGAACGGCTCCGCCACGAGGGCATCACGATCGCCGACGACACCTGGCGCTCACTGACCGGGGTGGCGGAGCAGACCGGCGTACCCCTGCCCGCGACCAACGGCGGTTCCCCCGTCGCCTGAGCGGGGCCGCGGTCGCTCAGAGACCGGACGTGAGCTGGGCGGTGGTGACGAAGGTGGCGGTGGCGAGTATGGCCAGGAGGGCCACGGCGCCCGCGGCCTGGAGGGTGGTGCGGCGGGTGGGTGGGGCGTAGGCGAGGATCAGGCCGAGGGCGCCGCCGGCGAGGAGGCCGCCGAG
>WHSL01000343.1 GCA_009380095.1 Streptosporangiales bacterium | reverse complement strand
CGTCCCCATACCCCGGCACCTTTTCCGCTGTACGACACATGATCGAAGGCGTGCAACCCGCCCGGAGATTAACCCGACACGCCCGGTTCGAGGAAGGGCGATCCAGGCGCCGGTACGGCCCCCGGCCCTACCATTCCTCGGATGACCGGCTACGACGATCTCGACGCCTTCGAGCACCTGGACACCTCGCGCCTGCCCGAGCGGCAGCGGCGGATCCTGGAGGTGATCCGGGACTCGGTGGTCCGGTACGGGTACGCGCCGAGCACCCGGCAGATCGGCGACGCGGTCGGCCTGCGGTCGCCGTCGTCGGTGTCGAAGCACCTGGCGAGCCTGGAGGAGCAGGGCTTCCTGCGGCGGAGCGGCGCGGTGTCCCGCCCGATCGACGTGCGGATGTTCCTCCGCGAGCCGCGGGCCCACGACCCGGCGGAGCACGCGGTGACCGTGCCGGTGGTCGGCGACATCGCCGCGGGGACGCCCATCGTGGCCGAGGAGCACGGCGACGACGTGCTGGCGCTGCCCCGGGAGTTCACCGGGCGCGGCACCGTGTTCGGGCTGCGGGTGCGCGGCGACTCGATGATCGAGGCCGCCATCCGCGACGGCGACATCGTGGTCGTACGGCAGCAGCCCGAGGCGCACTCCGGGCAGATCGTCGCCGCGATGATCGACGGCGAGGCCACGGTCAAGGTCTACCGGCGCGCCAACGGCCACGTCCGGCTCGAGCCGCGCAACCCCGGCTACGACGTCATCGACGGCGACGAGGCCGTCATCCTGGGCATCGTCGTCTCCGTCCTCCGCAACGTCTGACCCGCGGTCCCTCAGCGGGGGCGCGGCCTGGTCCGGCGCAGCGCCCAGGTCACCGCGGCCGCGGACAGCATGCAGACGCCGACGATCCAGAGGCCGAGCCGGTTGTCGCCGGTCGCGTCGGACAGCGCGCCGGTGACGTACGGCGCCATGAACCCGGACAGGTTCCCCAGCGAGTTGATCAGTCCGATCCCGGCGGCCGCGGCGGCGCCGGTCAGGTACGCCGTGGGCAGCGCCCAGAACGCGGGCAGCGCGGCCAGAACGCCGCACGCGCAGATCGTCACCGCGATCATCGCGAGCCACGGACTGTTCATGTACAGCGCCACCGGGATGGCCAGGCCGCCGACGAGCGCGGGCACGGCGACCCGGACGGCCGGGTTCGCCGCGCGCCGCGTCCAGGCGACCATGGCGATCAGTCCGAGCACGTACGGGACCGCGTTGATCAGGCCCTCCTCGACGGTGGAGAAGCCGGTGCCGTACTGCTCGGCGAAGCCGTCGATGATCGTCGGGAGGAAGAAGCCCAGCGCGTACAGGCCGTAGACCACGCCGAAGTAGACCCAGGACAGGGCCAGCACGCGCGGGCTGCGCAGCGCGCCGAGCACCGAGCTCGGGCCGGTCTCCGCGACCTCGGCACCTTCGGCGGCGAGCGTGCGCTCCAGGGCGTCCCGCTCCTCCTGCGGCATCCACGCCGCCTTGGCCGGCCGGTCGGTCAGCAGGAACCAGACGACCAGGGCCAGCAGCACCGACGGGATGCCCTCCAGCAGGAACATCACCCGCCAGCCGGAGAGCCCGAACAGCCCGTGGCCGTACTCGATGACCATCGTGGAGACGACGGCGCCGAGCGCCGTGGAGAACGGGACCGCGGTCATGAACCACGCGGTCATCCGGGCCCGCTGCGCCGCCGGGAACCAGTACGTGAGGTACAGGATGATGCCCGGGAAGAAGCCCGCCTCGGCCACCCCGAGCAGGAACCGCAGCACGACCAGGACGGTCGCGTTGGGGGTGAACGCCATGGCGGTGGCGATGATCCCCCAGGACACCATGATGCGCGCGATCCACCGGCGCGCCCCGAAGCGGTGCAGCAGCAGGTTGCTCGGCACCTCGAGCAGCAGGTACCCGATGAAGAACACGCCGGCCGCGACGCCGAAGAGCGTGGCCGACAGGCCCAGCTCGTCGTTCATCCCGTTCGGGCCGGCGAAGCCGATGTTCACCCGGTCCAGGTAGTTCACGAAGTACAGCAGGATCAGCAGGGGGATGAGGCGCCGCCCGGCCCGGCGTACTCCCGACCTGACAAGCTGCTCGTCGGTCCTCGGGGCCGGTGTGCGGTCGCGGGAGACGTGGGTCACACGCCTATGATGCCGCTCTTGGTGATCGTCTCTCGCTCCGGGGGGCGTCCAGGAAAGTAGGTACCTGTGCGACATATTCGGCAGCGCAAGACACCGCTGCGACGCTGGATCGCCGGCGGCGCGGCGGCGATGGTGACCGCGGGCACGCTCGTGACGGTGGCCGGGGCGGGGGTGGACGAGCGCCTCGACCAGATCAAGGCCGACGGCGGGATCCGCGAGCCGCGGGTCGAGGCCACCGAGGGCACGACCGCCAACGCGCAGAGCCTGGACATGTCCCTGCGCTCCGGCCCGAGCGCCCGCGAGCGGTTCAACTGCGACCACGGCGGCGGCTGGCCCACCGGCAACCTCCTCGAACGCCAAGGCCACTACGGCAACCCCGCCAACGTCCCCGACTACCGCAACTGACAGAGCGACCCGCCCCGCCTCCCGCCCTCGGCTTCCCCCGGCGGGCGGGCCGTCGCTACCAGCCGTGGTGCGCGAACGGCAGGCCGGCGAGGTAGGCCCGGATGCCGGTCGCGGGATAGGGGATCGTGTGGGCGGGCAGCAGGGCCGGTTCGCTCCAGACCAACTTCCCGCACTTGTGCGGCTCCGCGTTGTACGGCGTGCCGTCCCAGCGGCTCGTCGCGAAGAACACGCCGACGCGGGCGACGCCTTCGCCCTGCCGGTGGTGCACGACCGTGGTCAGCCGCAGGTCCGCGAGATCGATCCGCACGCCGACCTCTTCCCGGGCTTCCCGCGCGGCGCCCTGATCGAGGGCCTCATCGGCCTGCCGCCCGCCCCCGCGGGCTCAAGCCGCGTCAGCGCCGGACGCGGTAGCGGAGGTGGGTTACGTGGTGGGCGGGGTCTTCGTTGTGGGGGGTCTGCAGGTGGCGGATCGGGGCGAGTTCGATGTGGTTCGGGGGGAGGTTGTCGAAGAGGCGGCGGCCTTGGCCGAGGAGGACGGGGACGACGTGTAGCTCCATTTCGTCGAGTTCTCCGGCCTTGAGGAGGGCCTGGGCGGCGCCGGCGCCGTGGACCAGTACGTCGCCGTCGCCGGCGGCGGCTCGGGCCTGGGCCGCGCAGCCGTGTACGTCGGTGACGTAGCGGATGCTGCCCGGGGGTGGCTCGTCCGGGACGTCGTGGGTCAGGACGAAGACCGGTACGCCGTCGTGGTGGTCGCCCTGCCAGCGGCCGGCCAGTTCGTAGGTGCGGCGGCCGGAGATGACGGCGCGGGTGGCCACCGCCTCCGCGTACACCTGGCCGCTCGGTCCGGGATCGTTGCGCCGGTCGAGCCAGTTGAAGAGCCGGAACCCGCCGATGCCCATCGGGGCGTCGGCGTCGTCGTGCGGCCCGGCGACGTAGACGTCGAGGGACATGGTCATGTACAGCCTGATGATCGCCATCCGTCGGCCTCCCGTCCGTATGCCGCTGTAGACCGCGCCCGGCCGCGTTTCTCATCGGCATTCCGGAACGGTACGCGAAAAGCGCTTCGCCCGCGGCCTGACTCAGGCTGCGGGCGAAGCGCTTTGATGAATGTCGGAGGGCCGGGGACGAAACACCGGCCGTCGGTTTTGCCGGCCTACTTCCCCTCGTCCTTCTTCTCGGTACCGAGCTCGGTGACCTTCTTGACCGACTTCTCGAACGGGTCCTTGATGCCGCCGAGCACGCCGGACAGACCGACGATGACGCCCGCGACGATGATGACCAGGCCCACGTACTCCAGCATGTTCTGGCCGCGGTCCTTCAT
>WHSL01000024.1 GCA_009380095.1 Streptosporangiales bacterium | reverse complement strand
GGAACCGTCGTCATACTGCGCCGCCCAGAACAGGGCATCCTTCGGGAGCTGCGACGGATCGGCGATCGCCTCCCCCAGCTCCTGCTTGAACGTGCGCATCTCCTCGTCGTCCGTGCGCTTCGCGAGCCGCTGCAGGCGCTCGTAGGCGTCATCGGTGGCGATCTCGGGATGGCAGTACGTCTCCACCACGCTCAGCAGGGTCGTCCATGGGGCCTCGGGGTTGGCCTGCCAAAACCGGATGCTCACGCCGGCCCCTCTCCAAGATCACGCGGAGGTTCGACGAACATCGTCTTCACCTCATAGCCGGTTCCCTGCGCGTTGGCGCTGAAGGCGAACAATACGTGGCAGTCCTTGAACGTCCGATGGGCGTGCACCCAGGCTCCGGCACATCCGGCGTGCGCGCCTCGCGACGCGCCGCGACCCACTCGTCTCGTTGCGTCTTGGCCTCATTCATGCCGCCGTCGCCGGGATCGAGCCGGTAACCGCTGCAGTACTCATGCCCTGCCGGTCCCAGCAGTTCCTCGATCCTGACCTCGACCGCCTTGGGGGACTTGTCCGGGTCGAAGGGCTGGTCCAGCCGGGCGCGGACATCCGGATGCTCGATGCCGCGGGCGAAGGCGGTGGCGAAGGCGTCTTGTCCCCCCGTCCTTGGCGGGAGTTCGGGCGGCCTCGCGTCGGGGTGTTGTTCGTGCTCCTTGCCGGCGCCGTCGTCGTGCTGGCGGTGGGGTCGTTGTTCGTCGGGGCGGGAGACACGAGGCTCGACCTCGGCCACCAGGTCGAGGTGTTCGGCATGGTCAGAGAGGTCGCGCGGAGCGGCCGTACGGTGCTCATGGTGGTGCACGACGTGGCGGCGGCCCGGTACGCCGACGTGCTCGTCGCGATGCGGGACGGCCGGATCGTCGCCGAGGGCGAGCCGCGCGAAGTCGTGGACGCCGCGCTGATCCGCCGCCTCTACGACGTGGACGCCGAGATCCTCACCCACGCCGGCTCCCCCGTCATCGTCGCCACGGACCCGGTCGCCGGCGACCCGCTCACCTCGGAGTCGGGAAGCGGGCGGGGCTGAGCCGGGCGGGGTCGAGGCCCTCGGCCAGCAGGAAGTCGGGGACGGGTTCGCCGAGAACGAGGGCCGCGGCCAGCCGGGAGAGGCCCGCCGCGGTCTGGATGCCGTACCCGCCCTGCCCGGCCAGCCAGCAGAAACCCGGCGCCGAGTAGCCCGCGACCGGGTTGCGGTCGGGCGCGAAGGTCCGCAGCCCCGCCCAGGTGGTCCGCACCGACCGTACGCCGAGCGTGGTCGCCTCGTTGACCCGCTCGATGGCCAGCGCCACGTCAAGCTCCTCGGCCCGGGCGTCGACCGGCTCGCTCGGCGTCTCGTCCGCCGGGGAGATCATCAGCCCGCCGCTCTCCGGCCGGAAGTAGAACGTCTCCGCGGCGTCCACGACGAGCGGCCAGTCCGCCGCGGCCGGGTCGGGCGTGTCGATGACCGCGGCGGTACGGCGCATCGGGGTGAGCCCCACCGGCGGCTGCCCCAGCGCCTCGGCGATCCGGTCCGCCCAGGCCCCGGCCGCGTTAACGACGATCTCCGCGCGCACCTCACCGGCGCCGGTGGTCAGCCGCCAGCGCCCCTCCCGCCACTCCCCCGTACGGACATCAGCGCCGGTCAGCACGGTCGCCCCATGCCGCCGCGCGCTGCCGAGGTAGTGCTGGTGCAGGCCGAGCACGTCGATGTCCGCGGCCTCGGGATCGTACGCGGCGCCGGCCACGTACGACTCCCGCAACGCCCCGCACAGCCGCACCGCCTCCGCCGCCGTCAGCGACCGCAACGTGGGCACCTCGGCCACGGTGGCCTCCAGGCCGGCCGGGCCCTCGGGACCGGCGACGAGCAGTTCGCCGCGGCGGGTGAGCAGCGGCGCGCCGCGCGCGGCGCCGTACGCCTCCATGAGCGCGCGGCCGCCGCGGGTGAGCGCGCGGATCTCCGGGGAGCCGTACGCCTCGAGGAACGCCGCGGCGGAGCGGCCGGTCGTGTGGTAGGCGAGCTCCTTCTCCCGCTCGAGCAGCACCACCGAACGGTGCGGCGCGAGCTCGGCCGCCACCCCCACGCCCGCGATACCCCCGCCGATGACCGCGATGTCCGCCTCGACCGTCATGCCGCCGACCTCCGCCTCGGAGCTCCCACGGCAACATACGACCCCGCGGACCCCCCGTCCCCACCCGGGGGGTGCCAGCCAAGATCGACAAGTTGGGGGAAGGATTTTGCAGGGCCGACCTGCGGGTTCTCCTGCAAAATCCTTCCCTGAATTTGTTGATCTTGGGTTAGAGGGGGTGGCGCTTCAGGGTTTCGTCGAAGCCGGGGATGAGCTTGGGCTCGGAGAGGCGGGCGACCGAGGGGACGCCGGCCCAGCGGCGCAGCGCTGTGGTGGCGTTCGCGCGCTGGGCCTCGGGGAGCTGGGCGATGTTCGCGCCGTGGTTGCCGCCGGTGACGGTGTACCAGAGCGAGTCACGGGTGCCCCGGCCGAGCCGGAACGGCTCCGCGCCCCACGGGTCGTTCGCGCCGTACACGAACAGCAGCTCGCTGCCGCGGGTCCGGACCCAGTGGTCCACGTCCGGCATGGCGCGGTGGTCGAACCGCATCGGGATGTCCCGCGGCACGTACGAACGCGGCTGGTAGAGGTCGCGATACCGGAGCCGGCCGCGCAGGTGCCGGGTGGGCACGCTGGGCGCTCCGAGCTGCGTGCCCGCCTGGTAGTAGTACGGGATGTACGGCTCCGTGCCCTCGTCGGTGTAGAAGTCGAATCCGGACACCTCGTCGAGGAACGCCCAGAACATATCCGTGGAGGCGTCGGGCTTCGGCACGTCCGCGCACTTGGCCTGGGTCTGGTACTGCCAGAACGCCCACGGCGTGTCCAGCACGAGCATCTCGTACGCGCGGTCCGCGCTGCCGATCGTGTTCTCGAACGTACGGCCGTTCTCCGCGGCCCACGCCTCGTACCGGTCCACGATCTCGCCGCGCCGCTTCAGCGCCTCGACCTGCAGGGCCTTGAGGTCCGCCCGGCACGCCCGATCGGTGCCGACCGTGTCGAAGAACCGGATGTCCGCCCGGTCCTCGGAGTCGATCACGTCGTTGGGCGCGACGTAGGCGACGGTCCCGTCCACGTCGCGCGGGTAGAAGCGGCGGTGGTAGATCGAGGTCATGCCGCCCTTGGAGGCGCCGGTGGAGATCCACTTGCCGGAGTAGACCGTCTTCAGCCCGGCGAGGATCCGGTGGTGGTCGGTGGCGGCCTGCCAGATGTCCAGGTCGGTCCAGTCGGCCGGGTCGGGGCGCGACGGGGTGAAGAAGCGCTGCTCGGTGGAGATCTGGTTGCCGTCGACGAGCCGGGTGGGCTCGGACCGCGAGCCGGACAGCGACACGTTGTAGCCGCTGGTGTGCAGCACGGTCGGCCGGTCGTCGTCGCGGTGCAGCACCGTATAGCGCTGGGTGAAGGTGCCGGCCGAGGGGTCGCGGTGGTCCACCCGCTGCCGGAAGGCCACGACGAAGTACCGGTACCCCTCCGGCGCGGAGCGCTCCTCGACCGATATCACGTCCGGCAGCGCGCGCAGCCGGTCCAGGATGTCGGCCTGGGCCCGAGCCGCGGCGGGCGCCGGCCCCGCGTACGCCGGGGCGGCCGCACCGCACGCCAGACCGGCCGCGGCGACGACGGCGGCCAGGGCCCGCATCCGATGACGCATCTGTCCTCCAAGGGTGAGACGGCGCGGCACGCGGGATCGCCGCGCGCCAACGACATGCACAGTGACCGTACGGGTCGCCGCCGACAAGCCGATGGCCGGTGACGGACTTCTCGATCCTTCGACACGGTGGCTTACGGTGAGGGACATGCACCCCGACGACACGCCGGGCGCCGCCGCCGGTTCCGCCGGCCGCGTCGCCGAGTGGCTCCGCGCGGCGAGCGCCGTCACCGCGCTGACCGGCGCCGGCATCTCCACCGACTCCGGCATTCCGGACTTCCGTGGCCCCCAGGGCGTGTGGACGAAGGACCCGCAGGCCGCGGCGCTGTCCACCATCGACACCTACCTCTCGGACCCGGAGGTACGGCGCCGCGCCTGGCGATCCCGCCGCGACCACCCGGCCTGGGCCGCGGAGCCGAACACGGGCCACCGCGCGCTGGCCGACCTGGAGCGGGCCGGCCGGCTCCGCGCCGTGATCACGCAGAACATCGACGAGCTGCACCAGCGCGCCGGCAGCGACCCGGCCCGGGTCATCGAGGTGCACGGCACCATGCGCTGGGCACAGTGCCTGACCTGCGGTATCCGTACGCCGATGCCCGAGGTGCTGAGCCGGGTGGACGCCGGTGAGGAGGATCCGGCGTGCCTGTCCTGCGGCGGCATCCAGAAGTCGGCGACGATCTCATTCGGGCAGGCCCTGGACCCGGACGTGTTCGGGGCCGCGGTGCACGCGGCGCGGGAGTGCGATGTGTTCCTGGCGATCGGCTCGTCCCTGACCGTCGACCCGGCCGCCGGGCTGTGCCTTGAGGCGCTGAACCACGGCGCCCGGCTTGTGGTGATCAACGCCGAGCCGACCCCGTACGACGAGGTCGCCGACGCGGTGCTGCGCGAGCCGATCGGGGAGGTCCTGCCCCTGCTGGTCCGCGGCGCCGTGACGCCCGGTCCACCGTGATACAACCGTTTCCTTCCGGTGGCCCGCTACCCCGCGCCACGTGCACGGAGTGTCCCCATGGAATGGGACACTGGTGACCGGTATGAGGCAGGCGATGCACATCCTCGTGGTCAACGGGCTCAAGGTCCGCCGGCCGGTGTTCGTGCTCGGGGCGCCGCATTCGGGCACCGAGCTCCTGGCGCGTGCGCTGAAACGCACTCGCGGCTTCCACATCACGATCGCCCGCACCAACGTGCTGCAGGTGGCCTGGACCTTCGCCCGCCGTCCCTCGATCTCGCAGGGCCGCGGTGAGGGTGCCGCCCGGGTCTATCGCGACGCGTTCGCCGAGGCCTGGCAGATCAACGCGCACGGCTGCCTGGCCTGCCCGCCGGTCTGCCGCACCGCCTCCGGGGTGAGCGGCGTCGGCCCGTGCATCCGCGGCGAGGAGGTGGCGCGCTTCGGCGACGCCAGCCCCGACCTGCTGTACAGCGCGACCGCGCTGGTCGACGCGTTCCCCGACGCGCGGCTGCTGCAGATCGTGCGGGACGGCCGCGACGTGGTGGCGGCGATGCTCGGCGACGAGCAGTCCATGGCGTGGTTCCGCCCGAGCATCGCCAACGTGGACGAAGAGCTGCCCAACCCGTTCTTCGGCCTGGAGGACGCGGCCGACCGCACGCTCTGGAAAGAGTCCACCCCGGCGGGGCGCTGCGCCCTGCGCTGGCGCGGCGCCGTCCGCGCCTCGGCCCGGCTCCGCGCCGACCTTGACACCGAGCACCTCCTCACGGTCCGCTACGAGGACCTGGTGCAGCGCCCGACCGAGGTGGCCCCGGAGATCTCCGACTTCCTGGAGACCCGGCTGTCCGCGGTCCCCCTGGGCGGAGACGACCGGGAGACCGTCGGCCTGTGGCACGGCCGCCTGGGCACCGGTCAGATCGCCGACATCGAGAGAATCGCCGGCCAAGAGCTCCGCCGCCTCGGCTACCTCTCCGCAAGCTGACAGGATGTCCCCATGGATCTTGGACTACGCGATCGCGTGTATCTGGTCACCGGGGGCTCCCGCGGGCTCGGGTACGCCACCGCCGAGGCGCTGGTCGCCGACGGCGCGAAGGTGGTGCTCTCCTCCCGCGACGAGCAGGCCGTCCGTTCCGCCGCCACGGCCCTGGGCGACGGAGCCACAGGCCTCGCCGCCGACAACGCCGACCCCGGCACGCCGGCCCGGCTTATCGCCGAGGCCGAGTCCCGCTTCGGCCGCCTCGACGGCGCGCTGATCAGCGTGGGCGGCCCGCCCGGCGGCACGGTCATGGGCAACACCGACGAGCAGTGGCAGCAGGCGTTCGAGTCGGTGTTCCTGGGGGCCGTACGGCTGGCGCGCACGGTCGCGGAGGATCTCACCAAGGGGGCCGAGGGCGATCCGCACGCCCGGGTGCCGGGCGAGGAGCGCGGGTCGATCGCCTTCGTGCTGTCCTCGTCGGTACGGCAGCCGATCAACGGGCTGGCCATCTCGAACGGGCTCCGCCCCGGGCTGGGCATGGTGGTCAAGTCGCTCGGTGACGAGCTCGGCCCGCTCGGCGTCCGGGTGAACGGCCTGATGCCCGGACGGATCGCCACCGACCGGGTGCGCGAGCTCGACACCCGCGCGGGCGACCCGGACGCCGTACGGATCGAGCGCTCCAAGGGCATCCCGCTGCGCCGCTACGCCGAGCCGTGGGAGTTCGGCAAGGCCGCCGCGTTCGTGCTGTCGCCCGCCGCGTCCTACGTGACCGGGATCAACCTCCCCATCGACGGCGGCATCCTCCGCACGATCTAGGCGTCGGCCGCCACCAGCAGGGTGCAGCCCTCCTCGCACATGGCGAACTCGTAGACCGGCCGGCGTCCGCGCGCCCGCAGCATGCGGTCCACGCAGTCCTGCGCGGCCGCGGCGTCGTCCGGATCGTGAACCAGCGGCACGTGCATGGTGATGGGGTTGGCGAGATCGACGCTGACCGTGCCGAAGGACAGGTCGCCGCAGCCCTGGTCGCCCATCGCGGTCACCCCACCCGGCCCGGGCGCGCCCGCCGCCGTACGCCCCGCACCGGCGGGTCGCCCGCCACCCGCCGCGCGAGCACCAGCTCCGCGGTGGTGGGGCGGCGGATCAGGTCGAGGTCGATGCCGGGGCGCCGGGGCACCAGCTGGAAGCCGCCCGCGGAGCCGGCGTCGTAGTGCACGACGAGATCGCCCGCCTCGAGCAGCCGGGCGCGGAACGCCTGGAGCTCGGCCAGCAGGTCGTCGGTGAGCGGATGGATCACCGCCCCCTCGCGCAGGTTGTCGCGCCGCCGCGCTTCCAGGTCCAGCAGCCGCACCAGCGGATGCCGGGTGTGCTCCGGCCGTACGGCCCACGGCAGCAGCTCGTGCCGTCGCCGGCCGCGCGGGAACACCACGCCGTACATCTGCATCAGGCGCGGTTTCTGGTTCGCGATGTGGGCCTTGGAGACCCGAAACCCGGTGGAACGCTCGTTGATCGCGACGATCTCCCGGTAGGGAGTGCCCGCGAGCAACAATTCGACGAGTTGCCGATCAGGCATCAACGTGCTCAATGCCGTCCACCCCTCACCCTGCCGGTCCGCCATTGGACTCTCTCGGCGGGCACAGCTTAACCGGCGCGCCGGACTACACCATCCGGCGAAAGCCGACATGGATGACAAATGGGTAAATTATGGGTGTAAGCAGACGATCACCCCGCGTCACAGGCGGACGACCATCTTGCCCACGTTGGCCCCGCGGAACAGGCCCATCAGCGCTTTCGGCGCGCTGTGGATGCCGTCGCTGAACGTTTCACGGAACACGATGCTTCCATCCGCCACCCACGGGACCACCTCGCGGTAGAAGTCCGGGGCGCGGTCGTTGTGGTCGCTCACGATGAATCCGCGCAGCGTCAGCCGGCGTCCCACGATCAGCCCCAGGTTGTTCGGCCCCGGCTTCGGCTCGGTGTTGTTGTACTGCGAGATCATGCCGCACTCGGCCGCGCGGCCGCCCTCGTTCATCGCGCCGATCGCGGCCTGCAGGTGCTCGCCTCCGACGTTGTCGAAGTACACGTCGATGCCGTCCGGCGCCGCCTCGGCGAGTTGCTCGGCCACCGGCCCGTCCTTGTAGTTCAGCGCCGCGTCGAAGCCGAGCTCCCCGGTCAGCCAGGCGACCTTCTCCGCCGACCCGGCCGAGCCGATCACCCGGGACGCGCCCTTCAGCCGGGCCAGCTGGCCGGCCATCGTGCCCACCGCGCCCGCGGCGCCGGACACGAACACCACGTCGCCCTCCCGCATCGCCGCGATGTCGAGCAGGCCCACGTACGCGGTCAGGCCCGGCATGCCGAGCGCGCCGAGGTACGCGGTGGCCGGCACCGCCGAGACCTCGACGACCCGCCCCTCCCCCTCGCCGAGCAGCGCGTACTCCCGCCAGCCCGCGTTGTGCAGCACCGTCGCGCCCTCCGGCAGCCCGGCCGCGGTGGACCGCTCCACCACCCCCACCGCGCCGCCGTACATGACCTGGCCGAGCTCGTACGGCGGGGCGTAGGACCGCACCGCGTTCATCCGGCCCCGCATGTACGGGTCCACGGACATCGCGAGGTTCCGGACCACCGCCTGGCCCTCGCCCGGCTCGGGCACCGGCACCTCGACGAACGCGAAGTCGGACTCCCGCGGCTCACCCTTCGGCCGTGCGGCCAGGTGCACCTCGTACGGCATCATGCCCTCCTCGAAAATCGGTCGCCCCGATGATCTCTATCCTCGTCGCCCGCCGACCGGGATGGCCAGCGTGAGCAGGCCGGACGCCACCGACGTGGCGGCACCCAGCCAGAAGATCAGCAGGAACGCGCCGTGCGCCGGCAGCGCGCCGAGCGCGGGCACGTCCCGGGTCCAGCTGGCCAGCAGCATCCCGACGACCGCGCTGGCCGTGGACGTGCCGACCGTACGCATCAGCGCGTTCAGGCCGTTGGCCGCGCCGGTCTCGGACACCGGAACCGCCCGCATGATCAGCGCGGGGATGGAGGAGTACGCCATCGCCGCGCCCATCGAGGAGACCGTCGCCGCGGCAGCGGCCTGCACCAGCGTGTCGTGGTACGCGATGAGCAGCACGAACCCGGCGCCGTTGACGAACGACCCGAGCAGCAGGGTGAGCCGCGGCCCGGTACGGGCCGCCATCCGCGCCGAGAGCGGCGAGACCACGCTCATCATCACCGCGCCCGGCGCCAGCGCCAGGCCGGCCGCGACGATGCCCTGGCCGAGGCCGAACCCGGTCTCCGCGGGCGCCTGGATCAGCTGGGTGGTGGCGATGAAGCCGGAGAACATCGCGAACCCGGTGAGCACCGAGACGATGTTGGTCAGCAGGACCGGACGGCGCAGCGTCGTACGCAGGTCCACCAGCGGCTCGGCGCGCCGTGGCTCCACCACCGCGAAGAGCACGGTCAGGACGAGGAAGCCGGCGAGCAGGCCGAGGGTGAGCGGGCTCCCCCAACCCCAGGCGCCGCCCTTGGAGACCGGCAGCAGCAGGCAGAGCAGCAGTGCGGTCAGGATGACCATGCCCGGCACGTCCACCCGGCCGGGGGTCCGTACCGGCGACTCCGGCACCCGCCAGGCGACCGCGACGAGGCCGATGGCGCCCACGCCGGCGGCGATCCAGAACACCATGTGCCAGTCCAGCCGCTCCGCGGCCAGGCCGGCCAGCGGAAGGCCCGCCCCGCCGCCGATGCCGAGGCTCGCGCTGACCAGCGCGATGCCGCCGCCCACGCGTTCCGGCGGCAACTCGTCGCGGATGATGCTGATGCCGAGCGGCACCACGGCCATGGCCGCGCCCTGCAGCACGCGGCCGGCGATGAGCAGGTTCAGCTCGTCCGTGAGCGCACAGAGGACCGAGCCCACGACGAGCAGGACGAGGCCGGCGATGAGCATCCGGCGCTTGCCGAACATGTCGCCGAGCCGGCCGAAGACGGGCATGGTGACGGCGCCCGCGAGCAGCGTGGCGGTCGCCAGCCAGGCGACGTCGTCGGGCGTACGGCCAAGGAGGCCGGGCAGGTGTGGGAGCAGCGGAACGACGAGCGTCTGCATGAGCGAGACGACGATGCCGCTGAAGGCCAGCAACGCCACGATCTGGCCGCCGCCCGCTTTGTCAGGAGCTTTCACCGAGCTGAACCCTAACCCGGATCGACCGATGGTCGGCGACCACGCTAAAGGTCCGTTATAGATCGCTCAGGAGGCGGCGGTGGAGGGAGACGCCTGGTCGGCGAACTGGGTGTGGTAGAGGAGTGCGTAGAGGCCGCCCTGGGCGAGCAGGTCCTCGTGCCGGCCGCGCTGCACGATGCGGCCCTTGTCGAGCACGAGGATCTCGTCCGCCTCCCGGATCGTGGACAGCCGGTGCGCGATCACCAGCGAGGTGCGCCCGCGCAGCGCGGTGTCCAGCGCGGCCTGCACCGCCGCCTCGGAGTTGGAGTCCAGGTGCGCGGTGGCCTCGTCCAGCACCACCACGTCGGGCTCCTTGAGCAGCAGCCGGGCGATGGCCAGCCGCTGCTTCTCCCCGCCGGACAGCCGGTAGCCGCGGTCGCCGACGACCGTGTCCAGCCCGTCGGGCAGTTCCTCGGTCAGGCCCCAGATCTGCGCGGCGCGCAGCGCCCGCTCCAGGTCCTCCTCGGTGGCGTCCGGCCGGGCGTAGAGCAGGTTCTCCCGGATGGTCTCGTGGAACAGGTGCGCGTCCTGGGTGACAGCCCCGACCGCGGCGTGCAGCGAGCCGAGCGTCACGTCCCGGACGTCCGCGCCGGCGATCCGTACGGCCCCCTCGTCCACGTCGTAGAGCCGCGAGACCAGCCCGGTGATGGTCGTCTTGCCCGCCCCGGACGGCCCCACCAGCGCCACCATCGAGCCGGCCGGCACCGTGAAGCTCACGTCGTGCAGCACGGGCCCGTTCTCCCGGTCCGCCTCGGCGCGCGCCACCGACTCCAGGGAGGCCAGCGAGACCTGGCTCGGCGACGGGTAGTGGAAGGTGACGTGGTCGAACGCGATGTCCGGCGTGTCGCCGCGGGGCAGCGGGCGGGCGTCCGGGCGCTCGTCCACCATCGGCTTGAGGTCCAGCACCTCGAAGACCCGGTCGAAGCTGACCAGCGCGGTCATCACGTCCACGTGCACGTTGGAGAGCGCGGTGAGCGGCCCGTACAGCCGGGTCAGCAGGGTGGCCAGCGCCACCAGCGTGCCGAGCTGGAACGCCCCGTCCACCACGAGCACGCCGCCGAGCCCGTACACCAGCGCGGTGGCGAGCGCGGTGACCAGGGACAGCGCTGTGAACAGCACGCGGCCGTACATGGCGGCGGTGATCCCCGCGTCGCGCACCCCGGCGGCCCGGCCGGAGAACATGTCGGCCTCGTCGTCCGGGCGGCCGTACAGCTTGGCCAGCATGGCGCCGCCGACGTTGAACCGCTCGGTCATCAGCGAGCTCAGCTCCGCGTCCAGCACCATCTGCCGGCGGGTGACGCGCTGCAGCCGCGGCGCGACCCAGCGAGCGGGCAGCAGGAAGAGCGGCAGCAGGAGCAGCGCGATGAGGGTGACCTGCCAGGACAGCAGGAGCATGGTGATCAGTACGACGACCAGGCTGATCGCGCTGGAGACGACCGTGGACAGGGTGGTGGTGATGGCCCGCTGCGCGCCGATCACGTCGGTGTTCAGCCGGCTGACCAGGGAACCGGTCTGCGCCCGGGTGAAGAAGGCGATCGGCATCCGCTGCACGTGGTCGAAGACCTCGGTGCGCAGGTCGTAGATCAGCCCTTCGCCGATGCGCGCGGAGAACCAGCGCTGCGCCAGCCCCAGTACGGCCTCCAGCAGCGCCAGCCCGGCCACCCCCACGGCCAGCGCGATCACCACGCTCGACGCGCCGGGGGTCACGCCGCGGTCGATGATCGCCTTCAGCAGCAGCGGGTTGGCCACCACGATCATCGAGCCCAGGCCCATGAGTACCAGGAACGCGATGAGCTCGCGTCCGTACGGGCGGGCGTAGCGGGCGATGCGGCGCCAGATGCCGGGCTGCAGCTTCTCGCGCGTGACGGAACTGTCCCGGGCGAACGAGCGCATGCCCATCGGTCCCATCCCCTGCATGCCCGCCTCCTCGCTGTTGTTCCCAAGGACACGTCGTCTGGTCCCAGACATCCGAACGGGGAAGGCCCGGCGGGCCTTCCCCGGATCGCTCAGGGCGTAACGCGCCTAACCGGCGGCGGTGGCGCGGGCGGCGGCCGCGAGGGCGCGCAGCCGGCCGATCTGCGCGGCGCGCTCGGCGGCGGCCTGCTGCTCCAGCGTGTTCTCCCGCGCCTGCTGCAGCAGCGCCTTGGTGGCGGTGGCCGCGCCCCGGTCCACCGCGAGCAGCGCGGCGACGAGGTCGGCGACCGTACCGTCGAGGCTGGCGGCGGGCACCACGAGCTCGGCGAGCAGCAGCCGGTACGCTTCCTCGGCGCCGATGCTGCGGGCGGTGAGGCAGAGCTCCAGCGCCCGGTTGACGCCGACGATGTCGACCAGCGGCTTGCTGCCGGTGAGGTCGGGCACCAGGCCCAGCGCGGGCTCCTTCATGCACAGCTGCGCGTCGTCCGCGAGGATGCGGATGTCGCAGGCCAGGGCCAGCTGGAAGCCCGCACCGACCGCGTGGCCCTGGACCGCCGCCACCGAAACGATGCCGGGCCGGCGCAGCCACAGGTAGCCGGCCTGCAGCGCCTTGATGCCGGCGTCCAGCTCCGCGTCGGTCCCGTCCGTCCTCATTATCGGGGGCTCGCCGGGCACGCCTTCGGGGGTGAAGGTGCGAAGGTCGATTCCGGCGGAAAATGACGGGCCCTCGCCGCGGACGATGACGACCCGGACCGATTCGGGGAGCGATTGCCCGATGCGCGCCAATCCGCGCCACGTCGACCCGGTCATCGCATTGCGCCGTTCCGGCCTGTTCAGCGTGACCGTGGCGACCGCGCCTTCTGAAATAGAATCAAGTTCGAACTTGAGCCCCGCCTTAGCGAGCTCTTCCGTGCCGAGCCCAACACCGCGCTCTTTGGACACACCTTCGGACACCTGCCACCTCCGTACGCCCCCAGGACCCTCCGCCGATGGCGCGCCATCATCCACGCACACCACCGGCACCGCCGCGCTCGAGCGTAATCGTGCTCAACCGAGCGCGACGGGCCGGGCCCAGAACCGACACCGGAGAACCAGGTCAGCGCTTGGACTTTCCGCGGGTCGCGCCACCGCGCCCGCGCAGGGTGACTCCCGACTCGGTAAGGATCCGATGAATGAATCCATACGAGCGTCCGGTCGACGCGGCCAGGGACCGGATGCTTTCCCCCGAGTCGTAGCGCTTTTTCAGCTCGACCGCGAGCTTCGTGCGCTCGGCCCCGGTCACGCGGGTGCCCTTCTTGAGGGTCTCGGCCACGAGTACCTCCCGTGAATTCAGGTGACCGCAGCGTTATCCCCCGCCATGATCAGTCATGAACCCCGGCTAGGCTACCCACTCGGGGGCAAAAGATCGCTTCCCTTTTCAGGAGTTCCACGAACCGGGGCGAAACCCCCGGTCATAGCGTTGTGAATTGCCGGATCAGGCCAATGCCACGAGGTCCGAGAATTCGTCACTCCAGGTGTCCTCGACGCCGTCGGGCAGCAGGATGACCCGTTCCGGGGCCAGCGCCTCGACCGCGCCCTCGTCGTGGGTGACCAGCACGATCGCCCCGGCGTACCGGCGCAGCGCGTCCAGGATCTCCTCCCGGCTCGCCGGGTCCAGGTTGTTCGTGGGCTCGTCCAGCAGCAGCACGTTCGCGCTGGAGACGACGAGCGTGGCCAGCGCCAGCCGGGTCTTCTCCCCGCCGGACAGCACTCGTGCGGGCTTCTCCACGTCGTCCCCCACGAACAGGAACGAGCCCAGCACCTTGCGTACGTCGGTGTCGTTCAGGCCGGGCGCGGCGGAGCGCATGTTGTCCAGCACGCTCGCCTCGGTGTCCAGCGTCTCGTGCTCCTGGGCGTAGTAGCCGATCTTGAGCCCGTGCCCCGGCCGCACCTCGCCGGTGTCCGGGCGCTCCAGCCCGGAGAGCAGCCGCAGCAGCGTGGTCTTGCCCGCGCCGTTCAGGCCGAGCACCACGACCCGGCTCCCCCGGTCGATGGCCAGGTCGACGCCGGTGAAGATCTCCAGGGACCCGTACGACTTCGACAGGCCCGCGGCGGTCAGCGGCGTACGGCCGCACGGCGCCGGGTCCGGGAAGCGCAGCTTGGCCACCCGGTCGGCGCGGCGCGGCCCCTCCAGCCCGGACAGCAGCGCCTGCGCCCGGCGGTCCATCTGCTTGGCCGCGGTCGCCTTGGTGGCCTTGGCGCGGAACTTGTCCGCCTGCGCGGTGAGCGCCGCCGCCTGCTTCTCAGCGTTGGCCCGCTCCCGCCGGCGGCGCCGCTCGTCGGCCTCGCGCTGCTTCAGGTACGCCTTCCAGCCCATGTTGTAGACGTCGATCACGCAGCGGTTGGCGTCCAGGTAGAACACCTTGTTCACCACGTGCTCGACGAGCTGGACGTCGTGGCTGATCACGATGAGCCCGCCGGCGTAGCCGCGGAGGAAGTCGCGCAGCCAGACGATGGAGTCGGCGTCCAGGTGGTTCGTGGGCTCGTCGAGCAGCAGCGTGTCGGCGCCGCTGAACAGGATGCGGGCCAGCTCGACCCGGCGGCGCTGGCCGCCGGAGAGCGTGCGCAGCGGCTGCTCGAGCACCCGGTCGGGCAGGCCGAGGCTGGAGCAGATGGAGGCGGCCTCGGACTCGGCGGCGTACCCGCCGAGCACGTGCAGCCGGTCCTCCAGCCGCCCGTACGCGCGCACCGCCGCGTCGCGCCGGCGTTCGTCGGTCTCCTCGGCCATCCGCCGCTGCGCCTCGCGCATCTCGCTCATCACGACGTCGATGCCGCGCGCCGACAGCACGCGGTCGCGGGCCAGCACGTCGAGGTTGCCGTCCCGCGGGTCCTGCGGCAGGTAGCCGACGCTGCCGGCTCGGCTGAGTGTCCCGCCGGCGGGCTGGCCCTCGCCGGCCATCACGCGGGTGAGCGTGGTCTTGCCCGCGCCGTTGCGGCCCACGAGGCCGATGCGGTCGCCCTTGGCGACCTGCAGCGAGGCGTGCTCGAGGAGGAGACGTGAGCCGGCCCGCAGCTCGAGCTCGGAGGTGATGATCAAGGGGTACTCCCGGAAAGGCGATGCCCGCGCGACGGCGGAGGATTGACGAGGGCCGGTCAGCCGGGTCCCCTGAGCACACGAAAAGCGGTCCCGCCGGTGGCGGGGCCGCCTCGGGTTGGGGGCCCGTCCCTCAACGATCAGTCCGCGAGCACGCTCATACAAACGATTTTAGGGGGTCGCGGATTCCGCCGTGTCCGGGCCGTGTCAGGCCGTCGTCGATTCCGGTGTGGACGGGCCCGGATCCGCGCGGGCCTCCGGATCGGGATCGGGATCGGGGCCGCCGTTGGCGTTGTGGATCAGGGCGACGAGCACCGCCGCCACCGGGGCCGCGAGGAAGGCGCCGAGCACACCGCCGACCACGCTGCCCACGCCGATCGCCACGATCACGATCACCGGCGGCAGGGCCAGCGCACGGCCGTAGATCTGCGGGGCCAGTACGTGCCCCTCGACCTGCTGCACCACCACGGCGGCGGCCACCACGAGCAGCGCCACCAGCGGCCCGCCGGCCACGAAGGCCACCATCGCGGCGAGCAGCCCGGACAGGAAGGCGCCGACGAACGGCAGGAAGGCGCCGATGAAGGTGAGCACGGCGAGCGGCAGCGCGATGGGCACCTGCAGCGCCCACAGCGCCAGGCCGAAGAGCACCGCGTCGAACAGGCCGACCACCGCGATGCCGCGTACGTACCGGGTGACCACGTCCCAGATCACGCCGCAGGTGTCGAGGATGGTGGGGCGGCTGGCGCGCGGCGCCAGGCTGGCGCTCCAGCGCACGATCTTGTCGCCGCCGTGCACGAAGTAGACGGTGAGCACCGCGGTCAGCACCAGCCCGATGAGCACCTCCCCGACCACCACCGCGCCGGCCAGGGCGCCGGTGAGCAGCCGCTCCGAGGAGGCGGTGACCTGCTGCCTGGCCTGCTCGAAGAGCTCGTTGAGGCGCTGCTCGTCGAGGCCGAGGGAGGCGGCGAAATCCTGCAGCCGCCGCACGGTCTGGTCGATGCTGTCGGCGAGCTCGTCGATGCCGCTGACGGTGGGCGGCACCAGGAGCGTCACGAAGCCAGCCAGCAGCGCCAGCCCGCCGATGATGACGAGCGTGGTGGACAGCGCCCGGCCCAGGCCCTTGCGGCGCAGCCACTGCGCGGGCGGCATGAGCAGCGCCGTGACGAAGATCGCCAGCACGGTGGGGATCACCACGACGCTGATGAAGCTCAGCGCGTACAGGATGAGCGCGGCCATCGCCACGACGACGATCACCCGCCAGCCCGTGTCGCTGGTGCGGGTGAGCACATTGCGTAGATCGCGCCGATCGTCCCCGTTCGAGTTCGCCATGGCGACAATTCTGTAGGACGGCCCGCCGCGCGTCCGCTACTCGTACCCATCGGCGAGTCGAGAGGCCCACGAGCGTGGGGCCCGGACGAGCGACGGCCCCTCCGGGGCGGGGGATCGCGGAGGGGCCGTCAGGGGGCGGGTCGATCAGGCGATCGGGCGGACCGCCCCGGTGAACATCGAGTGCCTCTTGGCGCCGAGCCTCTCCTCGCGGACGACGTCGCCGGAACGGGGGGCGTGATACATGTAGCCCTTCCGCGACACGATCCCCATGTGCTCGTCGTTGCTGAAGAATACGAGGTCACCGGGCTTGAGGTCGCCCCAGGCGACCTTCCGCTCGGCGAACATGTCCTTCTGGTCCCAGGTGGTGCGCCCGGTCTTCACGCCGACCTTGGCGTAGGCCTTCATCGTGATGCCCGAGCAGTCCCAGCCGTTCGGCCCGATGCCGCCCCAGACGTAGGGCTCGTCGAACTGGTCGTGGACGAAGTCGAGGACCTTGCCGATCTTCGCCTTGCGCTGCTCCAGCTTGCGCTCGTGCGCCCGCGCGCGGGACGCCTCGCGCTGCTTCTCGATCTCGGCCTCGCGCTTGGCCAGCCGTTCGGCGGCCAGCTTCTGCTGCGCGCGCGTCTGCGCCAGCGACTGCGCCTGCGCCTTCGCGCGCGTCCGCGCCTCTTCCGCCCGCGCCTCCCTGGCCTTGTTCTTGACCTGCTGGAAGGCGTCGGTCAGGGCGTTGTCGGCGCCGGTCGCGCCGTCGAGCCGGACGCCCTGGGTGGAGCCCACGAAGGACTTGGTGGCGGCGGCGCTGAGCCGTACGCCGGAGGTGTCGGCTCCGGCGCCGGTCGCCAGCGGCAGGGCCACCAGCCCGGCCGTGGCCAGCGTGCCCGCGGCCATCCGGTACACCGCGGGCCTACGGACGGTGGTCATGGCACGTGCGGCCTGGGCCCGGGCGGCGGCCATCGCGCTGAGCTTGCGGTGACGGCCGCCCTTGGCACGCGTGCCCTTGGACGATTCGGGGAGTTCGTTCTCCGGGGAAAGCGACAAGATGCACCTTTCTTCCACGCACGCCGACCGGGTTAGCTGACGGGTTCGGGCGTGGAAGTCGCCCTACGGCACGATGGCCGACTCACCCCAATGAGGAATCGGGTCCCCGGTTCCGCGAGCCGGCCGTTCGCGGATTAGGCGTCCCGGGGGCACAGGGGGAGGCGGCCGCCCGCGTTCGGGCAGGGTCCGCCGGGCGGCGTACGCCGCCGAAGGGTGAGGCCCCGGGGATGTGACTGATGGATATGGCCGTCCGGCGGCCGACGGGAACGTATCCACGACACCGGGGGGTCAGTCTCGGTGCCGTACCGGTACGGCGAAGCGGCGCCTGTCTCAGCGCACGACGCCGCCAACATACACGACAGCAATGAGCTGGCAAAACCCATTCCCGTCGCAGGTCAAGGTGGGTGCACTCAGGGTGACCGGTGGCCGGGCGCACGAAGTGGCGGGACCCCTTGCGCGCCAAGGGATCCCGCCACTGAGAGACTCGTCACATACGGTCAAGAAAAAGCACGGAGACGTCACGGAACCCGCCGGTGCGACACCTCTGTCAGGCGATAGGTGGCGTCGAGGACCTGCGGGTGGTCCGCGATCCAGCCGTGGTCCACACCCGGGTGCCGGGTGTGCACGAGCACCAGGTCCCAGTCCCCCGCCGCGGGCATCGGCTCCGAGGTGAGCTCCTCGCCGTGCAACGTCAGCCGCGGTATGTACGCGTCCGTAAAGGTCGCGTACGCCCCCGCGTCGTGCAGCCCGCGCAGGATCGCGAGCGCCGGCGACTCCCGCCAGTCCGCCACGCCCGGCTTGTACGCCACGCCGACCACCAGCACCTTCGCGCCGGACAGCCGGACGCCCGCCTCGGCGAGCACCTCCCGGGCGCGCTCCACCACGCGCGACGGGCGCAGCGCCACCGCGGTCATCGCGGCGTCCAGCACCGGCGGGTGGATCCGCCGCGCCCGCAGCTGCCAGAGCAGGTAGTGCGGGTCGCACGGGATGCAGTGCCCCCCCACGCCGGGGCCGGGATAGAAGGGCATGAAGCCGTACGGCTTGGTGGCCGCCGCGTCGATCACCTCGACCGGGTCCAGGCCGAGCTCGCGGGCCAGCTCCGCCACCTCGTTCGCGAAGGCGATGTTCACCGCGCGGAACGAGTTCTCCAGCAGCTTGGTCATCTCCGCCGCCTCCGGCGAACCGACCGCGTGCACGTACGGCGCCACGCGGCGCAGCGCCTCGGCGGCGCGCCCCCGGCAGCGCGGGGTCACTCCCCCGACGACCCGCGGCGTGGTCTCCTGCGCGTGCAGGGCGACGCCCGGGTCGATCCGCTCGGGGCTGAACGCGACGAACACGTCCTCCCCGACCCGCATGCCCCGCCCGGCCAGCGGCACCACCAGGTGGTCGCGGGTGCACCCGACGTAGGTGGTGGAGGTGAGGATGATCAGCTGGCCGGGCACCGCGTGCCGGACGACCGTACGGCAGGCGCCCACCACGGCGCTCAGGTCCGGCGTGAGGTGCTCGTCCACCGGCGTGGGCACGCAGATCACCACGGTGTCCGCGGCCCGCAGCGCCGCCGGATCGCCGGTCAGCCGCAGCCGCTCGCCGCCGAGCTGCCGGCGCAGCCGCGCGTGGTCGGTCTCCAGCAGGTCCACCGCGCCGGACGCGATGTCGGCCAGCCGGGCCTCGCTGACGTCACAGCCGATCACCGTGGAGCCCGCCTCGGCGAGCGCCAGCGCGGTGGGCAGGCCCAC
The DNA here is from genome assembly GCA_009380095.1 of Streptosporangiales bacterium. Classification (GTDB taxonomy): domain Bacteria; phylum Actinomycetota; class Actinomycetes; order Streptosporangiales; family Streptosporangiaceae; genus WHSL01. The sequence continues at coordinate 23,269 of WHSL01000024.1, read as the reverse complement.
GTAGCCGAGGCCCACGATGCCGACGACCGCGCCCGCGGTGTCGGGCACCGCCCCTAACGCCGGGGCCCCGCCGGCCATGTACACCGGCTCGGCGACCGGCCCTCTCGCCGGCCCCCCGACCGGCTCGCCGAGCATCTCGGACTGGTGGATCGAAGTCATTGATACGCTCTCCCGTTCGAGTCCGGTCCCCCGTCGAGACCGGCCGCGGCCATTCCGGCGTTTCCGCCGATTCACGTGACCTGTTGGGCGCGTAATGCCGCCCGGCGGGATGCCAGACGAACCTCCCCTGAACGCCTGGAATTTCTACGCCGTCCGAGCGGGAGAGCGACGCGAGCATCATGTTAACGCTCCGGCCACGCTCCGTAAGGGGCCCAGGAAGGCGCACAAGTCGGCCAGGGATGTGTTGCAGAGCCGTATCAAAGGAGTTCCCGCAGGCCGCACGCGCACGGCCGTAAGCAGGGGTTTTACCGGAGTCGCCGTGGCCGAATCCGGACCGCGGGCCACGTGCACCGAGCGGCGCCATAAAGCGTCATCGCAATTTCCCGTGTCATATTCGCGTTTCCGGCAAATGGCGCGCGAATGTGTCGGAGAGCCGCGTGAACGCTTCCGGAAGCGCGAAGGGAACGCCCGTACGCCGGATCAGTAGCCGTACAGCTTCTTTTCGTACTCGGGCCCGTAGTACCGCTCCAGCTCGGCGAGGTCGGTCTCCGGGGCGGCGATGTCCTTGCTGAGCCGGGCCACCGAGGGCAGCTCCGCGGGGTCGGGCCACTCCTCGTGCTTCCACAGCCGCGAGCGCTTGAATGCCTTGGCGCAGTGGAAGAAGATCTCCTCGGTGCCGACCAGCAGCGCGAGCTGGGGACGGTGCCCCTTGACCTCCATCAGGTCGAAGAACGGCGCGTCGCGGAGGATCCGGACCGTGCCGTTGACGCGCAGCGTGTCCTCCCGGCCGGGCACGAAGAAGATCAGCCCGATGCGCGGGTTGGCCAGCATGTTGAGATAGCCGTCGGCCCGCCGGTTGCCGGGCCGCTCGGGGATGGCGAGGGTGCGTTCGTCGAGCACCTTCACGAAGCCGGGCGGGTCGCCCTTGGGCGAGACGTCGCACCGGCCCTCGGCGTCGGACGTGGCGATCAGGCAGAACGGCGAGCGCTCGATCCACGCGACGTGGTGCGGGTGCAGCGTCGCGCGCTCCTTGGTGATCGCCCGGTCCATCGGCTCGCCGAGGATCTCCCGTAGCTCCTGCTCACCGGCCACCTCGACGTGGCCGCCGTCCGCCCGTCCCGCGCCCGGCACCGGCTCCGCGTGCACGCTCATGTTCACTCCCGCCCGACGACTCACGTCCCTGGCCGATTCTCCCCCGCCGCGTACGGACGGCCAATGGCCGGGCCGCCGCTGTGGCGGGAGTCTCCCTGACGCGGCAGTTCGGGCGGCCGCGACGCGGCCGCTCAGGCGGTTGCGAGGCGGTGGCTCAGGCGGTTGCGAGGCGGTGACTCAGGCGGCCGCGGCGGCCTGGGCCTCGGCGTGCTCGCGCATGCGCCGGCGGGCGCGCTCCATGTGCTCCGGCCCCTGCATCTCGGGCAGCAGCCGGGCGCTCCGCCGGAGCGCGCGCAGGGTGAGCGTGGTGCTCAGGTCCGTGGTGGGCAGCGCGGGGAAGCCGTACATCCGCCGGGCCCATCGCGGCAGCGTGGAGAACGCCAGCGTGGCCAGCGGCGGCGCGGCGAGCTTCAGCGCCAGCCTGTCCCGCGGCACCGCGGGGTTGATCATCCGCCACAGGCCGCGCCTGGCCTCCTCGCAGGCGTAGATCCTGGGCCGCATCTCCGTGTGGTAGTCCCGCAGCTCGGCCACGGAGCCGGGGGCGTCGGCGGCGGGGATGCCCACCACCTCGGCGGCGCGGCGGCTCTCGGCCACGTACCGGTCGGCCTCCTCGGCGGTCAGCACGCCGGAGCGGAGCGCCACGTCCACGTACGAGTCGATCTCCCCGCAGTGCACCCAGAGCAGGCCCTCGGGCTCGTCGATCCGGAACGTGGAGTCGGTGTCGGGGTCGTACGCGGTGAGCTTGCCGTGCAGCTTGCGCACCCGGCGACCGGCCCGTTCGACCTCGGCGAGGGTGCCGTACGTGCGGATGGTGACGAACTCGGTGGTCCGCTCGAACCGGCCCATCGCCTCGCGCGGATCCATCAGCATCGAGTTCTGCGCGGTGCCGCGCATCGTGCGCGGATGGAGGGCCTGCAGCAGCAGCGCCCGGAAGCCGCCGATCCACAGGATCGGCTCCATGTGCACCCGCCAGGTGATCGAGTCCGGGCCGAACAGACCGTCGTCCTGCATCGCGCATCGCCCTCCCACGCCGAGGATCGCACAGTGCGGAGCCTATGTCACACCATTGCTGTCACGTTATCCCGGGCCATGGCCTCGCGCCAGAGGAGCGAGCACAGCCGGATGTGCGAGAGGATCGGCGTGGGACCGATCGCGTCGCGACCCGAGGGAGGCGCTCATGCGGCTGACCAAGTTGGAGCACGCCTGCGTGCGGCTGGAGAAGGACGGCCAGGCCCTGGTCATCGACCCGGGCGCGTGGTCCCGGCCGGACGCGCTGGACGGCGCGGGCGCGGTCCTCGTCACCCACGAGCACTTCGACCACTTCGACGCCGCCCGGCTGTCCGCCGCCGACGTGGAGGTCTGGACGAACGCGTCCGTCGCCGCGCAGCTCACGGAGCTCGGCGACCGGGTGCACACCGTGCGGCACGGGGACACGTTCACCGCCGCCGGCTTCGACGTGCACGTGTACGGCGAGGAGCACGCCGTGCTGCACCCCGACATCCCGGTCATCGCCAACACCGGGTTCGGCGTGGACGGCGAGGTCTTCCACCCCGGCGACGCGCTGACCGTGCCCGAGGACCCGTACGGCACCCTGCTCATCCCGGCCAACGCGCCCTGGATGAAGGTCTCGGAGATGATCGACTACGGCCGCGCGGTGGCGCCGGCCCGCGGCATCGCGGTGCACGACGGCCTGCTGAACGAGAACGGCCTGATGGTCCTGAACAACTGGCTCGGCATGGCCGGCGAGGACTTCCGGCGGGTGGAGCCGGGCACGGCCGTCGGCCTCTGAGGGGCGTTCCGCGGGGGGCGCTGAACCGTGCGCGGCGGGGTAGTGACCGGTCATGATCCCCACGCGCATCGACTGGGAGGCATTCTCCCTCTCCGAGGGACAAGGGTGGGCGCAGATCGCGCTGTTGCTGCTCGCCATCGTGCTGTGCGCACTCATCGGCATGGAGCGCGAGCTCCGCAACAAGGCCGCCGGCCTGCGCACGCACACGCTCGTCGGCCTCGGGTCCGCGCTGTTCATGATGGTCAGCAAGTACGGCTTCGGGGACGTGCTGGAGCCGAACCTGATCATACTGGACCCCTCCCGGGTGGCGGCGCAGATCGTCTCCGGCATCGGCTTCATCGGGGGCGGCGTGATCTTCGTACGGCGCGACCTCGTCCGCGGGCTGACCACCGCCGCCGTGGTGTGGCTCGCGGCCGCGATCGGCATGGCCTGCGGCGCCGGGCTGCCGATCCTCGCGGTCACGGTCACCGCCGGGCACTTCATCGTCGTGTACGGACTGCTGCGGGTGGGCCGCAGGCTGCCGCCGTCGCGCATGGCGCCCAGCGAGCTCCGGATCACGTACACCGACGACGACCAGGGTGCGCTGCGCCGCGCCCTGGAGGTCTGCGCCGAGCGCGGGTTCGCCGTCGCCGAGGTGAACATCGAGTGGACGTTCAGCCTGGAGCGCGCCGGGCTGCCGGCCGAGCCGGGGCGCGACGACCGCCGGAGCCGCGGCGACCCCGAGGAGGACGGGGGTCAGCGGGCCGCGACCGTCGCGCTGCGCCTGCACGGAGACGGCAGCGTGGCGGACCTCGCGGCGGAGCTCGGCGAGCTCCCCGGGATACTCAAGGTGAGCGCCGGCACGCCCGACTACCCGAGCGAGTGAGCCGGGTGCTCCCCACCGCGATCGCGAGGATGTAGCTTAGGCTTACCTAACACGCGATGACAGAGGGAGCACATGGCGGAGACGGTACGGGGCTGCACGCACGAGTCCGGCTGCCATGACGGCTCACTCCCCACCCTGGCCAGCGCCACCGTCGGCGCGTCCGCGTGGCTGCTGGTCGAGTACCCGGGTCCGTGGGGCTCGCATGTCGAGGAGATGACGCTGCCGCCGGCCATCCGCCGCGCCGCCGACCGCGCCCGCGCGGCGGGGGTACGGACGCAGCTCATCCGGCGCCCACTGCGGCGCGGCGAGCGGCGCGGTCCCGCCACGCCGTTCCAGGTCTACGTGGGGCACTCCGCGGGCGGCGAGCCGTGGCTGGAGGGCCGCGCCCTCGGCGCGCTCGACGACCTCGACGCGCTGGATCTGGAGGCGGTGGCGGCCGGGCGCCGTACCGGCCTCGGGCCCGAGGTCACCGAGCCGGTGCTGCTCGTCTGCACGCACGCGCAGCGCAACGCCTGCTGCGCGCGGCTGGGCCGGCCCCTGGCCCAGCACCTCCGAGAAGGGCACGGCGATCTCGTCTGGGAGACCACCCACGTGGGCGGCGACCGGTTCGCCGGAAACCTCGTGTGCCTGCCGCACGGGCTGTACTACGGCGCGCTCGCGCCGGCCTTCGCCGACCAGGCGGTGGCCGCCTACCGGAAGGGGGAGGTCTGCCTGGAACGGCTGCGCGGGCGCTCCGGCCGCCCCGAGGCGGCTCAGGCCGCAGAACATTTCGTCCGCGAGCACACCGGCCTGATGGGCCTGTCGGAGGTCGTCGTCGAGCGTCTGAACTGCGGCGACACGCTGTCCGATGCGACCGTTCGCGCTGCGGCGCAACGGTTTTCGGTCACCGTTCAGAAAGTAATCTGCCCCCCGCCCTGCGCGAGCGGGGGCAAGGGTGGCATCATGTCGTACCGGCTCGCGGGCATGGCGGTCGTCGCCCCTGCGGCCTTTGCGTGAGAGACGCCTGACGGACCGCATCGTGCTTCACATGGGCATTGTGCTTCCAGTGGTCTGAACCACATCGGGAACACCCGGACGGCGCTTCGCGTTGCACACCGTGGTTGGACACACGTGTGGCGCGATTATCCCACGCGAAAACGCAAACCCTTGCATCAGCGGTGTTCTCCAACACCGAACCTTCCAGCAGTTGAGGTGGATGTTCCATGTCTCAGGTACGTCGGCAGGCCGCTCTACGCCCCCGCCCGAGCTGGGGTTGGCAGGACGCTGCCGCGTGCCGTGGGGAGGATCTCGTTCTCTTCTTCGGCCCCGACGGTGAGCGTCAGCCGGAGCGCGAGATCCGGGAGCGCAAGGCCAAGGCCATCTGCGCTCAGTGTCCCGTTCGCGTCGAGTGTCTCGACTACGCCATCTCCCGGCCGGAGAAGTACGGCACGTGGGGGGCACTGAACGAGGACGAGCGCGCCTCGGAGCGGCGTCGTCGCATGCGCCGCGCCAACGCCGCCTGACCCAGACCCGCTGCCCCTTCCCCGGCACGCGTCAGCTGCATCAAGTACACACGGAACCGGCTCCCCTCGGAGGGCGCCGGTTCGTCGTGTTTCACGGCCCGGACGAAAGGTGCCGCCGGTACCAGTCCGTGGTGAGACGGGCCACCTCGTGCAGTGCGCCGGGCTCCGCGAAGAGGTGCCCCGCGCCCGGCACGACGGCCAGCCGGTTGTGACAGCCGAGCTCGCGCGCGGCGCGTTCGTTGAGCACCGCCACCTCGCGGTCCGCGCCGCCCACGATCAGCAGCGTGGGGGCCCGTACGGAGCCCAGCGCGCCGGCCGCGAGATCGGGCCGGCCACCCCGGGAGACCACGGCCGCGACGTCACCGGGCCGCCGCGCCGCCACGGAGAGCGCGGCGGCGGCGCCGGTGCTCGCGCCGAACAGCCCCACCGGCGCGGCGGCCGCGCCGAAGGAGTCGGCGTACTCGGTGCGTACCCAGCCCACGGCCTCGCCGAGCCGGCCGGCCAGCAGGCCGATGTCGAAGGTGAGCGCGCGCTCCTGCTCGGAGCGCGCCTCCTCGGGGGTGAGCAGATCGAACAGCAGCGTGGCGAACCCCGCGCCGTGCAGCATGGCGGCCACCGACCTGCCGCGCGGGCTGGCCCGCCCGCTCCCGCTGCCGTGCGCGAACACCACCATGCCCCGCGCCTGGGCCGGCACGGTCAGGTCACCGTCCAGGTCGACGGCGCCCGCACGCAGCCGGACTGTCCGTACCGGAACGTTCACCCGGCATCGGCCTCCCCCGCCGGCCGGCCCAGCACGGCGAGCACGTCCTCGTCGCTGAGCTGGTCGAACTTCTCGTACCACTGCCCCACCGCGCGGAAGTCCGGCGGCGTGGCCAGCATGACCACCTCGTCGGCGACCCGGCGCAGCGCCGCGGCCGTGTCGGCCGGGCCAACCGGCACCGCGAGCACCAGCCGGGCCGGCTCCCGGTCCCCCAGCATGCGCAGCGCGGCGCGCGCGGTGCCGCCGGTGGCCAGCCCGTCGTCCACGAGCACCACGTCCCGGCCGGTCACCTCTGGCAGCGGGCGGTCACCGCGGTAGGCGTCCACCCGGCGGCGCAGTTCCTCCCGCTCCCGCGCCGCCACCTCCGCGAGGTCGCCGGCGGGGATGCGCAGGTGGGCGAGGAGCTGCTCGTCGTAGGTGGCCTCGCCGCCCTCGGCGATCGCGCCGACGCCCAGCTCGGGCTGGGCGGGATGGCCGATCTTGCGCGTCACCAGCACCTCGAGGGGCGCCTCCAGCCGGTCCGCGATCTCCTTCGCCACCGGCAGCCCGCCGCGCGGCAACGCGAGCACCACCGGGTCGTTCAGCTCGAGCTCCGCGATCCGTACGGCGAGCCGCCGTCCGGCGTCCGCCCGGTCCGCGAAGGGCAGGATGGTGTCCATCGCATCGGCCTTACCTGGAAGTCACAGCTGCGTGGAGCCGCCGCTGCCCCCCACCTACCCCTGGTCGCCCGCGGACAACCTACGGCGCGCCTCGGCGGTGACCCGCGTCGGCCAGAGCAGGTCGATCTGCGCGTTCAGCCCCGCCCCGGCGAGCACCGCGAACGCGGTCACGTACAGCCAGGCGAGGATCGCGATGGGCGCGGCCAGCGACCCGTAGATGCTCAGCCCGGACAGCGAGACGCCGAGATACACCCGCAGCGCGAACGAGCCGAGGATCCAGATCACCAGGGCCAGCACCGCGCCCGGCAGGTCCCGCCACCACGGCGTCCGCACCGGCACCGCGGCGCTGTAGAGCAGCGTGAGGAACACGATGGACACCAGCGAGACCACCGGCCAGTACAGCACCCGCACCGGGTTCGCCAGGTCCGGCACCAGGTCGACGAGCAGCGTCGGCCCGGCCACCAGCAGCGGGATGGCCCCCAGCCCGAGCGCGATCCAGACCAGGTAGAGCGCGAAGGACAGCAGCCGGGTCCGTATCACGCCGCGCAGCCCGTCCAGCCCGTACGCCACCGTGATCGTGTCCACGTAGACGTTCATCGCGCGTGAGCCCGACCACAGCGAGATCACGAAGCCGATCGAGACGATGGCCGCGCGCCCGCCGGACAGCACGTCGTCCAGCAGCGGCACCACCACGCGTTGCACCACCGAGTCGGTGAGCACCGTGCCCGAGGTCTCGACCACCCAGAACCGGATCTCGCCGACGGTGAACTCGCCGAGCGCCGGCCGGAACCAGCCGAGCGTGCCGATCAGCCCCAGGACCAGCGGGGGCAGGGAGAGCAGCGTGAAGAACGCGGCCTCGGCGGCGAGGCCGGTGAGGCGCTGCTGGAACGCGGCGAGCGTGGTGCGGACGAGCAGCGCCCGGGCGACTCCCAGGACACCGGAGGGGCGCGGGAGCCCGCCGTCCTCCGGGGTCGCGGGGGGTGCGGTCACGAGCATCAACGTTAGAGGTTCCGGACGGCGGACACGTCCTGAACCGGCCCCGCCTCGACAGGCCCGGGGAGCGCATGACATCCTCGTGGTATGCCTGCGGACCCGATGCTCGTCGTGCGACGTCACGTCGACTTCCAGCGCGTCCGCTCCGCGATCTGTCGCGACGCCCGCTGACCACGGCCGTACTGTTTCCGGCGCGTGGTGCGCCGGCGTCGCGTTCGTTTGTGCCCGCCGCCCTGCCCATCGACGTACAGGGCTGACCGCCGGCGGCCACGCGTCCCCATTTCTGGCTGATCCCTCACTGGAAGCCAAATCCGGAGGACGCGACCCATGTCGCCTTCAACCCCGCAGACCGCCCAGACCCGCCGCGCGCGCCCGCGCCGCGGCGAGGGACAGTGGGCTCTCGGCTACCGCGAGCCGCTCAACAAGAACGAAGAGAACAAGAAGAACGACGACGGGCTCAACGTCCGGCAGCGGATCATCGACATCTACTCCAAGCGGGGCTTCGACTCCATCGACCCCGCCGACCTGCGCGGCCGGTTCCGCTGGTGGGGGCTGTACACGCAGCGCCGGCCCGGGATCGACGGCGGGAAGACCGCCATCCTGGAGCCGGAGGAGCTGGACGACAGCTACTTCATGATGCGCGTGCGCATCGACGGCGGGCAGCTCAGCCTGGAGCAACTGCGCGCCGTGGCGGACGTCTCCAGCCGGTACGCGCGCGGCACCGCCGACATCACGGACCGGCAGAACATCCAGCTGCACTGGATCGCCATCGAGGACGTGCCGGCGATCTGGGAGACGCTGGAGGGCGTCGGCCTGTCCAGCACCGAGGCCTGTGGTGACGTGCCGCGGGTGATCCTCGGCTGCCCGCTGGCCGGCATCGACGCCGACGAGGTGATCGACGCCACGCCGCAGATCCAGGAGGTGTACGACAAGCACATCGGCAGCGACGTCTTCTCGAACCTGCCGCGCAAGTACAAGTCCGCGTTCAGCGGCTGCGCCGCCGGCTGCACGGTGCACGAGATCAACGACATCGCGCTGGTCGGCGTGACCGGCCCGGACGGCAGCCCCGGGTACGACCTCTGGGTCGGCGGCGGGCTGTCCACCAACCCGATGTTCGCCAAGCGGCTGGGCGCGTTCGTACGGCCCGAGCAGGCCGCCGACGTGTGGGCCGGGGTGACCGGCATCTTCCGCGACTACGGCTACCGGAGGCTGCGGCACCGGGCGCGGCTGAAGTTCCTGGTCAACGACTGGGGTGCGGAGAAGTTCCGCGAGGTGCTGGAGAAGGAGTACCTCGGCTACGCGCTCGCCGACGGCCCCGAGCCGCCGCTGCCCGCCGACGGCCGCCGCGACCACGTCGGCGTACGGCCGCAGCGGGACGGCAACTTCTATGTCGGCTTCGCGCCCATGGTAGGTCGGGTCTCCGGCGAGCTGCTCGCGCGGATCGCGGACATCGCCGAGGAGCACGGCAGCGACCGGATCCGTACCACCACCGAGCAGAAGATGGTCATCCTCGACGTGGCGCCGGACCGGGTGGACTCGCTCGTGTCCGCGCTGGAGGAGGCCGGGCTGCAGGTGAACCCGGGCGTCTTCCGCCGGCACACGATGGCCTGCACCGGCATCGAGTACTGCAAGCTCGCCATCGTCGAGACCAAGCGGCGCGCGATGGACCTGATCGACGAGCTCGAGGAGCGGCTGCCGGACTTCGAGGAGCCGATCTCCATCAACCTCAACGGCTGCCCCAACTCCTGCGCCCGCATCCAGGTCGCCGACATCGGGCTGAAGGGACAGCTGGTCACCGACGGTGAGGGCAACCAGGTCGAGGGCTATCAGGTGCATCTCGGCGGCGGTCTCGGCTTGCACTCAGGATTCGGCCGTAAGGTCCGCGGCTTGAAGACCACCGCCGAGGAACTGCCCGACTTCGTCGAGCGGATCCTGCGCCGCTACCAGGAGCGGCGCGACCACGGCGAGGTCTTCGCGGAATGGGTGGCACGGGCTTCCGAGGAGGACCTGAAGTGAGCGAGCGTCAGGCGCCCTTCTACTGCCCGTACTGCGGTGACGAGGACCTCGAGCCGCTGCCCGCCGACGTGGCGGGCGGGGGCACGGGTGCGGGGGCGGCCTGGCGATGCCGGGCATGCCTCCGCGCCTTCCGGCTGAAGTTCGTCGGTCTCGGCACGATCGCCGGGACCGAGAGGGGAGCGGTCAGATGACGGTGTCGGTGGACCTGGAACCACTGGTGGACGCGGCGGCGCGGGAGCTCGAGGACGCGTCCGCCGAAGAGATCCTGCGCTGGGCCTGCGACACGTTCGGGGACGCCATCTGCGTCACCTCCTCAATGACCGACGCCCTCCTCCCGCACCTCGCCTCGCGCGTGCGGCCGGGCATCGACGTGGTGTTCATCGACACCGGCTACCACTTCGCCGAGACCATCGGCACCCGGGACGCGGTCGAGGCCGTGTACCCGGTCAACCTGATCAACATCACGCCGGTCCGTACCGTCGAGGAGCAGGACCGCGACCTCGGCCCGCGGCTGTTCGGCCGCAACCCGGACATCTGCTGCCACCTGCGCAAGGTGGAGCCGCTGAACCGCGCGCTGGAGCCGTACGGCGCCTGGATCAGCGGGCTGCGCCGCGAGGAGACCGAGGAGCGGCGGCACGCGGGCGTCGTGGAGTACGACGCCAAGCGCGACAAGGTCAAGGTCAACCCGATCGCGCGGTGGAGCCAGGAGGACGTGGACTCCTACATCGAGGAGCACGGGGTCCTGGTGAACCCGCTGGTGTACGACGGGTACCCGTCGATCGGCTGTGGCCCGTGCACGCGGCGGGTGGCGCCGGGCGAGGACCCTCGTAGCGGCCGGTGGGCCGGAACGGGAAAGACGGAATGCGGTATTCATCTGTGAATCGGGGGCCTGTGAATCGGGGCCCTTCGGGTCGGGGGCCCGTCCCGCTGGTCGCGGTCGCGCACGGTAGCCGCGACCCGCGGGCGGCCCGTACCGTCGAGGCCCTGCTGGACCTGGTGCGCGCGCGGCGGCCGGGGCTGGCCGCCGTGGCGGCGTACCTCGACCACGCGGCGCCCACGCCCGGCCAGGCTCTGGCGACGCTCGCCGAGCGGGGGCACCGCTCCGCGGTGGTGCTGCCGCTGCTGCTCACGGCGGCCTACCACAGCGGCACGGACCTGCCCGCGGCGCTGACCGAGGTACGGGCCCGGCACCCGCGGCTGGAGCTCGCGTACGGGGCCACGCTCGGCCCCGACGACCTGCTCATCGACGCGCTGGACCGGCGGCTCACCGAGGCGGGCGTGGACCGTACGGACCGGGGCACCTCGGTGGTGCTGGCCGCGGCCGGCTCCACCGACCCGTCGGCGGGCGCGGTCGTCGCCGGGATGGCGCGGCGGTGGCGGCGCCGGACGCTGCGGGACGTACGGGTCGCGTACGCGTCGGCCGCCTCCCCCAAGCCCGGCGAGGCGGTGGCCCGGCTGCTCGCGGAGGGCGCGCCGCGGGTGGCCGTGGCCACGTACCTGCTGTGGCCGGGGCTGTTCGCCGAGGCGGTCAGGGAGGCGTCGGTGCAGGCCGGGGCGGCCGTCGTCGCCCCCGTCCTCGGCGCCGCGCCCGAGCTCGCCGAGCTGGTCCTCCGCCGCTACGACGAGGCGGCCGCCACCGCGGCGGTTCCGCTGGCCGGCTGACCGCGAGGATCGTAACGGTGCGATACCGGGGTGGTTCCAGCCCGTAGACTCCCGGTCGTGTGGTGATGGTGGTGGGTACAAGCTCACACGTCACGTGTGTTCGTCGCGAGGAGGTGCGTCCTGGAGGTCTGGCCGGGTGATCCCTATCCGCTCGGCGCCACCTGGGACGGGACGGGGACCAACTTCTCGCTCTTCTCCGAGGTGGCGCGCCACGTCGACCTGTGCCTGTTCGACGACGAGGGCCATGAGACCCGTGTGGCGCTGCCCGAGCGGGACGGGTTCGTCTCGCACGCCTACGTTCCGGGCGTCGGGCCGGGCCGGCGCTACGGCTTCCGCGTGCACGGGCCGCACGAGCCGCGCGACGGGCACCGGTGCAACCCGGCGAAGCTGCTCACGGACCCGTACGCCAAGGCCATCGACGGGGACGTGCGGTGGAACGAGGCGCTCTTCTCGTACCGGTTCGCCGACCCGGGCCGCCGCAACGACGACGACAGCGCGCCGTACATGCCGAAGAGCGTGGTGGTCAACCCGTTCTTCGACTGGGGCGACGACCGGCCGCCGCGCGTCCCGTACCACGAGACGCTCATATACGAGGCGCACGTGCGCGGGCTGACGGTCCGGCACCCCGGCATCCCCGAAGCGCTGCGCGGCACGTACGCGGGGCTGGCGCACCCGGTGATGATCGACTACCTGACCGAGCTGGGCGTCACCGCCGTCGAGCTGATGCCGGTGCACCACTTCGTGCCGGAGCACGCCCTGGTGGCCCGCGGGCTGACCAACTACTGGGGCTACAACACGCTCGCCTACCTGGCGCCGCACTCCACGTACGCGTCCGCGGGCGGGCGCGGCGAGCAGGTGCTGGAGTTCAAGGCCATGGTGAAGGCCCTGCACGCGGCGGGCATCGAGGTCATCCTCGACGTGGTCTACAACCACACCGCCGAGGGCGACCACATGGGCCCCACGCTCTCGCTGCGCGGCATCGACAACGCCGCCTACTACCGGCTGCGCGACGACGACCCGCGCTACTACCTCGACTACACCGGCTGCGGCAACAGCCTCAACGTACGGCACCCGCACGCGCTGCAGCTGATCATGGACTCGCTGCGCTACTGGGTGCTGGACATGCACGTCGACGGGTTCCGCTTCGACCTCGCCTCCGCGCTGGCGCGGGAGTTCCACGACGTGGACCGGCTCTCCACGTTCTTCGACATCGTGCAGCAGGACCCGGTCATCTCCCAGGTCAAGCTGATCGCCGAGCCGTGGGACGTCGGGCCCGGTGGCTACCAGGTCGGCAACTTCCCGCCACTGTGGACCGAGTGGAACGGGAAGTACCGTGACACCGTGCGCGACTTCTGGCGCGGCCGGCCGGTGCTCACCGAGTTCGCCACCCGGCTGTCCGGGTCCAGCGACCTCTACCAGGACGACGGCCGCCGTCCCGTCGCCTCGATCAACTTCGTCACCTGCCACGACGGGTTCACGCTCGCCGACCTGGTGACGTACGAACGCAAGCACAACGAGGACAACGGCGAGGACAACCGGGACGGCAGCGACGACAACCGCGCCACCAACCACGGGGTGGAGGGGCCGACCGACGACCCCGAGATCAACGCGCTGCGCGCGCGGGACATGCGCAACCTGCTGACCACGCTGTTCCTCTCCCAGGGCGTGCCGATGCTGTCGCACGGCGACGAGCTGGGGCGCACCCAGGGCGGCAACAACAACGCGTACTGCCAGGACAACGAGATCGCCTGGGTGGACTGGGAGGCGGCGAGCGCGCAGGACGGGCTGCTGGAGTACGTACGGCGGCTGTCCCGGCTGCGCCGCGAGCATCCCGTGTTCCGCCGCCGCCGGTTCTTCCTCGGCCGCCCGCGAGGCGACGGCGAGCCGCGGGACATCGCCTGGCTCACCCCGTCGGGCAAGGAGATGACCGACGGCGACTGGAACACCGGGCACCCGCGCGCCATGGCGGTGTTCCTGAACGGCGAGGCCATCACCGAGCCCGACCAGCGCGGCCGGCGGGTGACCGACGACACGTTCCTGCTGCTGCTCAACGCGCACGACGGGGAGGTGGCGTTCACCCTGCCGGACGGGTCGTACGGCAAGGCGTGGGCGCCGGTGCTGGACACCGCCGACCCGCTCGGACCCGAGCGCGACCCGCTCGCCGCGGGCTCCCCGATCACCCTCATCGGGCACGCGTCGATGCTGCTGCGCCGGACGCGATAGCCCGACGGACGCGAGGAGAAGCCATGCCGGAGGACGTCCTGGCATCGCCTCCGCGCCGTCCGCTCGGCCGTGCCGGCAAGGTGGTGCTCGCGCTGCTCGGCACGGCGGTGGCGGCCGGCCTGGTGTTCGCCTCGCTCGGCGACGGCGGCGGGCCGGGCCCGTTACCCGCCACCCCGACCGCGACCCCGAGCGGCGCCGTCACCCCCGTGGCCGGGCCCGTACGGACCCTCGCGGGGGCTCCCGCCGCCGGCCCGACTGGCCTGCGCGTCCTCATACCGGCCGACCCGCCGGTGGTCATCGACCTGGACGTCGGGACGCGGCACCCCGTACGCGGGATCCCCAGTGACGGCGACCGGATCAACAGCGTCACGTCGCTCGGCCCGAACGAGGCGATCGTCTCCAGCGACCGGCCCTGCGACGACTGCTCCCCCGACGCCGAGCTCTACCTGGTCGGAGGGGCCGACCACGAGGCCCGCCGGATCGGCACCGGCCGCTCCGCCGTGCCGGACCGGGACGGCCGCTCCGTCTGGGTGATCCGCGACGGCGCACGCGACCGCTGCCGCCTCGACCGGATCACCGTGCACGGCGGCGAACCCGACCGGCACGAGCTCGCCACCCTGGACTGCGGCATCCGGCTGGTCCGGGACACCGAACGCGGCCTCGTGCTGGACGGCCCGTCCGACGGCGCGAGCGACGCGATGCTGCTGGACCACGACGGCACGTCCCGGGCGGAGCTGCGCGGCCCGGTCGCGTACGCGGACAACGCGTGGGTGCAGTTCGACATGTTCGGCCGCCGGGTGCTGCTGCGCGGCGGCATGATCGAGTGGCACTGGCCGAGCGCCCTGGAGGCGCCCGGCGAGCTCGTCCCCGACTACGGCGACAGGTACGTCTTCGCCGAGTTCGCCGCGCCCCAGGAGGTGCCGGTCCCCGGCGGGGAGCACGTGCAGCGACTCGACCTCTGGGTGCTCGACACCGTGGACCCGCGCTGGATCCGCACCCCGCGGATGCCGCTCGCCGTGCACCTCAAGGCCACCTCCGCCGCCTGGACGGTGGACAACCGGCTCGTCATGGTGGGCTCGTTCCCCCAGGTCGGCGAGGCCGCGGCGATCTGGACGCGCGGCGCCCGGGACTGGAAGGTCCGCCGCGTCGACCTCCCCGCCCACCCCGCCTCCGACACCTTCGCCCTCCTCGAACCCCCCTTCTGATCCCAAGATCAACAAATTGGGGGAAGGATTTTCCCCAATTTGTTGATCTTGGGGCCAGGAGAGGGGGCGGTGGGGTGGAGTCCGTTCGGCGGGGGCGGGGGGACTCTGCGAGACTCCAGGTGTGCGACGACTGCTGCCGGACTTCGCGGACGATGTGGACCTCGTGGCCGCCTACGCCTACCCCGGCGGCCCGTACGTGCGGGCCAACATGGTGGCCAGCGCCGACGGCGCCTCCGCGGTGAAGGGGGTGACGCAGGGCCTCTCCTCCGCCGCGGACCGCCGCCTCCTCGCGCTGCTGCGTGGCCTCTCCGACGTCATCCTGGTCGGCGCGAGCACCGTACGGGCGGAGGGCTACCGCCCGGTGCGCCCCCGCGAGGTGTGGGAGCACCTCCGCGCCGGCCGCACCCGGACCCCGCCGCTCGCCGTCCTCACCCGCCGCCTGGACCTCGACCTGACCGGCCCGCTCTTCACCGAGGCGCCGGACGACGCCCGGACCATCGTGATCACCACCGCGTCGGCGCCCGCGGACCGGCTCGCCACCGCCGCGGACAACGCCGACCTCGTGGTCGCCGGCACCGACCGGGTGGACATGAAGGACGCGGTGGCCGAGCTCGTCCGCCGCGGCCACGAGCGCATCCTGTGCGAGGGCGGCCCGCGGGTGCTGGCCCAGGTCGCCGCGGCCGGCCTGCTCGACGAGCTGTGCCTGACGGTCAGCCCGTTGCTGGTGGCGGGCGGCGCGTCACGGGTGCTCAGCGGGCCGAGCATCCCGGACACGCTGCCGATGCGCATCGGCCACCTGATCGAGGACGACGACGCGCTGTTCCTGCGCTACACCCGCCGCACCCCCTAGCCGCGCGGACACTCCCCCCGGGCCTCGATCGGCCGGCGTCAATCGTGCGGCGTCAGTCCTCCGGCGTGTATCCGAAGATCTCGCCGAGGTCGAAGTTGACCGGCTCCTCCAGCTGCTCGTACGTGCAGGATCGCGGCTCACGGTCCGGCCGCCACCGGACGAACTGCGCGGTGTGCCGGAACCGCACGCCCTCCATGTGGTCGTACCGCACCTCGACCACGCGCTCCGGGCGCAGCGGCACGAAGGACAGGTCCTTCCCCGCGTTCCACCGGCTGTGCTCCGCCTCGCGCGGGGTGCGGCCGCCCGCCATCTGGGCCGCCCAGTTCCACGGGTGCTCGTCGAACGCGGTGACCAGCGGCTGCAGCTCGGTGAAGAGCTCCTTGCGGCGCGCCATCGGGAACGCCCCGATCACGCCCACGCTGGCCAGGTCGCCCGCGTCGTTGTAGAGGCCGAGCAGCAGCGAGCCGATCGCGTCGGGCCCGCTCTTGTGCACCCGGTAGCCCGCCACCACGCAGTCCGCGGTGCGCTCGTGCTTGATCTTGTACATGGTGCGCTTGTCGGGCTCGTACACCCCGTCCAGCGGCTTGGCGATGAGCCCGTCGAGCCCGGCGCCCTCGAACTCCTGGAACCATTCCCCCGCCCGGGCGTGGTCGGTGGTGGCCGGCGTCAGGTAGATCGGCCCGCCGACATCCTTGAGCGCCTCGGCCAGCGCGGCCCTGCGCTCCGCGAACGGGCGCTCCATGTAGTCGGTGTCGCCCAGCGCGAGCAGGTCGAACGCCACGACGTGCGCGGGCGTCTGCTCGGCCAGCAGGTTCACCCGGCTCTCCGCCGGGTGGATGCGCTGCAGCAGCGCCTCGAAGTCGAGCCGCTTCCCGGACTCGTCCGGGATGACGATCTCGCCGTCGATCACGCACCGGGGCGGCAGGTGCTCCAGCACGGCGGCGACGACCTCGGGGAAGTAGCGGGTCATCGGCCGCTCGTTGCGGCTGCCGATCTCCACCTCGTCCCCGTCACGGAAGATGATCGACCGGAAGCCGTCCCACTTGGGCTCGAAGCTGTAGGGACCCTCCGGGATGCGTTTCACCGGTTTCGCCAGCATCGGGGCGATCGGTGGAGTGACCGGCAGTTCCATACGCTTGATTGTGCCCGACGGCACCGACATTCAGCCCGCCGCGCCGCGGGCCCGGGGCCGGCGGCGGCACATCGGCCACATCCGGCAACCGTCTCGCTCCCGGCGCAGGCGGCCCGTACCGCCCCTGGCGCCGTTGCGTAACGGCTGCGTACCGTCATAGTGAGAACGGAACGGGGGTAGGCCGGTCGGTTGCTCCGAGTAATCATCCATACGCGTAGCGTATGACCGACAACGGTCTGTCGCCTGCATAAGGGACGTAGAGCCCTATACCGTGATACTTCTCTACAGAGGGCGGTACAGGAGGCGGCCGAGGGGAGATGATCGTGGCAACCCCGGGCGGCAAGGGACGGCAGGGCCGACAGGCCGCGGACGCCGAGTCCGGCCCGGTCTACCGGCGGATCGCGGATGAGTTGCGCACCGCCGTGACCAGCGGCGAACTCCCCGACGGCGCACGACTTCCCGGCGAGAACACGCTGATGGAGCGCTACAACGTGGCCCGCGCCACGGCCCGCCAGGCGCTCTCGGTGCTGATCAACGAGGGTCTCGCCATCGCCGTCCGCGGCTCCGGGGTGTACGTGCGCAGGTTCCGGCCGCTGCGCCGGCACGGCCAGGCGCGGCTCTCCCGTGAGATGTGGGAGGCGGGCCGGGCCATCTGGGAGGCCGACACCAAGGGCCGGGTGTACGGGCCGGATCGGGTGGAGGTGGCCGAGGAGCAACCCCCCGGCTACGTGTCCCGCGCGCTCAACCTGCGCCCGGGCGAACGGGTGTGCGTCCGGCGGCGCCGCTACGTCGTGGACGAACGGCCCGTCCAGCTCGCCACGTCGTACCTTCCGGCGGTGCTCGCCGAGGGCACCGCGATCACCCAGGCCGACTCCGGGCCCGGCGGCATCTACGCCCGGCTCGCCGAGCTCGGGCACGCGCCGGCGCACTTCACCGAGGAGATCTGCGCCCGCATGCCGGCCCCCGAGGAGGCGGCCGACCTCGGCCTCGGCGCCGGCACCCCGGTGATCGTCGTGGTCCGCACCGCGCTCACCGCCGAGCACACTCCGGTCGAAGTCAACGAGATGGTGCTGGACGGCTCCGCGTACGTCCTGCAGTACGACTTCGAGGCCTGACCGGCCGGGGTTACCCACTTTCGCGAATCGGACAACCAGGGCGCCGATGGCGGTCATCGGCATTGACTTCGCATCTGGCCTATGCGGCTATTGGAGTGGCCTCTCTAGAGAGGCGGCTCGTACGCGGGCCTCACATTGACATCGAGACATGTGCGACAGCCACGTGCGTGACACCGTCACGCGCGCCGACATGGGGGCGGCCCGGGGCAGATGGCGGACGAACGACTCGGTCACCTGGAGCGGCTGAGCGACGCGCTGAGCGAGCGCGGGTTCGGCGCCCGGCTGTACGCCCCCGGAGACGGGCCACCGCACCTGCGGGTGCACAACCTCGCCGCGCCCATGCTCGCCGACTGGGTGGTGTGCGCGCGGGCGCAGGACGGCACCTGGTGGTTCTGGTGGCCGTGGGCGCAGCGGATCGCTCCTGCGGAGGAGATCGACGAGGCTGCGGACAGGATCGCCCGGGTGCTGGCCGCCGAAGAGGGCGGCGGCCGGCGCTGACCCGGGTACGGGCCCGGTGGAGGAGGGCCCGGTCGCGGCGGGCCGGTGGAGGACGGCCACCGGTCCGTCGCCCGACACGATGCACGGCCCGCACGGCCCACAGCCCAGCCACCGGCAGGCCGGCGGGTTGGCGGGTGGCGGGTTGGCGGGCCGGCGGTCTACAGCTCGTCGGCCTCCGGGCCGCCCCGGCGGGCCAGCAGCGTGTAGAGCGGGACCATGACCACCAGGAGCAGCACCAGGCCGGCCCCGGAGAACAGCAGCACGTCACCGAACGGCAGGTCCAGCGCCCACGCGCTGAGGCAGCCCACGCTCGCGAAGATCCACACCAGCACGGCCGCGGCGAGGTTCCCGCTGGGCTTGGGGTACTCGAGCCGGCTCACCATCAGCCAGGCCACGAAGATGATCGCCGGCACGCCGGCCACCGGCGGCGGCGACAACAGCACGATCGCCACCACGGTCATCGCGCCGAGCGGTGCGGGCAGCCCGGTGAAATAGGTCTGACCCGGCGGCTGCGTGGCAAATCTCGCCAGCCGTACGACGACCGCCAGCAGCACCGCGACGGCCGCGATGACGGACAGCCCGGCGTCCCGGTCGCCCGCGAACACCCCCCAGGTGATGACGAAGAACGCGGGGGCGAAGCCGAAGCTGATGGCGTCCGCCAGGTTGTCCAGCTCGGCGCCCATGCGGCTGCCGCCGTAGCGCCGCGCCACCTTCCCGTCGAACAGGTCGCAGACCGCGGCGACCAGCAGGAACACCACGGCGGCGGCAAGGTCGCGCCGGTTCAGCGGGACCACGCCGCCGTGCGTGAACTGCTCCAGCTGCGCGGCCGCGAGCCGGCACACCGCCATGAAGCCGCAGAGCGCGTTGCCGAGTGTGAAGTAGTCCGCCACCGAGAGGCGGACCCGGCCGCTGTCGGCGGCGTCGAGGTCGTCCACGGCCCGGCCGTCCAGGGTTCTGTCGTTCAGTGCGCTGTCGCCCATGGTGGCGCTGTCCGGAGCCTGCGGGGATGCGATGCGGCGGCGCCGTCGGTCAATCCCGATCAAAACGGGTCCGTCCTGCCTCTACGCGCTGCCCGACGCGGACCGCGGGAGCGATGCCTACCGGAAGATAGATGTCCACCCGTGAGCCGAATCTGATCAGCCCGACCCGATCCGCCTGCCCGACCTTCTCCCCCGGGGTGGTGTAGGGGATGATGCGGCGCGCCAGCGCACCCGCGATCTGGACCATCTCCACGTCGCCGAACTCCGTGTCGAAGTGCCACACCACGCGCTCGTTGTGCTCGCTGTCCTTGTCGAACGCGGGCCGGTAGCCGCCCGGGCGGCGCAGCATCGAGGTCACCACCCCGGCCACCGGCGCCCGGTTGACGTGCACGTTGAGCGGGCTCATGAACGTCGCGACCCGGGTGCGCCCGTCGGGGCAGGCGTCGATCGACTGGATCACGCCGTCGGCCGCCGACAACACCCGCCCGCGCCCCGGCTCACGC
Organism: Streptosporangiales bacterium; assembly: GCA_009380095.1. Classification (GTDB taxonomy): domain Bacteria; phylum Actinomycetota; class Actinomycetes; order Streptosporangiales; family Streptosporangiaceae; genus WHSL01. Next base: position 3,206 of record WHSL01000024.1, on the reverse strand, counting down.
TCGGGGTCGCGGAAGAACCAGGTCATCACGGCCGCGAGCCCGGTGGCGGGCACCGCCACCGCGGCCCACCGGCGGGACCGCCGCGTCGCCAGGAGCGACGCCGCGGCCAAACCCCAGGCGGGCGCCAGCCACGGAGAGGAGCCCCGCGCGAGCCCGGGAACGGCCGCACGGGGCCTGGGCTCGTGAGGGTTCGCGTCAGTGGGGAGGTCGGTCATAGGGAGCTTTCGTGAGCGTCGTCCCGTACGGAACGACTGGTCGGTGTGTCCGCGTACGGACACGGGGACGGACTCTATTCGCTCGGTGGGTCGTGGTCCAACGTCAGCGCGATCGAATTGATGCAGTATCGGCCATCCATCGCTACCCGGGGCGTACTTCGCCGGAATACGTGTTCAGACGCAACGGAGAGTGTCCGGGACGCGTCGCGGCCGGCCGGTTCTCAGCCGGCGTCGGGCGCCCGGGGGTCGAGCGTGAGGCTGATGCTGTTGATGCAGTATCGGTCATCCGTGGGCGTGGGGTAACCCTCGCCGTGGAAGACGTGGCCGAGGTGGCTGTCGCAGTTGGCGCAGCGGACCTCCGTACGGAGCACCCCGAGCGCGCGGTCCTCGGTCAGCCGGACCGCGTCACCCTCCCGGGGCTCATAGAAGCTCGGCCAGCCGCAATGCGAGTCGAACTTGGTCTCCGAGCGGAACAGCTCGGCGCCGCAGGCGCGGCACCGGTAGACGCCCGGGGACTTGGTCTCGACGTACTCACCGCTCCAGGGGCGCTCGGTGCCGGCCTCGCGGAGGACGTGGAACTCCTCCGGGCTGAGCCGCACCCGCCACTCGTCCTCGGTCATCGCGATCCGCTCGCGCTCTGGGCCGTTGTCCATGCCTCCGACGCTACTCCCCCTCGACAAAGCAACGTTCGAAGCCGCTTGGCCGGGTATCTGACATGTCGGCCTCAGTAATCACACTTCTCAACACAACGACATGCCCGCGTATTTCGTCGGGGGGCGAAGATGCTCGTGGCGACAGGGCGGACCTACCGCCTGACGCGTCTCGGTTACCTGCGTATGTGGACCTCGTACCACTCCGGACGGCTGCTCGGACGTCACCGGGCGTCCCTGCCCGCACTACCCGCGCTCGGACGCGTCCCTCCGGTCCCGCCGCCGTGGCTGCGGCCGTGGCGGGACGGCCGGCTCCGGCGCGCGCTGCTGCTGGCCGGAAGCGGCATGTTCGTCCTGACCGCGATGACCGCCTACTCGCTCGCGGAATTCTTCCGCCCGAACGGCGACAACGGCCCGTCCCTGGCGCTGGCGCTGCTCCTCGCGCTCGGTTCGCTCGGGGTCGTCGGCTGGGCGGTGGCCGGCAGCCGGCACGTGCCGTGCCGGAGGCATGGGCGACAGCGATGACCTCCTCCGGGTAGCGTGCGATGCATGCCATCGCCGTTCATCGAGGTCCCGGTGGGGCCACGGCTCGTCAAGGTCACCAACCCGGACAAGGTGTACTTCCCTGAGCAGGGGGCCACCAAGCTCGACCTGGTGCGGTACTACCTGTCCGTCGGGGAGGGGATCCTGCGCGCCCTCGACCGGCGGCCCACGTACCTCAAGCGGCACCCGGACGGCGTACACACCGACGCGATCTACCAGAAGCGCTTCCCCGCCAAGCGTCCGGACTGGATCGAGACCGTGGAGGTCACCTTCCCCAGCGGGCGGCACGCCGACGCGCTGTGCGTCACCGAGCTGGCGGACGTGGCGTACTGCGCCAACCTCGGCACCATCGACTTCCACCCGCTGCCGCTGCGCCGTGGCGACTCCGAGCACCCCGACGAGCTCCGCGTCGACCTGGATCCGCACGGCACCGCCGGGTACGCGGAGGCCGTACGGGTCGCCCAGGTGGTGCGGGAGATCGCCGACGAGCTCGGCTACGTGATGTACCCGAAGACCTCCGGCAGCCACGGTGTCCACGTCTACCTGCGGGTCGAGCCGCGCTGGTCGTTCGTCGAGCTACGGCGGGCGGGCATCGCGTTGCTCCGGGAGGTCGAACGCCGCGCGCCCGACCTCGCCACCACGGCGTGGTGGAAGGAGGAGCGCGGCGACCGGGTGTTCATGGACTACAACCAGAACGCGCGGGACCGTACGGTCGCCTCCGCCTACAGCGTGCGCGCCCGGCCGATGGCCACCGTCTCCACGCCGCTGACCTGGGACGAGCTGCCGGATACGGACCCGAACGACCTCACCGTCGTCACCGTGCCGAAGCGGTTCGCCGAGCTCGGGGACGTGCACGCGGGCATCGACGACAGGGCGTTCTCGCTGGAGCCGCTGCTGGAGATGTCCGCGCGCGACGAGCGGGACCACGGGCTCGGCGACCTGCCGTACCCGCCGAGTTATCCCAAGATGCCCGGGGAGCCACCGCGCGTGCAGCCGAGCAAGAAGAACCCGCAGAACTGGGAGAACACCGCGCCGGCCGAGTGACGGCCGCCGTAGGAGGCCGCTACGGCAGCGCTTCGACGAGCTCCGGCACCGAACGGTGGCGGCCGGTGAAGAACGGCACCTCCTCGCGCACGTGCCGGCGCGCGCGGGACTCCCGCAGGTGGCGCATCAGATCCACGATGCGGTAAAGCTCGTCGCCCTCGAAGGCGAGGATCCACTCGTAGTCGCCGAGGGCGAACGCCGGCACCGTGTTGGCCCGCACGTCCGGATAGCCGCGCGCCATCTGCCCGTGCTCGGCGAGCATCTCCCGGCGCTCCGCCGGGTCCAGCAGATACCACTCGTACGAGCGCACGAACGGATAGACGCAGACGAACGGGCGGGGCTCCTCCTCGGCGAGGAACGCCGGGATGTGGCTCTTGTTGAACTCCGCGGGGCGGTGCAGCGCCATCACCGACCACACCGGCTCGCAGCCGGCGCCGAGCGCGGTGCGGCGGAACCGCGTGTACATCTCCTGCAGCTGGTCCGAGGTCTCCGCGATCCACCAGAACATGAAGTCCGCGTCGGCGCGGAAGCCCTGCACGTCGTAGCCACCGCGGGTGGTCACGCCCTTGGCGCGGCCCTGCTCGAAGAGCTCCTCCACCTCGGCGGCCACCTGGTCGCGGTCCAGCGCGGACAGGTCCCGCACCCGGAACACCGACCACATCGTGTACCGGATCAGCTTGTTGAGGTCGCGCGCCTTCGGCTTGGCGGCGTCACTCGCCTGATCGCTCACGTCCCAGCTCCTTCACCGCTCTGC